>AP025685.1:2130945-2435365 GCA_022846635.1 Salmonella enterica subsp. enterica serovar Choleraesuis
TTTATTGTGGTGCCAGGTCATTACAAGGCGAAGAAAACCCGCGATTTTACAAACGGGCAGAGCTAAAAATGGTGGGGTTATTCAAAGACTGGCCGGCGCCAGTTTGTAGAACAGATTGGGCTTACTGACCACATAGATATTGCCATCTTTATCGGCTGCCACACCTTCCGGCTGGGGCATATCGCTATTTAGCCCAAAGTTGCCGCGAGTCAATGAGAGCCTGGCGGTGACCCGGCCTCCAGAATCCATCTGCAACAGCATTTTGGATTCATCTGACAAGACCAGCAACTGGTTATGGTTATAATTTAAGCCAGAGATATCTTTCAGCCGAATATTATCCAGCATATATTCGTAGTTGGAAACGCCGCTAATATTATTTGCCGGGTCAAGTCGCACGGCATATAACCCGGTGGGTTGGTGCTCCCTGGCAATATAAATCATATTATGCTGCGGGTCCCACGCCATATCTTCAAAATCATGACTATTTTGCGGTTCGATCATTTGCAAGTCGATGGATTTTTCCGGTCTGTCGGGACGAATATTAGACAAGTTTATAATGTGCAGAATGGCGTTTTTTTCATCAAGTAGTGCAATTTTATTATGCCCGATATACTCAACCGACTCAGCATCTTCAATGAAACCAAGCCCGCTGCGGGAGATCACTTCACCGTTAGTGCTAATTTTTACCACGGAGGTTGGTTGATTTAATGTTGCCACCAGAACATTCTCTTCTGGCACCCATGTTAAGGAAGTTAAATTACCAGCACAGGGTAATTTGCGGCTCATCACCAGACGGTATTCCGGGTTATCAACCAGGCTATCATTAATAAAGCTATAAATATCAAGAAAATACTTATTAAGAAATAAGTAAAAAACTATCACAGCTAATAAAATGCCGCTCAACACCCTAAACGAACGAAAAATAACCATGCATCCCCACTTCAGACGCACCTGCTAAAACTATCAGCAACATCACGCCGGTAAATCAACAATATTCTAACTGTTCGGTTCTATTGCTAACAAATTAGCGCTGGCAGGCCGTCAGTGGGCAGAATTATATCGGCAGAAATCCTCCCTGCCTATCGTCATAACATTAACGGCCTGAGTCGGTATCAGATTGGTTGATAAACAGGCGCAATAAGATGGTTAAAAGGAAGTTTAAAGCTGATGTTTTATCTGAAGAAAGCACCGCCCGCTGGCAAAGATGCTAATAAACTGTCGCCTGATGATTTAATAATCGCACTGCTCCGCCCTCAGCTAATTATTCCCACAACTGCAAATATCTTAGCCTGCACTAGCTAATTTTACTCTCCGCATCGGCTTTATTCCGGCCTCTCCCCGGCCTGATGCTTCACCAGCAGCGAAAAAGAGAATTTTAAACAGATCGCTGCCATTGGCAGCAATTTTACCGGTAACAGTTATTGTTTCAGCGGCTTATCTCTCACTTATGAACAGCATTGTCCCCTCTCTGGAGCCTTATTTCGTGACTCTTTTTGCAAAAAGCACACTATCTCCTTCATTCAAATACTGCTTTGTGGTAAGAAATATAATTATGGTGAATACATGAAGCCTTATGCGAGCAGGAGAAGTTAGTGAATGCGTTGATGAACGACACTACGCTCAAATCCGCCCTTAACGCAGCGTTTTGCGTACCGGCTGGTTCGCCCTCTCTTATCTCCGCCTGCTACGGACCGTCCCGCAGTTATCGCGCCTGCCCTTCCCAGTCCGTGCTCCATCCTTCATGACCACCAGTTACATCTCCTGCTAACTACTACTACTCCAATGCCTGGCTTCGGCCAATAAAAAGGCAGACCCCCTGGAGAGCCGCCGGGAAACATAGTTTCGACACGGCCCCCAGAAAAAGTGCTTAAAACATTTACGGGGATAATAAAAATTGAAATACCGAATTACTCAGCGAACCGCCGTTGGTGGTGATAGTTACTACGTAATCCAGGGCCTGACCGGCATCTTCAGCAAACGCTGGGAAGACCTGACATTCCTCGGCAAACCTACCGCCGGGAGCGGGTTAGAGTCCCGATATCAGACACACTGGAGCGCCAGTGATGCCGTCGCGCACTTTACCCGTCAGTCCGATAAAAGAGACAAAGCCCACTCCCTGGAAACCGCGTTAATTATCAGCGCCGGGGTGATAATCGCTTTTATAGCGTTCAATTCGAACTGGCACTTTAACTCGAGCAGGCTGACCAACAGCCAGCCCAGTAGTGTTTATGACGATGGCGGCAACAGCGAAGATACGACGTTTCTTCCACCGGTAGTCACTTCGCTGACCGGGAGTGAGGACAGCCAGACCTCTGTGAGCATAGCCGATGTGGAAACCGGCCCGGCCCCGCAGCAACCAGCTGTGACAGCCAACCCTGACGCCATTGAGACGGCGACCGTTAATCCGCAGCTGCTTTCTCAAACGCCATTCCCGGCTCCGGCATCAACACAACCGTCGGTATCCACCGCAAGCACAAGCCATTCTCCGACAAAATAAGCAGTAATAGGCCCCGCCCCGTGGGGCCTGTTTTGTTGCCGTTGCTTATTAACGAAATCTATCCCCTGACCGGGTCGTCTACCGGAGCATAGCTCAAGTATCCCGCCACACCGCCGCCGCCATCGCTTGGGTGATGAATGCCGTTGGATACTACCAGGCGTTTGAAATCAAAGGGAGAGACACCTTCAAGGCAAGCCACGTTCACACCATACTGTGAGGGATCCGATCGCCGCTGGTGAAAGGTATAAATACCGCATACCGAACAGAAATAATGGGCCGCCTGATGAGTGTTAAACCGATATTCAGTGAGTTTATCGGTACCTGAAATCACCTCTATTCCATCGAGGGGGGCGGAAACCACCACCGCGCCGCGCATCCGGCAAAACGAGCAGTCACATCTTCTGGCGGTGTTAAAACCATCGGAAAGCATGACCCGGAACTTAACCGCCCCACAGTGACAACTGGCTGAAAACGTATTCATATCCCCTCCTGGCAAAAACGGATGGCAGAGTAACCCAGCGATTTAAAGGCTGCCCGCCCCTGACAGATAAAAGCGTACCCTGGCAGGAAAATATTGCTGAAATGAGGGTGATTTCTGCGAGGTATCTTCAGGTGTTTCTTTTCCCCGTCCTGAGCATGGGCTTTTAACTCTCTAAAATATTGACTTAAATTCGAATCATACGAGAATGAGGCTCTCTTGTGGCTACCTGACCAACCGGAGTACATCATCGCTGCCAACCGTAAGTTCTCACTCGTCACCAAAATATCTGTAGCTGGTGCGCTGGCAGGCATAGCGCTGCTGCTGGGCAGCTGTTCGTCTAAACCGCCAAAATCCCTGGTGACTCCGCTGCCTCCGGTAATTAAGCAGCCATTGCCGGGACAGACAACGCACAATAACGAGCCGGTACGCGGCGTATGGCTGACCACCGTTTCACGCCTCGACTGGCCGCCGGTATCTTCCGTGACGGCAGGCAGCGCCAGTGAGCGTATTCGCGAGCAGCAACAGGCGCTTCGCGACAAGCTCGATAAGCTGAAAAGCCTCGGTATTAACACGGTGTTCTTCCAGGTGAAGCCCGATGGCACCGCCCTGTGGCCGTCAAAAATTCTGCCGTGGTCAGATATGCTGACCGGCAATATCGGTGAAGATCCGGGCTACGATCCGCTGCAATTTATGCTGGATGAGGCTCATAAGCGCGGCATGCGGGTTCATGCATGGCTGAATCCCTATCGGGTTTCTGTGAATACCCGGACTAAAACCATCGCCGAACTTAATCAGACTGCCTCGCAGCAACCGGCCAGCGTCTATGTGCAGCATCCGGAGTGGATCCGTACCGCTGGCAACCGCTTTGTGCTCGATCCCGGCATTCCACAGGTTCGCGACTGGATTGCCAGCATTGTGTCGGAAATCATCACCCATTATCGGGTAGACGGCGTGCAGTTTGATGACTATTTCTATGCAGAATCTCCCGGTTCGGCGCTCAATGATAACCAGACGTTCCGCCAGTATGGTCAGGGGTTTGCATCGAAATCAGACTGGCGCCGGCACAATACTCAACAGTTGATTGAGTTAGTGTCGCAGACAATTCGCCGTCAAAGCCCTGGCGTAGAGTTTGGCGTGAGCCCTGCCGGAGTATGGCGCAACCTGGGACAGGATCCTGCGGGTTCAGCAACCCGCGGTGCCGCGGCTTATGATGAGTCTTACGCCGATACCCGTCTGTGGGTACAGCAAGGTCTGCTGGATTATATTGCCCCGCAGATTTACTGGCCGTTTGCCCGCAGCGCGGCGCGTTATGACGTGCTGGCCCGGTGGTGGGCCGATGTGGTCAAGCCCACCAATACTCGCCTCTATATTGGGGTTGCACTCTATAAAGTGGGTGAAGTCTCGAAACAAGAGCCGGACTGGGTGGTAAACGGCGGCGTGCCGGAGCTTAAAAAGCAGCTCGATTTGAACGACTCCCTGCCGCAGATTAATGGCACAATTTTATTCCGTGAAAACAATCTCAATCAGCCCCAGACCCAGCAGGCGGTAAACTATCTGCGAAGCCGCTGGGGAAGCTAAGACCTGATAATCCTGAATAGTGCCAGTGCCCCTTGCGGCTGGCACTATCTCTCTTCCACTTTGATACACTGCATCTGCCCATACTGCTTTGTTTGGGGTTAGCCATACCCTCCCACAACCTCTCCCTTCTGCCGGATACAGCGCTGCCGGGATAATGCTGACGTAAGACCGTCCATAACGCTCAGAATCTACCGATTAACTCACTTCGCGCACCTCAAATATTCCCCGTCGCTCAGAATAGTTTTTTACTATGACTTTTCTGAGTCTCCGGGCTTTACAAGCCGTCTGCTGCTCTTATAATCTGCGCCAGCCAACTCTATATGGCCAGGTTATCCGCCGGGAATCATCTCCCAACTTTTGTCGAACCTTTGATGGTGGTATCTATGGAAAACAATAATCGATGGTGGCCACACATCCGGCGAATCACCCATCTGATGATGGTTTCCCAGCGTAGTTACTTCGACTTCCACTTTTTTTCGTCCATATAACGCATTGTTAGCAGATGCCATGGCATACCTTTCGCTCGTGATTACCCGGCCGTTTTATACGATGACGTACAGATAATTAACGACGAGTTACGCCGTATGCGCTCTATCCCCTGATTTGCATAACGCCCGCTTAACGCTCTGAATTGGTTAAGCCGCTGGTATTGCGCGTTATCTAAGTTAGGGGATTTATCTGAGTCAGAATTAATGATTCGGGTAGTTAAACCTGAGTCCAGGAATTTAAGCCCATATTCATCATTATACGGTGCCAGCCCGCCAGGGCGCAGACCGCATAATAAGTAGCGGAATTAATGAAATGCCGAAGTTTAATAATAAAGTAGCCGTCAGTTCTGGTATCAATCATGCTTTCAATACCCAGAGAAAAATAACGAGTATTGAAGCGACCGATTTTACCGACGTCGCGGCAATTGTTATCTCAGGACAGGATGCGCACAGCGGCGTGCTCACGCGAATTGAAAGCACCGGCTTTAATATTCCGGTATTTATTGCCGCTCCGGTCGATGATTCGCTGGAGATTGCGCTGATTAAGCGAGTAACCGGCGTACTGGAGCTGAAGGACAGCCTAAGGGATGCTAACAGCCAGCAGCTCGAAGCCGCTGCACAAAAGTATGAACAGGAGTTGTTGCCCCCTTTCTTTGGCCGCCTGGTAGATTATGTTGGCAAAGCTTACAGCCCTTTTGATTGCCCCGGACACCAGGGCGGGCAATTCTTCCTGCGCCATCCGGCTGGCCGCCAGTTTTTTGAATACTTCGGCGAAACATTATTCCGCTCTGATCTGTGCAACGCCGATGTGGCAATGGGCGATCTATTGATCCACGAAGGTGCGCCCTGCGAGGCCCAGCAACATGCGGCTAAGGTCTATAACGCGGATAAAACCTATTTTGTACTTAATGGTACCTCGGCGGCGAATAAGGTGGTGCTGAATGCCCTGCTGACGCCGGGAGATCTGGTGCTGTTTGACCGCAATAATCACAAATCCATTCACCAGGGTGCTTTGCTCCAGGCCGGTGCTACCCCGGTTTATCTGGAAACGGCCCGTAATCCGTTTGGTTTTATCGGTGGGATCGACAGCCACTGTTTTGAAGAACACTATTTGCGCGAGCTTATCCGTGAAGCCGCCCCCCATCGCGCTGCGGATAAACGCCCATTCCGTCTGGCGGTGATTCAGTTAGGCACTTACGACGGCACGATTTATAACGCCCGTCAGGTCGTGGATAAAATCGGCCCGCTATGTGACTACATTCTGTTTGATTCGGCGTGGGTTGGGTATGAGCAGTTTATCCCGATGATGGAAGAGTGTTCTCCATTGCTGCTGGAGCTGGATGAAAACGATCCCGGCATACTGGTGACTCAGTCGGTGCATAAGCAGCAGGCTGGTTTTTCACAGACTTCGCAAATCCATAAAAAAGATAAACATATCAAAGGACAAGAACGCTACGTTAACCACAAACGTATGAACAACGCCTTTATGATGCACGCTTCTACCAGCCCGTTTTATCCGTTGTTTGCCGCCCTGGACGTTAATGCCAAAATGCATGCCGGAGCCAGTGGCAAACGGATGTGGCTGGAGTGTGTGAAAAACGGCATTGAAGCACGCAAGCTGCTGCTCGCTAACTGCCGCTATATTAAGCCTTTCATTCCGGACGTAGTGGCCGGAGCAAAATGGCAGGATCACGACACTGAAGAGATGGCGCGCTCGCTACGCTTTTTTAATTTTGTTCCCGGCGAGCGCTGGCATGCATTTGATGGCTATGCCGAACGGCAATACTTTGTTGATCCCTGCAAGCTGATGCTGACCACGCCGGGTATTGACGCCGTGACCGGGGAGTATGAGTCATTTGGGGTGCCGGCCACTATTCTGGCTCATTTCCTGCGTGAAAACGGCATTATCCCGGAGAAATGCGATCTTAACTCAATCCTATTTTTAATGACGCCGGCCGAAACGATGGCGAAATTACAGCATCTGGTGGCTCAGATTGCCCGGTTTGAGCAACTACTTGACCTCGATGCGCCAATGGCCGAAGTCTTGCCCTCTCTGTATGCCAAATATCAGCAGCGCTACCGGGGATACAGCCTGCGCCAGCTTTGCCAGGAGATGCACGATCTTTACGTCAGCCATGATGTGAAAACCCTGCAAAAAAATATGTTCCGCAAGTCAGGCTTCCCACAGGTGGCGATGAATCCGCAGCAGGCCAATATCGAATATGTACGCGGGAATGCGGAACTGGTGCCCGTGGCTGAGATTGCGGGACGCACCGCCGCCGAGGGAGCGTTACCTTATCCTCCCGGCGTACTGTGCGTGGTTCCCGGTGAAATCTGGGGCGGTGCGGTTCAGCGCTATTTCCTGGCGCTGGAGGATGGCATTAATAAACTTCCGGGCTTTGCGCCTGAATTGCAGGGTGTCTACATTCAGCCGGATGAAAATGGTTATCAGTGTGCTTTTGGCTATGTAATTAAACAGTAACTAAAGGCAAAACGAGCGGGGTGAACGGTAGTATATAGCTCCCCCGCTAATCTCTGCACATGACAAAAAAATTAACTTTTATTTCTTCATCGTATTTAGTGAGTCCAATATTTAAGAAATCAGACCGTTTTTCCGCCCCCATCCAACTCCCAAATAAATTATTAAAATCTGATTTTATTAACGCTTTGAAATTCATTAATGAACCAACCGAGACAATATGTAATATAAATTAACTATTAAAGCACATGTAGTTATATAAGGATGAGTTATGACATGGACTTATGAACAAAGCACAGGAAATGTTTTTCATAATGGAAAATTTATTGAGCATGGATATTCTGGCGTTTTAACCAACAAAAATAATCCTGCAAGACAGAACGTTAAGGGTATGGGGCCGATTCCCAGTGGAGTCTATGAGATAGGGAAAACAACATACTCAAAAGGGCCGTTGACTATAGAGCTGCACCAAATATCAGGGCAATCATTCGGCAGGTCATTATTTAGAATACATGGTGAAAGGTTGCATGGCCCCGCTGGTTATGCCTCAGCAGGCTGTATTATCCTCGGGCCTTTGACGCACCAAAAAATAAGTGGTTCGCGCGAACGGCTTGAGGTCGTGAGATGAAATACCTGGCCGCTATTTTTCTTGTTCCAGCTATCGCTGTGGAGCGACATCATCGTTAGAGTCCGTACGCCAAACGGTGCATAAATATGGAGACAATCAATTTTCCGCGCAGATATCTTCTCGCGCCTGGAGTGATGCACTTGCCAATATCAGCGCCGGGAAAAGCGACTGGTTAACTTTAGTGCCCACACTGGCTTCGGCATTAGACAGTATTAAGGCCCAGGAGCTAAGAAATTCCCTCTATTACGCGCTGGCACCGAACGCCCGTGAAACCTTAAAAATACTGGCGATTTTAGATAACCAAAAAAATCGTTACCAACAGGGTACGTAACCTCCTGTATTTACCCATCAGGTCAATCTCCGGAACGCACGGAGAAAATCTATTATCAGACCAGGCTGGCGCTTCTGGACGCTGGCCCACAGGCAGCGACCTGCCTGTGGATCCTTGAGGGCTGGCACGAGCAAATCAGGCATACGACAGAAAAAAACTGACCTCAAGCCAGCAAAAAACGCCCTTGGAAAAGATTTAAAGCAAACAACAAAAAGGCCCGAATATATTCGGGCTTTTTTGATTTAGGTGATCCCTGGCTACTGCTGCGCCGCACGGCGGTGCCGGTTCAGCCAGATTAATTTATAGGCCGCAGGAATGATAAACAGCGATAACAACGGTGCGGTAATCATCCCGCCAATCATTGGCGCGGCAATGCGGCTCATCACTTCTGAACCGGTGCCGGTCCCCCACAATATGGGCAGCAGGCCAGCGATAATCACCGCCACCGTCATCGCTTTAGGGCGTACCCGCAGTACCGCACCGTGATACAGCGCCTCATCCAGCTTATCGCGGCTGAAAGTTTCGGCAGAGGCCAGTTCCGGACTATCCTCGATGGCATGGCGTAAATACATCAGCATCACCACGCCAAACTCCGCCGCCACGCCGGAAAGCGCTATAAATCCGGTACCGGTCGCCACCGACATATGAAAGCCCTGCCAGTACAGGAACCAGATGCCGCCAATCAGGGCAAACGGCAGGCTCAGCAAAATCAGCAACGCCTCATCAAAACGGCGGAACGCCAGGTACAACAGCACGAAAATTATCATGATGGTCATGGGCACCATCAATTTCAGCTTTTTATTCGCGTGCTCCAGCAGCTCAAACTGCCCGGAGAACGAGACGCTGACGCCCGGTTTCATGACCACCTGCTGGTTAATCGCGCGATTTAAATCCTGAACAACTGAAACCATATCGCGGTCGCGGGCGTCGATATAGATCCAGCTGGTCAGGCGCGCATTCTCGGTTTTTAGCATGCTGGGGCCGGAGGATATCCGCACCTGCGCCACGTCACCAAGGGTAATTTGCTGCTTAAGCGGCGTCAGGATCGGTAGCTCGTTCAGCGCCTGCGGGCTGTTACGTAAATCCTGGGGATAACGAACGTTTATCGGGTAACGAGCCACCCCTTCCACTGTCTGCCCGATGGTGGCACCGCCAATGGCCGATGAAACAAACAGCTGAACATCGGCGACCGTCATGCCATAGCGAGCGGCCTTCTCGCGGTTAATATCCACATCGATATAGCGCCCGCCCTGGAGCCGGTCGGACAGCGCCGAAACTACGCCCGGAACGGTGCGCGCCACCACCTCGATTTTACGGGCGATATCATCAATATCAGCAATGCTGGTGCCAGAAACTTTAATGCCTATCGGGCTTTTAATCCCGGTGGAGAGCATATCGATCCGATTACGGATTGGGGGCACCCACAGATTAGCCAGCCCCGGTAGCCGCACCGTTTTATCCAGCTCATCAATGATTTTGTCGATAGTCATCCCCGGACGCCACTCGGATTCAGGTTTGAGCTGGATGGTGGACTCAATCATCTCCAGCGGCGCCGAGTCGGTGGCGGTCTCGGCTTTACCCGCTTTACCAAACACCGAGGCCACCTCTGGCACCGTTTTAATCAGCTTATCGGTAGTTTGCAGGATCTGTGCCGCCTGCCCCGGCGATACGCCGGGTAGCGTCGACGGCATATACAGCAAGTCGCCCTCGTTGATTTTCGGCAGAAACTCACCGCCCACCTTACTCAGCGGCCACAGCACGGTAAAAATCGACAGTAGCGCCACAATCAGCGTCAGCTTCGGCCAGTGCAGCACTTTAAGCAGCAGCGGATGATAGATACGGATCAGTAAGCGGTTAAGCGGGTTGCTGTTTTCCGCAGGGATCCGCCCGCGGATCCAAAAGCCCATTAAAATCGGAATAACCAGGATAGCCAGCAGCGCCGCGCCGGCCATGGCATAGGTTTTGGTAAACGCCAGCGGGCCGAATAATCGCCCTTCCTGACCTTCCAGAGTAAAAATGGGAATAAACGATAGCGTAATGATTAGCAGGCTGATAAACAGCGCCGGGCCAACCGCCACCGAAGCCTCGGTTATCACCTGCCAGCGGGTAGCGTTATCTATGCGCGAGTCCGGATGCCGCTGCTGCCACTCTTCCAGCTGTTTATGCGCGTTTTCTATCATCACAATCGCGGCATCGACCATCGCCCCCACCGCGATGGCAATCCCGCCCAGCGACATAATATTGGCGTTAAGACCCTGAAAATGCATGGCGATAAATGCAATGCACAGACCGAGGGGCAGCGAAATGATTGCCACTAACGCCGAACGCAGGTGCCAGAGGAAAAGCGCACAGACGATAGCCACCACGATAAACTCTTCCAGCAGCTTATGGCTGAGGTTATCCACCGCCCGATCGATTAGCTGGCTGCGATCGTAGGTGGTTACCACTTCCACGCCCGGTGGCAGGCTTTTTTGCAGCGTGGCGAGTTTATCTTTGACCGCCGAGATAACCTCGCGCGCATTTTTGCCGGAGCGTAGCAAAATAATGCCTCCGGCCACCTCACCCTGGCCGTCCAGCTCGGCGATGCCGCGCCGCATTTCCGGCCCCATCTGTACCCGCGCCACATCTTTAAGGTAAACCGGAACGCCGCTGTCGCCGGTTTTAAGGACGATATGGTTGAAGTCATCAATGGTTTTCAGATAACCGCTGGCGCGCACCATATATTCCGCTTCTGCTATCTCGACCGAGGAGCCGCCTGCTTCCTGGTTAGAGGAATCAATGGCCTGTTTAACCGCCGCAAGACTGATGCCATACTGCGCCAGTTTTAGCGGGTTAACCTGTACCTGATACTCTTTAACAACCCCACCTACCGAGGCAACCTCTGCCACATCAGGGATCGTTTTAAGCTCAAATTTCAGAAACCAGTCCTGGAGTGACCGTAGCGCAGCAAGGTCATTTTTGCCGCTGCGGTCAACCAGCGCATATTCGTAGATCCAGCCGACGCCAGTGGCATCCGGGCCAATCTCTGAACTGACGCCCGCCGGGAGCTTGCCCTGAACCTGGTTGAGATACTCCAGAACCCTCGAGCGCGCCCAGTAGAGATCGGTACCGTCCTCAAAGATGACATAGACATAAGAGTCGCCAAACTGAGAGAAACCGCGCACCGTTTTCGCCCCTGGCACCGAAAGCATGGTCGTGGTGAGCGGATAAGTGACCTGGTTTTCTACAATCTGCGGTGCCTGGCCCGGGTAGCTGGTTTTTATAATTACCTGCACATCGGACAGGTCAGGCAGCGCATCCACCGGAGTGTGATAAATCGTCCAGGCCCCCCACACGCTGAGGAACAGCGCGCCGAGCATAATTAAGAAGCGGTTGGCTATCGAGCGGCGAATAATCCATTCAATCATCTGCTATTCCTCAATGCCCGGCGTGAGTCGACGTTTGTGCCGTATCCGCCATCGGGTGGCTGCTCATGTCGGCCTTATCGCCTTTGGGTGCCGCATTACGCTGGCGCATACGTTCCAGCGCGCCGCTAATATTAGCTTCAGAATCAATCAGGTACAGACCATTAACCACTACCGATTCGCCCTCGCTAAGGCCGGAGGCGATACCGGTTTGCTGGCCGGACTCGTGCACTATTTTGATAATTTTCGGTACAAAGCTGCCGTCTGCTGCGACGGTGATCACCCGCTGCTCATTGCCGGTGTCGATAACCGCCTGCGACGGGATAAGCAGCGTTGACGGGCCTCCGGCGCTGAATTTGATGTAAGCATTCATGCCCGGTTTCAGCAGCTCCTCCGGGTTACTGACCTGGAGGCGCACCTGAACGGTACGAGTAGCAGCGTCCACACTTGGCAACGTACGCCACCCTTCGATATGGAAGGTTTTATCCGGGTAAGCCGGAACTGAAACCGCAAACTGCGCAGCGCTTTTAAGCAAATAAGCGGTAGATTCAGGTACTGCGGCGGTTACCCACACCGGGCTCATGCCCTGGATCTGGGCTACAACTTCATCTTTGGAAATATTCATGCCGGTGCGCAGACCAAAGGCGGTAATCACGCCATCAATGGGCGCTTTGATGATGAAACGGGTCTGGATGTTTCGGCTGGCGCGCAGTCGCTGGATGTACTCTTCCGGCATCCCCGCCAGCCGCAGGCGCTCCAGCACACCTGCCAGCTGGTTTTCGCTGCCACCGGTATCGGACAACAGCAAATATTCGCTCTGCGCCTCAACCCATGCCGGGATTGTCACCTCTACTAATGGAGAACCCTTTTTAATCTTATCGCCGATAGTCAGCGGATAGACTTTTTCAATAAAGCCGTCAGCGCGGGCCTGGACAATATCGTATTGATATTCGTTATAACTGACGTTGGCCGGCACGGTCTGGGCGTAATTGAGATAGCCGCGGGTCACTTTTTCGGTGGTCAGGCCGAGATTCTGAACCTGAACCGGATCGATCCGAATACCGCTGCCGTCGGCACCAGCGTTCTGTTGCTCATCGGCATATTTCGGCACCAGATCCATATCCATAAACGGTGATTTGCCGGGTTTATCGAATTTGACGTCTGGTTTCATCGGGTCATACCAGAACAGGACTTTACGCTCTGGCTTTGCGGTGGTTGCAGCGGCGGGAGCATCAGGAGTAAATGCGTGCAAAGCAGCAACGGAGATTATGCCGCCAATGATAAAACTGCCGACTAACGCCGCAGTATATTTTAATTTTAACGAAGCCATAATTATTCCCGTTGCTTAAGTCCGAGGTTTTTTATTAGCTGGCGTAGCTATCTTTTTTATTGCCGGCGGAATTTGATTTATTCCAAAAACCGCCGGATTTGAGGTTGCTGCGATTAATTTATGGCTTAACAACCTGAATATTTTGCAGTAGAGAAATTGCGCCCTGCTGTTCAAAGGAGAAATTAACCCGGTCGCCCACTTTCAATGCGCTAATGCTGGCGTCCTGCTGGATGAAGGTGAAACGCATGGTCATGGCTGGCCAGTTAACGGCAGGAATCGCTTCATGAGCAATAGTGATTTTTTTCTCTTTCAAATCTATGGCCTTAACCACACCACTGGCGTGAATGACCTGCTGCGGGGCTGCGGCTTTCTGTTCCGACATTGCGGCCATTGACATATTTTCCGCAGCCTGTACGCCGCTCATTGCGGCCGTAAACAGAACCGCAGAGAAAACTAATTTTGCTGAAATGCCCATAAAAATAACTCCTTATTCGATTAAATTTAAAACGTTAATTATTCGGTCCAGCCGCCGCCGAGCGCGGTAAAAAGATTGGTCTCGTTGGTCTGACGCGCATATATCAGATCCAGAATCGTCTGCTGAGTGCTAAATAATGAACGCTCGGCATCGAGAATTTCGATATAGCTCACCGCGCCGCTGGCATATAAACCGCGCGCTCGCTGTAAGGTAATTTGCAGCGAGTTGAGATAACGGCGCTGGGCTGCAAGCTGATTGTTGATGCTGTCGCGCAGCGCCAGCGCATCCCGAACCTGTTTGAATGCGGTCTGGATTTTCTGTTCATAGCTGACTACCGACTGCTGCTGGCGCACTTCAGCCAGAGTCAGGTTCGCCGAGTTACGTCCGGCGTTAAAGATTGGTATGTCGATTTTTGGCGTGAAATTCCACAGGCCGCCAGCGGCATCAAACAGGCTGGAAAGTTCGCCGCTATTGCCAGAAGCTCCGCCCGTCAGGGTTATCGATGGGAAGAATGCGGCGCGTGCCGCCCCAATATTGGCATTCGCCGCTTTGAGGGAATCTTCTGCCGCCATAACGTCCGGACGCTGCAACAGAATTTGCGATGATAGGTTGGCGGGCAGCACTACCGGGCGCAGATCTTTGTCGGACTCGGCATCACCCTGCGGTGCGTTGTATACCCCCAGCACCAGTTGCAGCGCGTTGTTGGCCTGGGCCAGTTCGCCTTCACGTCTGGCGATATCAGCCTGGGTACTTTCAATAACGCCTTTAGCCTGCTCCAGAGCCAGCACATTTGTGCTGCCGGTAACCAGCTGGCGTTCGACAAAGGCGTATGACTGGCGATAATTTTGCAATGTCTGGCGCGCAATTTTCAGCTGCTGCCAGGCCAGGCGCTGGTTGAAGTAGCTTTGGGCGACGCTGGCAACCAGCAAAATGTGGACATCGCGTTCAGCCTGCTGGCTGGAGAAGAAGTTTTGGCGATCGGCTTCGCTCAGATTTTTCAAACGGCCAAAGAAATCGAGATCGAAACTGGCATCAAGCCCCGCCGTATACTGTCTTTTAGTGACACTGTCACTCTCAAATCCGCCATTGTAACCGACTGAAGAACTTGCATTTAACTGCGGATAGCGATCGGCATCCGTAACCCGATACTGGGCCCGAGCCTCTTCTACCTTAAGCGCCGCCATGCGCAGGTCGCGGTTGTTCTGCAACGCCACGCCGATAAGGCGCTTTAAGTCGGGATCGGTAAAGAAGGTACGCCAGCCGGTATCCAGGTAACCACTGGCGGCCGGGACCAGGCCGTTGCCCAGTGAGAACTGCTGCGGCACCGGCAGCGCCGGGCGTTGATAGTCCGGAGCCAGCGAAATACAGCCGGTAAGCAACAGTACCGGGCAAATTAACAGTGGTTTTAATTTAAACATGTTGCTTATCGTCCCTGCGAGGTGGAGAAAATATTCCGGGAATTATCGGTTTACGGTGGCTACTTTAACTGCGGGACTCTGTTTGGCCGGTGACAGGTTAATGACAAAACTGTCATTTTCGCCTTCAGGCGTTGCTATCATATTGTGGCGCAATAGAATTAACGCCAGAACGCGCTACGCCGGAGTAATTATGAAAATACTCATTGTTGAAGATGAGTTAAAAACGGGTGAATACCTGAGTAAAGGTCTGACTGAGGCGGGGTTTGTGGTCGATCGTGCCGATAATGGCCTGACCGGATATCACCTGGCGATGACAGCAGGATACGATCTGATTGTGCTCGATATTATGCTGCCGGACGTTAACGGCTGGGATATTGTCCGCATGCTACGGGCAGCAAATAAAGGAATGCCTATTTTACTGCTGAGCGCGCTGGGCACCATTGAGCATCGGGTCAAAGGACTGGAGCTGGGGGCCGATGACTATCTGGTGAAGCCCTTTGCCTTTGCCGAGCTGCTGGCTCGAGTCAGAACCCTGCTGCGCCGTGGCTCTTCGGTGATTACCGAAAGCCAGTTTCAGGTGGCTGATTTAAATCTCGACCTGATTTCCCGCCGGGTTAGTCGTGGAAATACGCGTATCACGCTGACCAGTAAAGAGTTTACCCTGCTGGAGTTTTTTATCCGCCACCAGGGCGAAGTGCTGCCGCGCTCGCTAATTGCTTCCCAGGTCTGGGACATGAATTTTGACAGCGATACCAATGCCATCGACGTGGCGGTAAAACGGCTGCGCGCCAAAATAGATAATGATTTTGAGCCCAGGCTGATTCAGACCGTGCGCGGCGTCGGCTATGTGCTCGAGGTGCCGGATGAGAATTAACCGCCGCTGGCGACCGTTTTCGCTGGCGACCCGCCTCACGTTTTTTATCAGCCTGGCGACCATTACCGCGTTTTTAGCTTTTACCTGGATTATGCTGCACTCGGTAGAGAAACACTTTGCCGAGCAGGATATTAATGACCTGACCGAAATCAGCGTGGCGCTGGATAATATTTTGCTCAGGCCGAATATCTCCGAGTCGCAAAAAGCGGAGCAAATTCAGGACGTGCTGGCGAGCTATCGCAGCATCGCGGTGCTTATCCGTAACCAGGATGGCGATACGCTTTACCACAGCGCCAACGGGCCAGACCTGATGTCCGTGCTCCAGTCGCCCAGGATAGACAACTATCTGCACTCTGGTGAGGTCTTTGTCTGGCCGGCCGGAGGGCACACAGATAACCGACCTGACGGCATGAAGATGCACCATACCACCTATCGGATGATGGCTTCAGCAGTTAACAGTCAAAGTATTCCGCGCTATACCGTGCTGGTGGCGTTATCCATTAACTTCCATCTTCATTATCTTGATGAGCTTAAAAGTAATCTGATGCTGATTGCCGCGCTGATAAGCCTGGCAATCGTGTTGATTGTGCTAATGGCGGTGCGTAAAGGTCACCAGCCGTTGCGTAGCGTGAGCATGAAAATCCAGAACATCTCCTCTGAAAACCTGGATATGCGCCTTGACCCTAATGCTGTGCCAATTGAGCTCAGGCAACTGGTTATCTCCTTTAACCATATGATTGAGCGAATTGAGGATGTATTTAACCGCCAGGCGAACTTCTCTGCCGATATTGCCCATGAGATCCGCACCCCGATTACTAACCTTGTAACTCAGACTGAGATTGTGCTTAGTAAGAAGCGCTCGGAAAAAGAGCTGGAAGATGTGCTGTACTCCAATCTTGAGGAGTATAACCGGATGGCCAAAATGGTGAGTGACATGCTATTCCTGGCTCAGGCTGATAATAATCAGCTGATTCCCGAGCGGGTGCCGCTGGATTTACGGGCCGAAACCATCAAAGTTTTCGAGTTTTTTGAGGCCTGGGCTGAGGAACAAGGCGTTGGTCTGACCTTCAAAGGCGGTTCTTCCGTTATTGAGGGCGACCCGTTAATGATCCGTCGGGTTATCTATAACCTGCTGTCGAACGCAATTCGATACACCCCACGCGGCCAGTCGGTCACTATTCATGTTAACGATCGCGATGACAAAGCTGAGCTGATAGTTGAAAACCCCGGCTCGCCGATTCCCGCCGAACATTTGCCGCGTATTCTTGACCGTTTTTATCGCATCGATCCGTCGCGACAGCGTAAAGGCGAAGGCAGCGGTATTGGGCTGGCGATTGTTAAATCCATCGTGACCGCTCATCAGGGCAAAATAAGCGTTACTTCCGATACTGTCTCTACCCGCTTTACGGTTTTGCTCACCCGGCTGCGTCCGCGCTAAATCACCTGCGTTAATAGCGATGCTTATGCGGGGGAGCGAAATGAATTCGGAGGATGAGATAACAGCAGATTTACGAGAGTTGCCCAAAGAGTGACTAAAACTCCCGAACGCCAACCCAAATTGGCGTTCGGGGATAAGGTATTAACCGTGAGCGGCAGCAATTTCCTGGCGTTTGGCCAGTTTTTCCACCAGGCGTTCGGCCTCTTCTTCGCTGGCTACGGCCGGAGCCGAGCCGTGCAGCGGTTTTCGGGCGGTTTCACGCATAAAGAACACGGTAACAACCCCAATTGCACCCGCTGCCATCAGATACCAGGCAGGGATCATCAGGTTACCGGTTTTCTCAACCAGCCAGCTGGTAATAAGCGGCGTAGTGCCACCAAACAGCGATACCGAGAGGTTAAAACCAATGGCCAGCGCGCTGTAACGCACATCGGTAGCAAACAGTGCCGGCAGCGCCGATGGCATAGTGCCGCTAAAGCAGGTATGCAGAGCGCCCAGAATAACCAGCCCGGCAAATACCGCCAGCAGTGAGCCGGTACCAATCAGCCACATAGCTGGGATCGCCAGTACAATCAGCCCCACCGCACCGAACATAATCACCGGACGACGGCCCAGGCGGTCATTCCAGTAACCCCATGCCAGGGTCAGTGGCATCATGATGATCATCACCACCATAATAAGCATCAGCCCGCTCAGCTCACTCATACCCAACACCCCGGTCAGATAGCTCGGCATGTATGAAGTCAGCATGTAGTTGGAAACATTAAACAGCAGCACCAGGCCGATACATTTAAACATCTGCACCCGATATTTGGTGAGCATTTCCCAAACGCCAGGCTGCGGTTTGCTGTGCTCCAGCGCTTCCTGTTTTTCCATGTGTTTCTGGAATGCCGGAGTTTCTTCGAGTTTGAGACGGATATAGAGGCCAAATAGCCCCAACGGCCCGGCAACGAAGAACGGGATGCGCCAGCCCCACGACAGCAGCTGCTGCTCGGTGAGCACCGCGGTCATGCCGGTAACTAAAATTGCCCCCAGCAGATAACCGGCCAGCGTGCCGAACTCCAGCCAGCTGCCCATAAAGCCGCGGCGTTTATCGGTGGAATACTCAGCAATAAATGTTGCCGCCCCACCGTATTCGCCGCCGGTAGAGAAGCCCTGCACCAGACGGGCCAGTAACAGCAGCATCGGCGCGGCGATGCCAATCTGGTTATATCCGGGAATTAAACCAATACAGAAGGTGCCGATGGCCATCATTATCATGGTGAAGGCTAGCACTTTCTGGCGGCCAATTTTGTCACCCAGCGGACCAAAAACCAGGCCGCCCAGCGGACGCACCAGGAATGCCGCAGCAAATGCACCAAAGGTGGCAATAAGCTGAACCGCCGGACTTCCGCCCGGGAAGAAGACTTTACCGATGGTTACGGCTAAGAAGCTATAAACCCCGAAATCGAACCACTCCATCGCATTACCGAGAGCCGCTGCGCCTACGGCGCGCTTCAGCATCTGATGGTCCACGATGGTGATGTCATCAACGGTCAGCGCCTTTTTAGGACGCTTACGCCAAAAGGCGGGAATGTGTGTAGTAACGTTTTGATTTTTCATGATTATCCTTCAGATAAATCAAAGATTTATCCTAACGGCATCATAGCTTTCCTGGCCTTTTTTCAAACGGCGGTTTATCCGCTCAGGGTATGAAAGCTATAACGCAGTGGTTGCTGGAATGAAGAAAATTTCCTCGACTAAAAGTTCGCCGACAAGGCTTTACATAACTTTAATTTATATGAAAAAAGACCGACGATCAACGTCGCATTTATATCTCATTGATTTATAAGGATCAGATTAACTATCAATCAATTCCTTTATTTTCCAGTCATTAGTAAAACTTCTGGCTGTTGCGCTGGTGTATTTTGTCGGTTGCCAGAGCATCTCATCCGGGATGCAAGAAAATGCCTATACATGCTGTAAATAGAGGCAATAAAAAGAGAACGCCGCCAGAAGTGAAACAACATCAACGCCAATAAGTGACAGTGTCACATATTGGCGCTATGTTTTTGTTAGCTAAAGGGCTAATGCCCTACCCGCACGCAGATTACTGCTTACTACTGACAGTTTTTCATCGTGCTTAAAGAAGGCGAAGCGCTAAAATAACTTTATATTGATGAGATGAATTCATTAGCCTGGAGCTTTAAGTCTCAGGCCTGTTTGTTGTGCCGGAGATCCCTATGTTAAAAGAGAATTTTAATGACCTGATAGCCTTCCTGGTCGTTGCCCGTGAACGCAGTTTTACCCGCGCGGCGGCTAAGCTGGGGTTATCCCAGTCGGCTCTTAGCCACTCGATGCGTGGCCTTGAAGAACGATTAGGCATCCGCCTGCTAACTCGAACTACCCGCAGCGTTTCCCCTACCGAGGCCGGAGAGCGCCTGGTCGAGCGCATTGGCCCTCATTTTCTGGATATCGAAACTGAGCTCAATGTCATGAAGGAAATGCGTGATGTTCCGGCTGGGAATATTCGTATCACTGCCGGGGAGCACGCCGTTGACTATATTTTGTGGCCGGTATTGCAGGATTTTATTACCCGCTGGCCGGACATTAATATTGAAGTTACGGTGGATAACGCGCTCGCGGATATCGTCAGCCAGCGTTTCGACGCCGGGATCCGCCTGGGTGAACAGGTGGCTAAAGATATGGTCGCAGTACCAGTCAGCCCCCCGATGCGTATGGTCGTGGTCGGTTCTCCGGCGTATCTGGCTGCACATCCGGCGCCAGACACGCCGGCAGACCTGCAACACCATCAGTGCGTGAATATGCGTCTGCCGACGCTGGGTGGTCTGTTGCCGTGGGAGTTCGCCAAAGAGGGTAAAGAGTTGCGGGTCAGGGTTGAAGGCCAGTTAACGATTAACGCCCTGCGCCATCGCATAGAGGCGGCTCGCGCCGGAATGGGGCTAATTTATGTACCAGAAAATACCGTAACGGATGATATTGCCAGTGGTCAGTTGGTGCAGGTACTGGATGAATGGTGTGCGCATTTTCCCGGTTATTTTCTTTATTATCCCAGCAGAAGACAGAAAACTACTGCATTTTCGCTATTTGTCGATGCACTGCGGTTGAAAAGCTGATTGGGTTATGAAGTCGGTAAATGCTAAGTCAACAGAGTATTTCTTATTACCAACCAACATATCCTGAATTTTAGAATCCATCCCCTATGGTTTGGCCTAAATAGGGGGCTGACACTCAGTGGAACGAAAACTCACGTTAAGCAATATTTTCTTCCTCTGACGCCTCTTTTAATGGTCGCCGATGCAGTACTGCCAGTGTGAAGGAATAATGTTCGAGCATAATGATATGCCCGTGGCATAGCAATATCCTCACCATTCTGCGTTTCGTCCTGACTCCAAAGATGAGCAAAAGCTGCCTGTATATAAATCTAGTTCCCCCCTGGGAATGGAGTATTATTGACTGTGCCTCACATGCCTCACAGCGTTATCGCAGCCTTGCGGTGACGAATTACTTCAGGGAAAGAGCGAACATGTCCATAACCATCAGCGTCCTGCTGGAAAACCGACTTAAGGCCGGATCTAAAAATTTGCTGCGTGCTAAAGCCGGACTTAGTCTGTTGATCCAGGATGAAAATGATTCAATTCTGTTTGATACCGGCCCTGATGATAGCTTCATGCATAATGCAGGTTTAATGGGAGTCGATTTGACAAACCTTACCGCGGCTGTACTTTCCCATGGTCATTATGACCATTGTGGCGGTGTTCCGTGGATACCTGACACATGTCGGATAATATGCCATCCAATGGTGGCGAATGAGCGCTACTCGGCAGTAAGGCTTCCAGGCTATACCGCCAGAATTAAAAAATTGTCGATACATAATAATTTTTCACGCTTTCGCATGGAGTACAGCAGTACCCCACTACATATCGGGGAACGTTTTATGTGGTCAGGAGAGATCCCAGTAGCCAAACCGCGTGCTTACGGTGTAATCGGTCATAAGAATACGAAAACGGATTATGTAAAAGATGAGGGGGTTTTAATTTATAAATCCGACTTTGGGCTGATCATTTTTATCGGTTGTGGTCATCGTGGGTTGATTGATATCGTACGCCACTGCCAAAATATAACCGGGATAAATCATATTCATGCCATTTTCGGTGGTTTTCATCTGCGCTGTGCATCACCCCTAAGGCTCTGGAAGGTTAGGCAGTTTCTACACCTTCACAAACCAGATAAAATAATGGGTTGTCATTGTACTGGAAAATGGGGCCTCTTGTGGTTACCGGAAGCAGTCTCTCCGGCAACAGGTGATGTTTATGTTCTTGGGTAAGGTTTAAATAAACAGAGCTACTATCACGGCACAGCCACTGAGCAGTACCTGGATGCCGACAATTTTCATCAGCATGCGTCCCTTGATTATAAAATACGCGGATGTGATAAAGAACACCGTAGTGACTATAACTGGCATCAAACCATTAGCAATTATTTTCACTATGCTGGGATTTACTGTTCCGAGCACGGTACAGATTAGAATGTTGCTTCATTCTTCTGTCCCTGAATTTATGATGGTTATTTGCGCATCATACACTGTGTGCAACTTAACCAAAAATATCCAATGAGCCGTAATATTCAGTAAAATATTCGAGCGCTGAATATACCTGGATTTTAGAAATTAACGAGTTGCATAATACAACGGTTAAATATCGAAATACCATGTCAGCTTCTGGGTAGGGTAAAAGCTGCAGGTAGTAATTAAAGCATCTACTTGTATATCCCCCCAGGAACAAGACAACAATTCCGCCTCTGCCAGGCGGAATTATTGTCTAAATCCAGTCATTATCCGTGAAGCGTTTTGATATCGATAACGAAGCGGTATTTTACGTCGCTTTTTAGCATCCGCTCATAGGCCGCGTTAATCTCATCCATACGGATGGTTTCAATATCAGAGGTGATGCCGTGTTTACCGCAAAAATCGAGCATTTCCTGAGTCTCTGCAATGCCGCCGATGCAGGAACCTGCCACACTGCGTCTCCCTAAAAGTAAAGGCACCGTATTTAGCATCGGGTCGATGTCGCCCAGTAAACCAACAAACACCAGGGTACCATCCAGATTGAGCGTCGGGATGTATGGGTTGATATCGTGGGCATAAGGCACGGTGTCGATAATCAGATCAAACTCGCCTTTAACCTGCTCCATCTGGCGGCTATCGGTTGAGATAACTACATTATCTGCACCTAAACGCCGGGCATCAGCCTCTTTCCCCGGAGAGCGGGTAAAAAGCGTAACTTCCGCGCCCAGCGCATGCGCAAGTTTCAGCGCCATATGCCCAAGGCCACCCAGCCCGACCACCGCGACTTTGCTCCCGGCTTTAACATTCCAATGTTTTAGCGGTGACCAGGTGGTAATCCCTGCACACAGCAGCGGCGCTGCTCCGGCCATATCCAGGTTATCGGGAATGCTTAATACAAAGTCCTGAGTACAGGTGATGGACTGAGAGTAACCGCCGTAAGTCGGCATATGATCGTGTGGATCGATGCTGTTATAGGTTTGAGTATTTCCCTGCTCACAATATTGTTCCAGCCCCGCTTCACAAGGCGCGCAGTGACGGCAGGAGTCAACCATACAGCCCACGCCAACCCGGTCGCCGGGTTTAAACTTCGTGACCTGCGAGCCTACCGAACTAACCACGCCGATAACTTCATGCCCCGGAACCAGCGGATACTGACTAAAACCCCAGTCATTGCGTGCCTGGTGCAAGTCGGAATGGCAGACGCCGCAGTACAGTACATCGATAACGACATCGTCCGGGCGCATATCCCGGCGTTCAAAGTTATAAGGTGCCAGCGGCGCGGTGGCGGACTGGGCGGCATAGCCGAGTATTTTTACTGTCATAACTCCACTCCTGAAAATTGAGGTGAATAGTTCAGATTCCGTTTACGCTCCGGAATACTGCTCATCGCTGACATGCTCCAGCCATTCGACCACGCTGCCGTTCTGCGCTTCGCTAATAGCAATGTGGCTCATTGCGGTTTGCGCGGTAGCACCGTGCCAGTGTTTGACGCCTTCCGGGATCCAGATAATGTCACCGGCATTCATTTCCCGAGCCGGATGGCCCCACTCCTGAACCCAGCCCTTGCCCTGAGTTACTATCAGGGTCTGGCCCAGCGGATGGGTATGCCACGCGGTGCGCGCGCCTGGCTCAAAGGTAACGGTCGCGCCACCGACGGTAGCCGGTTTGCTGGCCTGGAACGGCGCATCAATACGTACTTTGCCGGTGAACCATGATTCAGGGCCGACAACGGAAGGTTTCGAACCATTCGGTGTTAATTGAATTTTTTCCTCAGCGGCGACACCAGCTGCGGCCATGGAAGAGATAACTAAGCTCATTGTGGCTAGTAAGTTCATTGAATACCTCAATCAATTGTAGTCATGGCCGCGCGAGCGGCGACCACCTGTTTAACGACGGCAACGGCGGACATAGCATTCGGCCAGCCGGCATAAAAAGCCAATTGGCCTAATGCTGCGGCGGCTTCGCTGGCAGTAAAACCGTTATCCATGGCTTTATTGAGATGAAAACCTATCTGCGCTGACTGGCCATTCGCGACCAGGGCGCTAAAAGTGACCAGACTGCGGTCACGAGGCGCAAGGTCCGGGCGCAGCCACAGGGAATGGAACAGCACCTGAGTAGTATCGTTGACCAGATCCGGGAATTGCTGACTGCCAACGGCGCTTTCCACCGCCACTACCCTTGCCTGCTCCGACTGCTCGTCAATATCCAGCAGCGTAACCCGGCCGTTGGGTAACTGGGTTGCGTCAATTTCACGCGCTGAAAATAGCGTTAATGCCGCATTTGATGCCTGTTGCGCATTACCCCAGCCGCAATAAAACGCCAGATGGGTAATGACCTCTGATAACTCCGCCGCGCTGATGCCGTTATCCAGCGCCCGGGCCATTTCTTCAGGCAATAAAGCGCTGTGGTTACGGGCAATGGCGACAGCTACGGTAATCAAGCTGCGGTCGCGAATAGTCAAAGTCTGACGCCCCCAAAGACTGTCCAGGACCGTGGTTTTATAGTGATTAAGAGCTGGGAGCATAAACTGTGCTTTCCTTTTGCTGAGCGAGAGCCTTTTAGGCTGCACGCGGTTATTGGCCGTGCATCCAGACTCACACTGACCTGTTAATAAGGTAGCCTGGTCAGGTTATGGCGACTATTCATCAATTCAGAAAGGAGTTATGAATTTTGCTCATTAATTAAATACATACTCTGACCAGGCCCGAGGGCCTAACTCCAGAGATAGCAGTAAAATTAACGACCCGACTAAAATTAGCGCATCGCCCTGCCAGGCGTTTTTTTGAGATGCACCGTGGTTTATGAAACGGGTAATACAAAACCAAATAGTATGTTGTAACTAATAGGTGGTCAAAGACCTCTTACTCCACCTTTTTACGGACCAAATGCCGTACTGGTTTCTCCAATTTAGCCATTACTTGCCAAAGTATTGGTTCTTATGCACCGGCGCGGCCTTTACATCATAAAAAAGCGCCCGGTGTTTCCATCGGGCGCTTTGCTTATCAACAAAATTGCAGCTTAAGGTTAGAAGTCGATTTTAATACCGGCACTGCCCTCAAGGTCGCTGCGCATCTGGGTGTCGCCACCTTTGTTGCTCCACTGGTGACCTACTTCACCGTACAGATGTACCGTTGGTTTAATGCTCCAGGTCATACCGGCCGCCACTTCAGTGCTCGAGTAACGCTGCCCCGCGTGCAGATTAGTTTTTGCCGTCGCGTTGGTGAAGCTGGTGCTGTCGGTACCGCTCAGCCCCTGCCACAGATTGACGCGAACATAAGGCGTCACTTTACCGATACGCGGCGAGTAATGCCCTACCAGACGCGCCCCGATACGGGCAGTAACCGCATCATCAGCATTCATCTTCGCCTTGGTCGCGGTATCACCTTTGATGTTGATGTTATCAAAGTCGCTATGCTGCCAGTAAAGCTGAGCCTGAGGCTCGATATCCCAGTGGCTGTTGGCAATATGGAACGGTTTACCCGTTTCCACCGACGCCGTCAGGCTGGTGCCGTTCGGGTCGTAGCTGCCGCCATTACCGCTGGTTTTCAGGTGCATATCGTGCCAGCCATATTGCAGCACATTATCCACGTACCAGCCGCTGTCACTGGTCCAGGTCGCATATCCGCCGATATGGGTCGCATGATCTTTGATTTTACCAACATAACCATAATGCCCGCTGGCTTCACCGCTAACCGAGGTGTTGGTATCAGTCAGGCTGGCGTAAACGCCGGTCTGCCAGTGGTCACTGGTCCAGAGGTCACTACCAACCTGTACCCCAGAGGTATGGGTATCAAGTGAAGTCCCCGGCGCATCGTTAAGTTTCGAATTGCCGTCGGTATTGATGTATCGCGCCCAGGCGCGCGGCTCGTGAGCTGCCCCAACCGCCGGAGCATCGTTGTCATCACCCATACGCAGATGCAGGTTGCCCAGCACCGCCATATCAGACTGACGGGCGGTCTGAATCATGCCGTCAATCAGCGGAACTTCCGAACGATAGTCGCTGCGCAGATACCAGTTTTCGCCTTTACTATGCGCATCCCCGGCAAACAGGCTATAAGAGAACGCCCCTGCTTCCAGATGATCGGCTCCCAGGCCAAAGGCATCTTTGGTGGTCTGTGCGGTGGTGGTTGCACCGTTTTTAGCCTCAACCACTTCGATACCGTCGCCTTTAGTCGGCGCGCCGAGACGGGAGATATCGATATCCAGGCGGGTATAACCGCTGGCTTTACCGCCATCAATCACCAGTTTATCGGCGTTACCATTCTGTCCCTGTTGCTGAGCGGCAATGGCAACCACGCCGTTATCGCCCACATAATCACCTTTAACCGTCAGCTCGGAACCAACCGACTTGCCGCGTA
Source organism: Salmonella enterica subsp. enterica serovar Choleraesuis (assembly GCA_022846635.1). Taxonomy (GTDB): domain Bacteria; phylum Pseudomonadota; class Gammaproteobacteria; order Enterobacterales; family Enterobacteriaceae. The sequence continues at coordinate 2,157,292 of AP025685.1, forward strand.
AGTTAACCCGGCCCTGGTTATACAATCCGGCAATCTGCTGGTTGTAACCCTGAGTATCCAGCGTTGCGCCAGAAGCCACTTCATGAACCGAGGCCGCACTCAGCGTCTGACCGCCACCGGCCTGCAATACGCCGTTAAGAACGCTGGTAATACCGCTATAACTGTTATGGCCGCTAAGTTCAGTGGTACCGGAACCGTATTGCACTAAGGTCCCTTTGCCGCTGATATCGCCGCTCAGGTTAAGCTTGTTATTACGGTCAACCACCAGGGTGGCGTCATCCTTAATGTTGCCATTGACTGACCCCTGGTCGCCGCCGTTACCCAGTTTCAATACACCCTGAGCAATGTCGGTGCCGCCGCTGGCTTTACTGTCCTGAGTCAGCATCAGCGTGCCGTCGCCCAGTTTGGTCAGTAAGCCATTGCCCTGCAATGCGGTCAGCAAGGCGCTGTTATTACCGTTGGTATCAATGCCGCCGCCGTTGGCACCCAGTACGACCTGACGGTCAGTATCAAAGCCTTTACCGTAGCGCAGAATACCGCCGTTAAGGGTCAGCGAACCGTCAGCAGCGCCCAGGTTGACATCTTTCGAGACCTGAAGCACCCCGTTACGGATAGTGGTACCGGCCTGGTAGGTGTTGTCACCGTTGAGAATAAGCGTGCCCGCATCAGATTTAACCAGCCCGCCAGTTCCCTGAATCACGCTATCGATGGTGGCCGTAGTTTTTAGACCAGCTTCGGTACCATCACCTACGCGGATTACGGTTTCAGCTGTATGGGTATTAAGGGCATCACCCTGTACCAGATAGCCATCGGTAATAAACTGCGCACCGCTTAAATAAACGTCGCCCAACGAATCATCAACCGTAACAGTGCCTTTTTTACCTTCAAACACTGCAAACGCATCATTATCAAATGGCGCGTTGATGGCACCGGCAGGTTTAGTATCGTCGGTGGTCCAGTTATCGTTACCGAGACTGTTTTGCCATACACCGTCACCGCCATCGATAACGTTGTTGTTTTTCAGTTCACCGCCTTTACCGCCGGTGCCGTCCCAGAAACGCAACACCGTGCCATTGCGGTTAACCAGGTTGACCTGATGGTCGACAGAGGTTTGCACATAGAGACGATCGGCTGCATCCGGGGCATTAGCGATATCCAGCGTGTTGTCGGACGCCAGTTTGCCGGTATAGTTGATAAGCCGGTAGATACCCGTTTCAAAATCGCCGCCTGGTGACTGAGTAATATTCAGCTTGCCATCAAGATTGACGTCACCATTGACATTAATCAGGTCGTTATATTGACCGCCCACGGTGTAGGCTTTGCCGAGCTGATAATCCAACTGCGAATCTTGATGCAGGGTCAGAGTACCTGTAGTCAGCGTACCCACGCTGTTAACCGTGGCCCCGGCGGTAATATGACCATTGTTCGCCACATCTACCGCGCCACCGAGCACGCCGTTACCGCCGAGAGTGGCGTTACCCGCCACGCTGACGTTACCGTTGGCCTGATGCTGATCGCCGTTGACCAACAGTGTGCCCTGGTCAACATGGGTTGCGCCGCCGTAACTGTTAGCGCCAGTCAGCGTCAGGGTGCCATTCCCCTGTTTGGTCAGGCTGCCGCTGGCACCGCTTATCAGGCCGCTAATCAAGTCATCTTTGCCCAGTGCCCCTTCCTGCAACTCGCGGTTACCCAACAGCACGTTACCGGCACCGGACAGAGAGCCGATCGAGGTGGCAGAGTTGATATCAGTGATATCAACGGTCGCGCCTTTTTCGTTAGTCACCGTTGAACCGCTGGCCTGCGCATCATCCGTGAAGACCACTTCACCTTTGTTATCGACCGTCATCTGGCCGCCATCGGCTTTGTCATTCAGGCTCAGTTCTGAGCCACTGGCGACATTCACCTTAGACTGGCCACCGCTGGCTTTATCGTTCAGCTCAGCATTACCTTTACCAGTCAGATCAATAACCGACTGGCCGGCGCTGGCGTTATCGTTAAAGGTCAGCAGGCTGGCGTCATCGGTAATATGGTGCGATTGGGCCGAGCTTGCGTTATTCAGGTTCAGGGTAGCCCCGTCTTTCAGGCTGACATCGGTAGAGCCTTTACCCAGCGCGTTACTCTGCTGAACATCGACAATCAGCTGCGTTTTGCCGCCGGTACCGGTTATCAGCGTACCGCCAGCATAATCACTGTCACCATTTAGCGTCAGATGACTATTACCGCTTGCGCTGCTGCTACCTACGGTCAGTTTACCGCTACCGCTGATTTTACCCTCATCGTCCAGGCTGTGGCTGTTAAGATCCAGCTTACCGCCATCCGATCCCAGAACGATAGAGCGATCGGTCTGCCAGTCGCCGCCATTCTGTAAGGTCGCGTTGTTATTAATAGCAATATCTGTGCCGCTGGCGCCAAGATTGTTATCCGCAGAGACCTGAAGAGTCCCGTCATCGATGCGGGTTCCACCTTTATAAGCGTTGTGGCCATCCAGAATCAGACGTCCCGACCCTTGTTTCACCAGAGTGATGCTATCGTCTGTGTTTTCCTGCACGATGTCGCTGGCGATAGTCGCGGTCATATTGGCATCGTCAGCCGAACCGGCACCGACATTAATCAGCAGATCGCCTTTGTTCAGACCCGCAGGGGTGACGCCGTCATCGGTTTTAACGGCCGACGCGGTATCCACCACATGCAGCGCATCGCCTTTAACTACATAACCGTCGCTGGCAAACTGGCCGCCGGCAAACTCAACGTTGCCTGCCGAGTTATCGACCGTCACGGTACCCGCTTTATTTTCAAAGATGGCGTAAGCGTTCTGGGCCCACGGCGCGTTATCGATACCAGATGCGTGAGTCCAGTTGTTATCGCCTTTACCGCCCTGAGCTGTCCATGCGCCGTCGCCACCTTCAACTGTGCCGTTACCTTCCATACCGGAGGTTCCGTGGCTGTTACCAACCGCCGCGCCATCCCAGAATTGCAGGTTCAGGCCGTTGTCGTTCACCAGGTTAACCTGATGATCGATAGAGGTCTGAACATACAGGCTGTCCGCCGCATCCGGCGCACTGGCAATATCCAGAATGTTGTTAGCCGTCATATCGCCGGTGTAGTTAATCAGGCGATAAACACCAGCCACAAAGTTACCGTTTGGTGACTGAGTGATATTGAGCTTACCGTCGAGACTCAGGTCGCCGTTAACATTGATCAGGTCGTTATTGTTACCGCCTGCGGTGTAAGCTTGGCCCAGCTGGTAGTCGAGCTGCGAGTTCTGATGCAGGCTCAGGCTGCCAGTGGTCAGAGTACCGACTTTACCGATGGATGAACCGGCCGCAATATGACCGTTATCGGCGACATCTACCGCACCGCCGATAATACCGTTACCGCCAAGGGTGGCATTGCCGTCCACGCTGACTTTACCGGTCGCCAGCTGCTGGTTACCATCGACCATCAATGCGCCCTGTTCTACATGCGTTGCTCCGCCGTAGGTGTTGGTGCCGGTCAGGATCAGGGTGCCATTACCCTGTTTAGTCAGGCTACCGTTGCCCCCGCTGATAATACCGCTAATCAGGTCATCTTTGCCCAGAGCGCCTTCCTGCAACTCGCGGTTACCCAGCAGTACGTTACCGGCACCAAACAGCGAACCGATTGAAGTCGCTGAGTTAATAGCCGTGATATCGACCGTGGCGTCACCTTCGTTAGCGATGGTCACACCGCTGGCCTGAGCATCGCCGGTAAAGACCGTTTTACCTTTGTTGTCGACCAGCATCTGACCGCCATCGGCTTTACCGTTAAGGCTAAGCTGGGTACCGCTCGCAATATTGACCAGAGCGTTGCCACCGTTAGCGCGGTCGTTAAGCGCCGCTTCGCCGCCGTTAGTCAGGTCAATGACCGACTGCCCGGCGCTGGCCGTATCGTTGAAAGTCAGCAGACTGTTGTCATCGGTAATATGGTGCGCCTGAGCCGAACTTGCCTTATTCAGGTTCAGGGTGGCATCACCCGTCAGGCTTACGTCGGTAGTACCGTTACCCAGCGCGTTACTCTGCTGCACATCCACCGTCAGCCCGCCCTGATGGCTGGTACCGGTAATTTTTGTTCCGCCTGCGTAATCGCTATCCCCGTTTAAGGTCAGATGACTGTTACCACTGGTAGAACTGCTGCCCACGCTTAACAGACCGGCTCCGGTAATTTTACCTTCAGCATCCAGACTGTGGCTGTTGAGATCCAGCTGACCGCCAGAAGCACCTAGCGCGATGGTGCGATCGGTCTGCCAGTCGGCTCCGTTTTGTAGGGTCGAATTATTGTTGATAGCAACGGTGGTCCCGCTGGTACCAAGGTTATTATCCGCCGACACTTGCAGAGTACCGGCATCAATCCGGGTTCCGCCTTTGTATTGGTTAGCACCAGTCAGAATCAGACGCCCAGCACCCTCTTTATCCAGCAGAATGGCATCGTCTTTATTTTCCTGAACAATATTGCTGGCAATGGTTGCAGTCATGCTGGCGTCGTCTGCCGTGCCGCCGCCCACATTCACCACCATATCGCCTTTGTCCAGACCAGATGGTGTCACTTTGCCGTCCGAGGTCTGAGTCGCCGATAAGGTATCGGTAACATACAGCGCATCACCGCTGACCACATAGCCGTCGCTGGCGAACTGGCCACCGGCAAATTCAACATCGCCCGCTTTATCGTCAACGGTTACAGCACCGCCTTTATTTTCAAAGATGGCGTAAGCGTTCTGCGCCCACGGCGCATTATCTACGCCAGATGCGTGCGTCCAGTTGTTATCCCCGGTGCCGCCCTGAGTTGACCATACGCCCGCGCCGCCGTCGACAACGCCATCGCCTTCAATTCCCGAGATACCGTGGTTATTACCGGCTTTCTGGCCATCCCAGAATTGCAGGTTCAGCCCGTTATCGTTCACCAGGTTGACCTGATGATCGACCGAAGTCTGAACGTAGAGGCTGGCCGCAGCTTCCGGCGCGCTGGCAATATCCAGCGTGTTGTTAGCGGTCATATCCCCGGTATAGTTAATCAGACGATAAACACCGGCATCGAAGGTACCGCCCGGAGACTGGGTGATATTGAGCTTACCATCGAGGCTCAGGTCGCCATTAACATTGATAAGGTCGTTGTACTGACCGCCTGGGGTATAGGCCTGGCCGAGCTGATAGTCGAGCTGCGAGTTTTGATGCAGGCTCAGACTGCCGATGGTCAGAAGACCTACATTGCCAATAGCCGAACCTGCTGCGATGTGGCCATTATCGGCTACGTCAACCGCGCCGCCCAGGATGCCGTCACCGCCCAGAGTGGCGTTGCCATCGACGCTGACATTGCCGGTGGCCTTGCTCTGATCGCCGTTAACCAGCAATACGCCCTGCTCAACGTGGGTTGCACCGCCGTAGGTATTCATACCGGTCAGGGTCAGCGTACCGCTGCCCTGTTTGGTCAAACTACCCTTGTCACCACTAATAACACCGCTTATATCATCATCTTTGCCCAGCGCCCCTTCTTGTAATTCACGGTCGCCCAGCAGCACATTACCGGCACCAGAGAGTGAACCTATAGAGGTAGCTGAATTAATAGCGGTGATATCGACAGTCGCATCTTTTTCGTTAGTAACTGTCGCGCCGCTGGCCTGGGCATCGCCGGTAAAGTCCACTTCACCTTTATTGTCGACCAGCATCTGGCCGCCGTCGGCTTTGTCGTTCAGGCTCAACTCGGTGCCACTGGCAACATTTACCTGCGACTGGCCGCCGTTGGCATTATCGTTCAGCGCTGCCTTGCCTTTGCCGATCAGGTCAATAACCGACTGTCCGGCGCTGGCATTGTCGTTAAAGGCCAGCAGGCTGGCATCATCGGTGAAATGATGCGTTTCGGCCGAGCTGTCGTTATTCAGGTTCAGTGTCGCGCCGTCTTTCAGGCTGACTTCGCTGGCCCCGCTACCCAACGCATTACTCTGCTGGGCATCAACCGTTAGTTGAGTTTTGCCGCCGGTACCGGTAATCAGGGTGCCGCCCGCATAATCGCTGTCGCCGTTCAGAGTCAGATGGCTGTCACCGCTGGTGCTACTGCTGCCAACCGACAGAATACCGGCACCGGTGATTTTGCCTTCGTGATCCAGACTGTGGCTATTGAGATCCAGCTGACCACCGGTGGAATCCAGCGCGATAGTACGATCCGTCTGCCAGTCGCCGCCGTTTTGCAGAGTAGAACCATTATTGATGGCAATCTGAGTGCCGCTGGTGCCGAGATTTTTGTCGGAAGATACCTGGAGGGTACCGCCGTCGATACGAGTACCGCCGGTATACTGGTTATCGCCGGACAAGATCAGGCGCCCAGCGCCCTGTTTGGCCAGCAGTATGCTGTCACCGGCATTTTCCTGCAGAATATCGCTGGCGATTGTTGCCGTCATATTCGCGTCATCTGCGGTACCGGCACCGACGTTAATTAACAGATCGCCTTTATTCAGACCGGTTGGCGTGACGCCGTCGTCAGTTTTCGTCGCCGATAGCGTATCCACCACATGCAGCGCATCGCCGCTCACCACATAACCGTCGCTGGCAAACTGGCCACCTGCGAAGTTAACCTGGCCCGGGCCGTTATCCACGGTAACACTGCCGCCTTTTCCTTCGAAAATAGCGTAGGCATTCTGCGCCCACGGGGCGTTATGTTCACCGTTCGAACTGGTCCAGTTGTTATCGCCTTTACCTCCCTGAACCGCCCAGACGCCGTCGCCACCTTCAATCTTGCCGTTACCTTCAATACCGGTAGCACCGTGGCTGTCGCCAACCGTTGCACCGTCCCAGAATTGCAGGTTGAGGCCGTTGTTATTCACCAGGTTAACCTGATGATCAATGGAGGTTTGAACGTACAGGCTGTCCGCCGCTTCCGGTGCGCTGGCAATATCCAGAATGTTGTTGGCAGTCATATCGCCGGTGTAGTTGATCAGGCGATAAACCCCAGCCACAAACTTACCGTTCGGTGACTGAGTGATATTCAGCTTACCGTCAAGGCTCAGGTCGCCGTTGACGTTAATCAGGTCGTTATTGGCCCCGCCTGGGGTATAAGCCTGACCCAGCTGATAGTCGAGTTGTGAATCCTGATGTAAAGAGAGACTACCGGTGGTCAGGGTACCCACTTTACCAATGGCCGAACCGGCAGCAATATGGGCGTTATCGGCAATATCTACCGCGCCGCCGATATTACCGCTACCGCCAAGAGTGGTACCGCTATCTACGGTCACGTTACCAGTAGCCGTGTGCTGGTCGCCATTAACCAACAGTGTACCCTGCTGAACGTGAGTAGCGCCGCCGTAGGTGTTATTCCCCGACAACGTTAGTGTACCGCCGCCCTGTTTAGTCAGGCTGCCGCTGGCACCGCTAATGATACCGCTGATGCTGTCATTTTTACCTAATGCACCTTCTTGTAGTTCACGATTGCCCAGTAGCACGTTACCGGCTCCAGAAAGTGAACCTATAGAGGTGGTTGAATTAATAGCAGTGATATCGACAATCGCATCTTTTTCGTTAGTCACTGTCGCGCCGCTGGCCTGAGCATCGCCGGTAAATACTGTTTTACCTTTGTTATCGACCAGCATCTGGCCGCCGTCTGCCTGATTATTAAAGCTCAGCTCGCTCCCACTCGCGACATTCACCTGTGACTGGCCGCCGTTAGCATTATCGTTCAGTGCTGCCTTGCCTTTGCCGGTCAGGTCAATAACCGACTTACCTGCACTAGCATTGTCATTAAAGGCCAACAGACTGTTGTCATCGGTAATGTGATGAGTTTCAGCCGAGCTGTCATTATTCAGATTCAGCGTTGCGCCATCTTTCAGGCTGATGTTACTGGCAACATTACCCAGCGCTTCGGTCTGTTCGGCATCCACGATGACCTGGGTTTTGTGGCCGGTACCGGTTATCAGAGTACCGCCCTGATAATCGTTGGTGCCGCGCAGAGTCAGATGGCTGTCGGCGGTGGCGCTGCTGCTTTTCACTGTCAGCTGGCCGTCACCGGTAATCTGTCCCTGGTCGTCCAGGCTGTGGCTGTTAAGATCCAGTTGACCACCCGCAGTCCCCAGGACAATGGTGCGTTTGGTTTGCCAGTCGGCGCCATTTTGCAGCGTCGAGTTATTATTAATCGCCACCTGGGTACCGCTGGCCCCCAGATTGTTTTCGGCGGATACCTGAAGCGTACCGCCCTCAATGCGGGTACCGCCTTTGTAGTCGTTATCGCCGGTCAGGATCAGACGACCCTGGTCAAGTTTCACCAGAGCAATGCTGTCGTCGGCATTTTCCTGAACAATGTTGCTGGCAATGGTAGCAGTAATATTAACGTCATCAGCACTACCGGTACCCACATCCAGCACCAGGTCGCCTTTGCCAAGACCAGCAGGAATATCAACGCCATCATCGGTTTTCACCGCAGACAGCGTATCTACCACATGCAGCGCATCGCCCTTAATCACATAGCCATTACTAACGAACTGGCCCCCGGCGAACAACACCTGTCCTGCACCGTTATCAACGGTAACATTGCCGCCTTTGCCTTCAAAAATGGCATAGGCGTTCTGCGCCCATGGAGAGTTACCAATACCGGAAGCGTGCGTCCAGTTGTTATCACCTTTACCGCCCTGGACCGCCCAATAGCCATCGCCACCGCCAACCAGACCATCACCTTCAATGCCTGATTCGCCGTGGTTATTACCTACGGTGGCACCATCCCAGAATTGCAGGTTGAGGCCGCCGTCATTAACCAGGTTAACCTGTTTATCAATATTGGTCTGAATGTAGAAGTCAGAGTTGGTGTAGCTTGAAGGCAGCGAGCCCAGCGTTAACCCGTTCGGATTGGTCAGTGTGCCATTGTAGTTAAAGATACGATAGACACCGGCGGTGAATGATCCGCCCGCCGTCTGACTAACATTCAGGGTACCACCCAGGGTTAAGTCGCCGGTGACATTAACCAGATCGTTGAGGTTACCGCCAGGGCGATAGGCCTGACCGAACTCAAAGTCAGACACCGAAGACTGGCCGAGAGTCAGCGAGCCTGGGTGGGCGCTGGTACCAATAGTCAGGGTACCGGAGTTATTGTCGCCCGGAGTCAACGTTGCGCCGTCGGCAATGGTCACATTACCGCCGATAGTACCGTGGCCGCCCAGGGTTGCGCCCGAGGCAACGGTGGTGTCACCGGTCGCCGCCGACTGATTGCCGTTAACGATAAGAGTGCCCTGGTTAACCTGAGTTTCGCCTTTATAAGCGTTGTTGCCATTGAGACGAGTCAGACCTGTACCGTCCTGATGCAGGCTACCGGTACCGGTAATTGCACCATTCAGATTCTGTTCGCGGTTGAGATCAACGGTGAACCGGCCGTTGTCGAGAATCGAGGTTTTTTCTGACAGTCCGCCGGTAGCGCCACCGTCACCCAGCTGCAGCGTACCCGTGTTATCAATGGTGGTCTGGCCGGTGTAGGTGTTGTCATTCAATAGAACGGTTTTACCGCCTGCACCTCGCTCCAGCTGACCATCACCGCTGATCACACCGGTATAGGTTTCATCGCCCGCGCCATCCATCACCACCCGACTGCCGCTACCCTGGGTTATCACATTGTGATCGCCAATACTGGCTTTCGAACTATCGTGACTATTGGCTCCGGTACGCATCGTGGCATTGTCGGTTACGCTCAGGTTGCCGGTAACCCCCTGCAAATTATCCACAATGCGCACATCGGCACTGCCGCCGGTGATGGTGACATCATTCCAGCCGGTACCAATATTGGTAGCATCGTCAACGCCATCGGCGTCCAGGCTGCCGATCCTGGCATGATCGCCATGAGTATCGGTTAAGGTCAGCGTGTTATTGGATGAAGATTCAGTAATGATATGACCGACATTCTCCATATCCACATTACCAACGCTGGCCTGGTCGTTGCCCTGAGTGCCGGCAAAATCGACATTGCCGTCAAAAGTGCCTCCGGTCCAGGTAAAGGTATCGCTACCGTCGCCGGTCTGAACATTACCCGTCACCGCCCCCCCAAGGAACAGAACGGTATCGTCACCCGCACCAGTGTAGGTTTCACCGGTCAGAGTGCCGTTGTTAGTCAATCTATCGTTACCTGAACCGCTGCGTACCGCGGTACCACCGTTAGCGGCGATGATTTTACCTGTGTTCTCAATATTATTATTGGCAGCGTTATCAGCATTCAGAATAACCGCCGCGCTGCTGGTAGCGGTTAGCGAACCGCTATTGAGAATATTTTTGTTCTGGCCGGCGCTGCCGCCGGTGAGGTCAACTACCGAGGCCGTGCTGTTCGCATCCAGCTGTTGAACCACCCCGCTGTTGCTAAAGTCACTGGCATTTTTCGCGCTGATTGTCGAAGCGCTATCGCTATTTGAAGTGATATTACCAGTCTGAGTAACTGACTTCGCATCATTCGCCAGTACTGCGCTGCCGCCGGTAGCATCTTCAACGTTAATCGTCGTTCCTGTGGTCACCGATCCTGTCGTGTTGGCACGCACCCCGTTGCCGGTAGCAGTACCCGCGTCGTTATGAACGTTGATGGTGTAGCTATTGTTGATGTTCAGATCACCGCTCAGCAGCTTACCGGCATCAGTATCTTCAAAGGCGAAGCCCGCACCGCTGCGGCTTGGGTCGCTGCCCTGAACGTTCAGCACGTTGTTACTACCGGCGGCACTCAGCGCCACCGAGGTGCGGATGGCCGGGCCGTCACCGGCGTTGATCGTAACGTTGTTTAGGGTGATATCAGAACTGTTAGCATTGTTCTGGATCCCGGCACCGGTGCCGGTGACATCGATGTTCAGGTTGGAAGCATCAAGACTGTCTTTGGCTCCCGCTGCCAGCAGGATCCCATCCGCGCCGTTGCTGGCGGTGATAGAACTTTTGCCATTAGCATTAGCCACGGTGAGTCCAGCACCATCAATCAGCTTAACCGCCGCCTCACCGCCATCGGCAATAATGTTGCCGAGGCTTTTAACCGTCGCACCTTTACCTTCAACCAGTACCCCGACTGAACCGGCCTGAGGGCCATTGCCGAACACACGCATCCCGCCGCTGGCCTGGTTATCAAAAGTACCTTTATTACCGATATCAACCCCAACGTTATTAATGCCGCCGATATCAAGGCTGGCGTCGCCGGTCAGCGTCAGTTCACCAGAGTCGTGAACCTTATAACCGGTCACATTGCTGTAGGTATCACCAGTGGTAATTTTCGCCGTTGAGGTTACTTTTGTAACCGCATCGGTATTGCTTGGGTTATCCAGGCTGTTATCGCTGCCGTCGACTTCCACGGCGGTGGTCTGGTCGTTATTCAACGTAATAACGCCATCGGTAATGGTACCCGTGGCCCCACCGCTAATTTTCACCCCGGTGCTGCCGACACCGCCGACGTTGATTTTTGAATTACCGGTATTGATGTTAGACGCAACGCTGCTGTTAAGATCGGAGACCCCATTAACCAGCACCGCAACCGAGTTCTCACCGCTCAGATTTAGGGTGTAATCACTGTTATTACCGTTAGAACCATCGAATTTCGCGCCGTGATCGATACGGAATAGCGTTGTGCCATCCTGGCCATTGTCTCCGATAACGGTCGCCGCGGTATTAATAGTGGCGTCTTCACCGTATGCATAATAACCAATCTGGTTTTCGGCATTGAAGTCGACGGTGGCGTTGGTATCAAGGTTGGCGGTGGCGTTATTACGCACGTGAACCCCGATGGCATTGGCTTCATCAAGAATGATTTTCGAATCGATATCCGCCAGGGCCTCGTGGTTATAGCCCTGGCTCGCTACGTAAACCGCGTAGTTACGGTAGCGCTGGTTACCGTCGCCATCGAGGGTGATAACCCCGCGATTGGTGACATTAGCGTAAGCGTCGGCATTTTCAGCATAGACTTTCAGGCCAAGGTTACCCGCGCCTTTAACATTGATATCGCCATTATTCAGTACGTTAGTGACATCATGCGCATACAGCCCGTAGTTCTGGGCCATATTGTTAGAGCCGGAGATGGTGCCGCCCAGGACGTTAATTGTCCCATTATTGGTCAATTTACCGGTGCCACCTTCCGATGCCAGACCCGCTGAATTACGCGTGTTGCTGCCAAGAGTAATAGTACCGTTGTTAGTGACATCGCCGTTACTGGTGGTATGAACCGCGGCGCTCATGTCGCTGCCGCCAACCATCGTCGCACTGGTATCGGCCAGCTGGGCTCCATTAAGGTTGACCCCCAGCGAAATATCGCCTTCGTTAACGAAGCTGGCGTTATCAGAAATGTTGGCCCCGTAGGACGTCGCATTGCCGCTGGCAAGATGCGGGTTAGCAACCACATTGATGTGACCTTCGTTGGTCACTTTGGAGGAGCCCGCGGCGTGAATACCCTCGGCACCGTTACCCCCGTTGTCCGTCAATGCAACGTTGATAGTCCCTTTGTTATCCAGGGTACTGGCACCCACGCCATACATACCCACTGAGCCATAGTTAGTGAGACGGCTGGCGTTCCCATTGGCATCCGGCAGGTTATCGACAATTCGTGTGCCATCTTTTTCAATAAACAGCCCGGCGTTAATGGTGCCGTTGTTAGTTGCACTGGCGCCATCGGTATACATCGCAATCGCCTGGGTTCCGGTATCGTTCCAGGTATTAATCGCGCCGTTATTTATCAGCTGTGCGCCATTTTCCCCGTGCATTACCCCCAGATTACTGCCGGATACGGCCAGGCTACCGTCTTTAGTGACTTCGCCCAATGCGTCTTTGCCGGTGGCGGTAATAATATTTACCGGACCGGTAGGCTTATTCAGGTTACCGGTATAGTTCCCATGGTCATCCCACAGGTCATATGTCCAGTTGATCGTTTCAGTGGTTTTCTGATCCAGCAGGCCGCTAATTACCTGCTGATAGGCCGTTTTGACCGCGCTGGTATCGAGGATCTGAGTGCCATTAATGGTTTCATTACCATTCAGCCACAGCTGGATCTGCGACGGCGTAGTGCCATCGGACTGAGTTAACCAGTCGTTGACTTTGGCTATATCGGCCAGCGAATGTACGTCGAAGGTTTGCTCACCGGTCTGCACCACTTTTCCGTTTTCATCCAGCCCAAACTCAGGCAGCGTCACGCTGCCGTCATAAGAGATAAAGCTGGCTGAACCGTTACGAGTCTCGGCCGGAAGCTGAATCGCCCCACCGAACTGAATATAGTTGTCTGAGTTCCAGTGTACCTGGCTGGCCTTACCTTTATCGCCTTCAGCCAGAGTGAGCGAAGTGTCTTTGGTGTACAGCCGCAGGGTATTTTCCGCCGCGGAGATAGCTGTGGAACTGCTAGTATCGGCACCTAAATCAATACTGGCATTACCCCCCGTATTGGTCACATGGGCAATACCGAAACCGTTGTACTGATAGACGCTATCATGGTCAAAGATGGCCTGGCTCTGATCGCCGAGGCTGGCTACGCTGCCATCCTGAAAGTCATTGGAGTCGTAGATGGTTATCTGTTCAACGCCGCCATTGATGCCGGGAACTTCAATATCCATTCCCAGGTGAGCACTTGGTGATGAGTAACCGGAGGAGACAAGGTAACGGCTAAGATCGTCAGTTGAAATTTTGTTGCCAGCGCTGTCGGTAAGACTGGTAATGGCACCGCTATCGGCCAGTTCCTGAAGCGATACCTGCTTACTGCTACCGTTAGAGCCCATCATGATAGTTGGGATTGGCCCTTTAATGTCGATGTCCGAGCCGCCGCTAAAGGTAAGATGCTGATTGGTATCGTTGGCCTGGGTCCCATTGCCGATAGTGGCAAAGTAACCGAGGCTGGTATTAGAGGCACCTGGCGGTGGTGAGTAGGTTCCTGCCTGACTCCAGTCAATGACTATTGGTGCCGCATCTGCGAATCCCGTCGTTGCCGAAAGCGCCAGCAATGACGTTACGGCAGCGCGCAGTGAGCGGCGTACACATCCCTTTTTACGGCCGCGAGTCGTTTCCGCCGCAACCACCCAGAGACCCAGCGCTGAACTCCATACCACACGATATATTTTATTCATAGTCTCAGATATTAATTTTCAACTGATAACCCATATGCCAATGAATGATTCAAATGAGAATCATCCCACCACAAATTTCAAAGCAATTGCCTGGCCAACTAAAACCAAAGAAAAAGCGAATACCCACCTTTTCTGAGTGGGTAATAAATAAATGGAACTTAATTTTTATAGGTGGAATTTATACTCATAGCGGGCAACTTTCAATTATCTTATGCAAAACACTTTCGATATGTAATACAAATAACCGAACGCGGTTAATGACAAAGATTTGAGGTTAAATAAATTTAACATGAATATTCACAATTGCTCATTTTGACTATTCCTGGCATCATTGATGATGATTCCATCTGTTTTTTGCCGCTTCCGTACTGCATTGATAGTTAATGGTATTTTTTGCTTCACTATTCACTATGTAAACCTTTCCCCGTACTGATTGTTCCAGCAGGAAACAGTTTGCAGTCACTTTTATTCCTTGTTAATTGCATACTTATGTTATTAACGCAATTTACTATTATGGTGTTTTATACAGCACTATATATCGAATTAAATGCGTATTTTTCCTACACCAGAATGATGGAATTGTTTTATTTTTAGCCAAGATGTTTAACTATTGATTAACTGCGAGGTTACTTTTTATCTGAAGGTTTACCGCTACGTTATTATTAATATCTATTACTACTATTGGAAAAAGCTTTAGCCTGTTAATAGACAGGTCAATAAAACCAACCTGGAATAAAACTGAATCGCTATAGGAATAATCAGCAAAAGATATTTCCCCGAACTGCTTTTTTGCTTATTTGGCAAAAGTTTATTGCCGCCAGGCCCGTCAACAACGAGCCTCCCTCCTGTTAAGCTGCCGCTCATTCAGTCAATGGGAGAAAATCATGACTAGCAGCCTGTTTGCACCAGTAGCACTTCAATCACTCAAATTAAAAAACCGGGTAGCCATGGCACCGATGACCCGCTCACGTACCAGCCAGCCGGGCGATGTTCCTAATGCCATGATGGCTGACTATTATCAGCAGCGCGCCGACGCCGGGTTAATTATCACCGAAGGTGCGCCAATATCCGCCGTCGCCCGTGGCTACTCTATGACGCCGGGTATCTATACTCCCGAGCATATTGAAGGATGGAAGCTGGTAACCCGCCAGGTACATGATGCTGGCGGTAAAATATTCATTCAGCTCTGGCACGTAGGACGCCGCAGCCACTCCAGCATTTCCGGCCATCAGCCGCTGGCACCTTCAGCCTGTAAAGATGCCGATAAAGTGTTTGGCCCGCTGCCTGAGGGTGGATTCGGTATGCTGGAAACAGAGATGCCGCGCGCAATGACTGAGCAGGATATACAAGACACTATTGCCGACTTTGTCCAGGCGTCACACAACGCTATGGCTGCGGGATTTGATGGCGTAGAAATCCATGCCGCCCACGGCTATTTGTTCGACTCTTTTATGCGTAACTCCACTAACCAGCGCACTGATGGTTATGGCGGTAGCCAGCACAACCGTATTCGCTTTTTGCGTGAAACGCTGGAAGCCGTAGTGAATGCTATCGGCAGTGATAAAGTAGCGGTACGCGTATCGCCGCATATTGCCGAAGGCTTTGCCAGCTATGAACCGGAGATAGTACCGACCGTTCTGCTATTGCTGGAGCAAATTGCGCCGCTCAACCTGGCCTATATGCATCTTTCTGAGAATATTTCGACCTTTGTTGAAGTTCCTGAAGCATTCCGCCAGCAAATGCGTGCCGTTTATCCGCATCCCGTTATGGTGGCCGGTAAACTCACAACCGAACGTGCGCAGGCCCTGCTGGATAGCGGCTATGCCGATCTGTTCGCCTTCGGTACCCCTTATGTCAGCAACCCGGACCTGGTGACACGTATGCAAAACGGCTGGCCGCTGGCAGACTTTGACGCCGATGCTCGTCTAACCCTGTACGGCGGCAATGAAAAAGGCTACACCGACTACCCGAAATATCAGGGGTAATGCCCTACGGCCAGCCGCTCGCTGGCCTTTTTTATAGCGCCATCTGCCTTTATATAACGGCCTGAACCATTAAGTTATGCCACAACCGGACAACGGCAGTTGCCACGGTTGTGGCCTATAGTGATTGCATGCCGCGCCGGGACTGGCGCAAAACAAACGGGTACCTGATATGAGCAAACTATTTACCCCATTCCAGATAGGCAACCTGACATTAAGCAACCGCATCGTAGTGGCGCCGATGTGTCAGTATTCGGCAGAACACGGCTATCCTACAGCCTGGCACGCCCAACACCTGGGCATGCTGGCTCAGTCCGGGGCGGGATTAGTAATTGTAGAAGCCACGGCGGTACAGGAAAATGGCCGAATCTCTCCGGCCGATCTGGGACTGTGGAGCGATGATCAACAAGAACACTTCACGCGCCTGCTGGCAGATATTCGCCGCTACAGCCCGGCGAAAATCGGCGTCCAGCTGGCTCACGCCGGGCGTAAAGCCTCTCACGCCGCACCCTGGGAAGGCGGCGGCGATGTAGATGAGAAACACGGCGGCTGGCAGACCGTTGCCCCATCCGCGCTGGCATTTGGCAACGCTCGCCCTCCGCGCGCCATGAGCCTCGATGATATCGCCCAGTTAAAACAAGACTTCGTGAACGCCGCCCGCCGCGCAGAGCAGGCTGGTTACGATATGATTGAACTGCACGCGGCTCACGGCTACCTGCTCCACCAGTTCCTGTCGCCGCTGTCTAACCAGCGTAACGATCAATATGGCGGCAGCCTGGAAAACCGTTTACGTCTGATCCTTGAGGTCTTCCACGAGGTGAGCCATGCGGTATCGATTCCAACCGGCGTTCGGGTATCGGCAACCGATTGGGTGGACGGCGGATGGGACCTGGAGTCAACCCGCGCGCTGGCTATCGAGCTGGAAAAACTGGGTTGCACCTATCTGCACGTCTCCAGCGGCGGTCTGTCACCGGAGCAGCAGATTACCGTTAGCCCAAACTATCAGGTGCCATTCGCCCGCGAACTTAAGCGCAGCCTGAAGATGCCGGTCATGGCAGTGGGCCTGATAACCGAGCCCGAGCAGGCAGAAGCCATTGTCGCTACTGGCGAGGCTGACGCTATCGCGCTGGCTCGCGGTATCCTCTACGATCCACGCTGGCCGTGGCATGCCGCCGCGCGTCTCAAAGCTACGATTGAAGTTGCTCCGCAATACCGCCGCTCCGAGCCGCACCAGGCTCGCGGGACAATGCGTTAAACCCTGTTCCGGCCGCCGTCGGCGGCGGCCGGCAACCCGACATTTATACACGAAACGTTAATCCCATTCCCCCGCTGATTAGTGATGCCCGGTCATTCATTCCCTCAGTGATTTAGCGTATAATTGTATAGTCATCGCTACATAATTTATCTTTATCCAGCCCAGGAGGCCGTTTTGTCATCCCTCAGCGTCCAGCCATCTGCCAGTAAAGTGAAAGGCCGCCCGCGCAGCTTCGACCGTGAACAGGCGCTGGTTAAGGCGTTAAACCTGTTTTGGGTACGGGGCTATGAGCTCACTTCGGTGGCTGAACTGTGTAGCGCTCTGGAGATAAAGCCCCCTAGCCTGTACGCGGCATTCGGAAATAAGGCGCAGCTGTTTCTTGAGGCGGTAAGCTATTACGAAGAGAAATACTGGGATGGAGCTCGCCGCCAGTTAGAGCTGGAGCCGGACGTTCATCAGGCCATTGCCGGATTTTTCAAAACATCTCTGGATATCCTGCTTTCTCCTGCCGCCCCATGCGGTTGCCTGGTGGTGATTGCCGCCGCCGGAGTTTCGCCGGAAGATAGCGAGGTTAGCGCCCCGCTTAAAGCATTACGCCGTCAGTCTCATGAAGTGCTGATGCGCCGGTTACAGCGTGGGATTGATGAAGGCCAGCTCCCGGCCAGCACTAATCCGGCTACTCTGGCAACGGTATTTACTACGCTACTTGAAGGTATATCTGTGCAGCTAAAAGACGGCGCCGAACCACACGAGCTTTATGCGGTAGGCGAATACGTTATGTGCCTAATGCCTGCAAGAGTTGCCTGATCCATCGGTATCTACCCCTGAGACACTCACGGTCTCAGGCACAAAAAAGCCCGCTTAAATTAGCGGGCTTTTTTAACGCGGGTTATCAGATATCAACTGACTGCCAGCTATCATCATCTTTAACCGGTGGTAAGTAAGACAGACGCTGCATATTCTGCGCCCACAGGTTTTCCGGAATGCGATAACGATCTTCTTTATGCGGATCGATAGCGGTAACAATTTCATCTTCCCGACCGGCCTTGATTAGCGGCACAAAGTTCGGGTTCATCATCACTGTTTTACCTACAGCGATAAACTCCGCCCAGCCAGTGTCGAACGCCTGTTCCACCTGGTCGGCGGTAAACAGACTGCCGACGCCAATGAACGGTAGCTTGCCGTTAATGCGTTCATGCAAAAGCTGCATGCGGGTGAGATTGGTATCGGCTCCGCGGCGAGCGTGTTTGTAGAAGTCCCACAGCGAAACATGCAGATACTGGAGCGGTTTTTTCACCAGCTCATCCACCAGCGCAAAGGTGTCATCCATGGTTAAACCCAGCTCTCCCGGCTCTTCCGGAGAAAAACGATAGCCAAGGATAAAATCATCGCGCTTATGCTGCTGTTTAACCGCCGCAACCGCATCGATAACCGCCAGCGGGAAGCGCATACGGTTTTCGCGGCTGCCGCCCCATTCATCGGTACGACGGTTGCTTTCAGCCGAGTAAAACTGCTGGATCAGATAGTTGTTCGCACCGTGGATTTCTACGCCGTCGAAGCCAGCGCGAATAGCAAGATCGGTGGCGGTAGCGAACGCTTTAATCAGATCTTTAATTTCTTCGCCGGTCAGCTCACGCACGCCGTCGGCGTCAATTTCATCACCGGTCCCGGTCATAGCACGCATGCCGGCTCCCGCCGAAGGTGCCACCATATCATGGCCTTCCTGAATCCCCGCCAGGGCCAGACGGCCACCGTGGTGAATCTGCAAAATAGCTTTTGCACCCTGAGTTTTAATGATATCTGCCAGGATACGCAGGCTTGGCAAATCTTCATCGCCAATGGCTTCCGGCTGGCCGACAAAAGCTTTACCCCCCTGGGCCACCAGCGTCGCAGCGGCAATAAACATACCAAACCCCTGCGCCCGACCGTCGAGGAACGCTCGCTCCTCCTCACTAATGCTGCCATCTGCGTTCGAGGCGTAATGAGTCATCGGCGCAACGACCAGACGGTTATTAATGGTTACGCCATTGTTCAGGGTAAAGGGAGTAAACAGCGGTTTAAAACGTGGGTTCATCATTCTCAACACTCTTAAGAGACTTTTAGCAGGCGAACGTTAGGCTAACACTCATCCTGCGCTGGTTCCGACGCATTACGCCGAAATCCCGACCTTTCTGTAGCGGTCACTAAACATGTGACATATTTATAGTGATCGCTAAAGAATAAGTCAATCCCTTCGACCAATGAAAATGGGCAAAACGGGCGGTTAACGGCCTGAGCCTGATAATAAGCCATTGCCATAATCCGCTATCGGATGGTCGTTTTTCTCCATCTCAAACCCCGCTCTGCGCCGCCTGATGCCAGTAAAAGCGCAGGCTTGGGTGTTTAAAGCCCATACAATATTGGTTTACGCCCAGACCCTGGCGTCAGCCCCTGCTTAATACCTGTCCGAATTGCCCCGCACCTGCGCGCCAGCCGCCTGCGTTTCGTTTGCTGCCCGGAGAGCATTAATGAAAATTATCCAGCTACGTTGCTTCGTTATCTTGAGTGAGACGCTGAACTTCTCACACACCGCTGAAATCATGCATCTGACGCAACCCGCCGTTTCCCATCAGATAAAAAAACTCGAATCTCTGCTTAACTTTCAGTTATTTACCAGGAATAAACAGACAGTGGAGCTGACCGAAGCCGGACGGCAGTTCTATCACGATATGCGCGAGGTGCTTGCACACCTGTCGCTGGCGATTAACAACGCCTCTTCGATAAGTCAGGGCAATGCTCAGGTGATTAAAATCAGTTATGCAGGATTAGATCTGGAACGTTATCACCTGCCGCTCATTATTAATCAGATAAAGTCCCGGCTGGCGAAAACAGATGTGATGGTCACCATGTCAGCACCCGCTGAGCAGCGTAAAGCTCTGTTATCTCAGAAAGTGCAGATGATCCTGACTCCGTTAGACAATATCGAAAACTCTGAGGGCGTGGTCTACCAGGAGATTGTCGCGAGCGGTATCGACTGCGTTGTCCCCGCCGGCCATCCATTGCGCCAGCGTAATTGCGTGACCCTTGAGGAGCTGGCTCAGGAGCGGCTCTACCTCCCCGACCCGGCCACCAGCCCGCGCGCGCTAAGCGCCTTCGTCGCCAGGCTCCACAAAAAGCTTCCTGACTGCCAGTATCACTATGTGGACTCTGCGGTATCCGCCAATATTCTTATCCAGAGCCACTCAGGCATTGCGCTGCTTCCGGCCTTTGCTAAGTCACTCGATACTCGTCTGTACCGCATTCCGTTAGATACGGATACCAGGCTTTCCTATGGCATCGCATGGCTGAAAGAAAATGCCAGTGTCGATATCTGTCTTTGCGCCAATATTATTCAACAGCATCTGCGTCGCGCCTATTAACGCATAGGCGCTCCGGATATCACGCCAATGTGGAAATATCACTATCTATTACCTCCTGCTGACATGCCAGTCATGGAGCAAGCTGTCAATAAGCCGCGCTTTTTCATATAGCTATAAAAAATTCATCATTATCAATTAATGCTTACCTTGATAACTATCACGGTAAGTATTACACTCCATGACGTTATGTTAAGGAGACGCTATGAGCGACACCAAAGATAGCCATACTGATTTCGCCGCCCGCCCGCTGGGGATGCGGCTGGCGATGCTGGTCCGGATGTGGCGTGCGGCAATTAACGAAGCCGTCGCCTTCACCGGGCTCACTCAGGCAAGCTGGACAACGCTGATGCAATTAAGCCTGCAAGGCGAACAGACGACCGTGAGCGAACTGGCGTATGCCCTGGGAATTGAGCTCCCCCCGTTGACCCGCACTCTGGCAACGCTTGAAGAGCGCGGTTTTATTAATCGGGTGGCCGACACCGCCGACCGTCGGGTGAAGCTGATTTCGCTAACCGATGCCGGGCGCGAAGTACTTGAGGCCGTGAGCCAGGAAATCGAAAAATGCCAGCAACGCGTGACCAATAATATTCCGGAACCGGTGATGGATGAATTTAGTAACACCACCAATATTCTTGCAGCCAATATGATGAAACTGCTGTAGGCCAGTACGCCCTAACTCCACGTTACCCGACCTCGCACAGTAATTTTCGAGCAACCTTATGACTCCTGAACAAAAATTTTCCCGCTGGGTTAGATGTACTCTGGCCCTGTTTGCCGTGATGTTTGTCTACTTTATTGTTGCCGATACCTGGATGCCACAGACACCGGAATCTACCGTTATGAAGGTGGTTACCCCTATCTCATCGCGGGTATCCGGCTATGTCACCCATATCCACGTGCGCAACAATATGATGGTGAAAAAAGGGGATGTGCTGTTTGAAATCGACACCAAACCTTATGAAAACGCGGTGCAGCAAGCGGAAATCGCCTATCAACAGGCTATCCTGGATAACCAGCAGATAGACGCGCAGATAGCCGCAACTAAGGCGCGCATTAGCGCCGCTCAGCTCGAAGCTGACAACGCTGGCCGTACCTGGAAACGTTATGATGCCCTGCGCAGCGGCAATCTGATTTCACGTCAGGATCTGGATAGCGCCTACACCACCTGGCAGACCGGGATCCAGAACGTTAATAACCTGAAAGCGACGTTAAGCCAGCTGATTATTTCCCGTGGCTTCCGCGACGATCGCAACGTTACGCTGCAAAAATTCCGCAACTTGCTAGATAACGCCCGGCTGAACCTCAGCTATACCAAAATTGAGGCTGACAGCGACGGTGTGGTCAGTAACCTGCAGTTGAAAGAAGGCTGGTACGCCAACGCCGGATCGCCTGCCATGGCATTGGTAAATAACAAGGTCGATATCGTGGCCGACTTCCGGGAAAAAAGCCTGACCCACACCAAACCGGGCACCGCCGCCGACGTGGTGTTCGATGGTCTGCCGGGAGAGGTTTATAAAGCTCATGTCGTCAGCCGCGACGCCGGTATTCTGGCCGGACAGGAAGATATTAACGGCCATCTGTCGGTACCGGATGAGTCTACCCGTTGGGTGCGTGATGCCCAGCGTATGCGTATTCACGTGGAGCTGGATGACCCGAAAGCGCCGCAACTTCCGGCCGGTGCCCGTGCCACGGTACAGCTTTATAACAGCGATTCCGGAGCCGCCTCGATATTTTCACGCCTGCAAATTATCCTGGTGAGTTATTTGCATTATGTTTATTAAACCCCTGCTCCATACCCTGGCCCGGGGTAAAGATATTCCATTTGGCGACAACGACCTGCGCCATATTTTGCGCATCGTCGCCGCCGGGATGACCGGGCTGTTTATCTATACCTGGGTGCACACCAGCTTTGGCGTGTTCTATGTGGTATGGCCGATTATGCTGACCGCGCTGGTGCCGGTATTTAACGGCCATGTCGCGCGGCAAATGATCGCTAATGCGGTGCTGAACTGCATTGAAATGCCTATCCTCATCGGGGTGCTTATCTACCATCCGCCCCTGATGACGGTGATGGTATTTCTGCTCTATATGGTGCGCTTCTATTGTATGAGCCGCGGGCCGCTGTTTTTATTCGGCTCGATGGGTGTGGTCAGCCTGAGCATAATGCCGGATTTTCTTAGCTACCCCACCAGCGACTTTCACGACATGCTGGTTTCCAACCTTATCGGCAGCGTGCTGGCGGTACTGCTTTCGGCGATTTACTGCTATCTGATCCCGGATGTTACGCCGCGTCAGCGGCCACCGGCCATTAAGAAAGAAGCTAACCGGGTGATGCACGAAACGCTACTGGCATCGATTGTCGCCACTATGCTGTTTATTATCTTTCAGGTCTACACCCTGAGCGACTCGCTGGCGGCGCTGATGGCCGGGATATTTATCCTGTTCCCCATGCACTATCGGGGGTCAATTATCACCGCCAAATGGCGCATTATCGGCGTTACGCTCGGCTGCCTGTATGGGCTGGCGATTCAGCTCATCATCTATGACTACAGCAACCATCTGATTTTGATGATGCCGCTCATCAGCGTGGGGCTTATTGTTGCCGCGCGTATTCACGTCATGGAGAAGGTGGGTGCCGGAGTCGGTTTTTGTATTCTGACCACGCTCGGCATTATGTTCGGCCAGTATCTGCATCCCAATACCGACGTGGTATTCACCGATATGTATCGCGTGGTATCGGTAGCGGTATCGATTGTGTGTACACTGAGCGTAGTCTATATCCTGCACAAGGTGCTGAACCTGTTCCCTGGCACTCGCTATGTGCCAGAGTCGTAATATCCTGCGCGCCTTTTGGTGCGCAGCTCTGTTAAAGCGCGGATAAGTCTAGCAATGGCCGGAAAGCCCGGCCTGGCAGGTGATAAGCATTAATCGCCTGCCGCCATTCCTGCGCAGCAAAGACCTTCACCGCACTCACCTGACTTGCCTCCAATAGCGGCCAGATTTCGGCAAACAGCGCCTGCCACTGTCCGGAATCAAACTCATCGAGATAATTACGCATATGGAACCAGTGCACCTGGGGCCGGGGTCGCTGCTGGCGAAAGCTTTGCCCCGAAAGCAGGCCATAGCAGATAAAGTGTGCCGATGGCGGCAGCGCTTCAAGTATCTGTGCCGCCAGCCCGCCGCCGGTTGCATCAAATACCAAATCTGATTCCGCCGCCAGCCGGGCGACCGCCCCGCTATCACCCTGACTGACCGGGGTAATACCACACTGCATCAGGCGCCGGGCGTGAATGGGGGAGCGATAAATACCGGCCACCGTTGCCGCCCCCCGACGCTGCGCCCACTGACCCAGCAGAATGCCGCAGTCCGAGGCCGCAGCAGTCAGCAATACCCGCCGCCCGCCCGGAGGGTGCTGGCGCAGCATCAATAGCGCCGCCAGCGGATTAATATAAGCTCTGGCCGCCAGCGGATCCGCGACCCAATCCGGCACCGGAACCGCCAGCGATGCCGGGCAGTCCACCCAGCGCTGCCAGGTACCGGAACCGCGCAGAGCCAGCACCCTCTGCCCGATTAAACTGGCGTAATCCGCGGGAGCCTGGGCCACAACCCCAACGCCCTCATATCCAGCCACCAGCGGCGGCACCACACGATGCCCATAGGCTCCGGTAATCGGAATTAAATCAGAGGCATTTACCGGGGCATAGCGCATCCGTACCCGCACCGTTTGTGGGCTAAGTGGGGGCAACGCTTCGTTATCGAGGCTAAGAACCTGGTCAGGCTGCCCAAAGCGTCGATACCAGAGACCCGGATTATTTTCGCGCTCGCTATCCAGGGGCGCTTTTGCGTTATTCACCATCGGAGTGATGCTGATTACCGGTGAATATATCCAACAGTTGCACAACTGCGGGGTCGGCCAGCGCCGCCACCGCATAGCAAATCCCGGTGCGGCGCTGGAGCGGATAACCCGGCAGCTCGCGACAATGTACTGAGGAATATTCAAGCGCCAGGCTATGGGGAACAATGGCGCAGCCGTATCCGGCCGCCACCAGATCCAGCGCCAGCCGGAAATCTCCGGCGCTGGCCGCCGGTTCGTTGGCCGCATAGCCGTAGTACGGCAGGAGGCGCTGATGAGAAGCATCCTGCGGACACATTACCCACGCCAGTGCGTGCAGGCTCTCCATATCCAGCGGCTCGGTCGCCGGAAGTTCTTGCTGCGGCCCGGCCGCCAGTACGAACCGGTCGTCATAAAGCGGAATAAACAGCTCATCTTCACAGCGTAAGGACTCAGCCCCCAGCCGCAGACTGCCGGTACAGCCCGGTTCCATATTCAGCAACAGCATTGGCAGTTCCTGATGCACCCGGGCAGACAGTTCGCTAATTAGCGAGCGGCTAATATCCTGCTCAATACCCATATGCAGCGGCAGTTTGTCGCGTCGTTTACGGAAGATATCGGTCAGCGAGGCCATCTCGCTCACCATGCGGCGGGCGTGGGGATAGAGCGCTCGGGCATCGTCGGTAACTTCAACGCCACGGGTCTGGCGCACAAACAGCGGCGTACCCAGCTCCTCCTCCAGGGCGCGAATTGTGGCAGATAGCGCAGGTTGTGTCAGACTTAACTGACGCGCGGCGCGGGTGATGTTGCGTTCTTCAAAAACGCAAATAAAAGCCTTGAGCTGACGCTTATCCATAGTTTTACGTTATACCGGTTAAAAAAATAATTCATTTTTCAACTGCCGGACGCCACTTTAAAGTGCCTGCCTGATTAGCGCCATTATTTTTAATTATGAGGTTCCTATGAGTTCTGCAAATAAACCATTAGTTGTCATTACCGGTGCCAGCTCCGGTATCGGTCTTGCCACCGCCCGCCTGCTATCTGGCCGTGGCCACGCCCTGCTTCTGCTAGCGCGCCGTGTGGATAAAATGCTGGCGCTTAACCTGCCAAACTCTCTGGCGTTATCGGTCGATGTGACCGATCGCCAGGCGGTTGCCGATGCTATCGCGCAGGCTGAAACCAAATTTGGCCCGGTTGACGCGATCATCAATAACGCGGGTGTCATGCTGCTTGGCGCAATTGAACAGCAGAACCCGGATGAATGGGATCGCATGATCGATGTTAACGTTAAAGGGCTGCTAAACGGTATTAATGCCGTCACCGCAGGCATGGTGGAGCGCAAAGCCGGTACCATCATCAACATCAGCTCCGTAGCCGGACGTAAAACCTTCCCTAGCCATGTGGTGTATGTGGGCACTAAGTTTGCGGTACACGGCCTGTCGGAAAACCTGCGTGAAGAGCTAGCTCCGCACGGAGTGCGGGTTGTCACTATCGCGCCGGGCGCGGTTGAAACCGAATTGCTTAGCCACACCACCGATGAAGGCATCAAAGCCGGTTATCAGGAGTGGAAAAAAGAGATGGGCGGCGTGGTGCTGAGTGCCGACGACGTAGCGCATGCTATTGACTACGCCTACAGCCAGCCTCAGCATGTTTGCATCCGTGAGATTGTTCTGGCAGCAACCCGTCAGCAGGCCTGATAATTCCATACCGGTCATCGCCAGATGGCCGGTTTTTTTATTCCCCTCATGTATCCCTGACTAAGCCAATAAAATTAGTCTCGATATAAAACCTTGCGACAAATATTCACTCTCTATTGCAAATGCCATTAAATTGAGTGCATATAAGCTTCCACACTGGAAAATAATATCATTCGAGGCATTAATGGACGCCACTCACACATTTAATACCAACATATTTAGCATGGAGTTACTCAGCACGCCGCTTGCCGCCACCGCCGCTATTGTCGCTATCGTGGCTTTTATCTTTGGTCCGTTAAGAAAAACGCTCGGCTGTATTTTTAAATATAAAAAAGGTCATAATAACGTTCTCAAAGAAGCGGGCGTCCCGGCATTCATTCTTAATTTTTTCGCTCTTTCAATCCCTGTCAGGCAACTTCCTTCTATCGGCTGGATGGAGAAAGGCTGCACACTCTTTTTTGGACTGCTATTGCTGTCTGCCAGTGGATACCTTATCCCGGCCCTGGCGGAGACGCTACGCACTCCGGCAGACTCAACGCTGCTGGTATGGAAGCGTTCTGGAGTATCCTTTTATGCCAGTGAAAGCCGCACCACCGAGGCCAGAGCAATTGCCGCTCCCCGCTGGACGATGACTAAAGAAAATTGTCAGCCTGAGAACAAACCACTGCCGCTCAGTCAACAGGTAGCGATTTACGATTATAAAGAGGATTTATGCCAGTTACTAACCACTGAGGAGGGATTGGATTACATAAAGAAATCGGTAAAAAACTTTGATAAAGACAGATTATTTATTTACTCAATAGTACCGGTTGTTGAATTATTCCTGATGTGGTTAACGCTGGGCTTCATATTTAGCTGCCATTATTCCGTTAAGGTAAGGCGTTTTATTTTAGCCGAACAGAAAAAAGCGATTGAATGCGTTAAAGGTGAGTTTGAGCCTGCGGGAATTTATTCTGTATATCTTGAGCTGGAGTCTGAAAATAAACTGCGCACCGCAAAACGCGGCACGCCATCTGACCAGGGTTCAAACCGCGGATAGCTGCACTAAAACTTACTGTTCGCCCTCGCCTTCTAAATGAAGGCTCTGATTCAATTGGAGCAGCGCCCGCGCTTTATCACGCACCACATTCATTTTGGCCTGGGCTGCCGTTATCTGCCAGATGGTGCCCTGCTGTTGCTGATAAAAGCCTTCTATAGCCACGTTGTACTTATCTCTATATAACAGCCATGCCCGCATTGCGGCGCGCAGTTCTGACTTGGCTTTGGTGTCATTACCGGCCATCAGTATCCGGTACTGTTCGTTTAAAACCTTATCCCATGACTCCGTCGCCTGCTGGTAACAACCCACGATATCCAGCGTTGAATCCATCTTCTGGGTACAGCTCTCTAGCGTTGCGTCAATCTTTGCACTCGTGCTGGCAGGTTTCGCCGAAGCCGCCAGCGGCATCAGCAGCAAAGTCAGCAGGCTTGCACTGCCGATAACATTCCATTTGTTTAGTCCACGCTGCCCCAGATTGTGATGAGATCTCATCGCGACTCCTCTAACAATTTACTGATACCGGTAACCGGAAGATTAATATTCAGCGCCAGAAACCGGTGCGCTCCGGCACTGCTGGCGAAATAACTGGGCCAGCCTTGCACTCATTGGCGTCAAAGTGGTGTCTTTGCGCTGAATAAGATAGAACGCGGCTTTAGGCAGCGACTCATTAATCGTTAACGGTACCAGATGATTACCCAAAATAGGGTCGCTGATAACATCCTGAGACAAAATACTGACAAAATCGCTCTGAGCCACAAGGCTGGTGCAGGCCATAAAGGTTTCGCAAGTCACGCTAACCTGCGGCACAATTCCTCGCGCGGCGAACAGTTCATGCAACAGCCGGTAATAGCTGCCGTTGGGTGTCGGCATGGTCCAGTCACACGCGGTCAGTTCACTGAGCGACGTTGCGCCTTCCAGCGGATGCCCTTTACGCACCACCACCCGGTACTCGCGGTCCATAAGATATTCATAACTTAACTCATTATCCAGATGACTTTGATAATAAGTATTTATAGTAAAGTCCAGCTCACCCTGGCGTAATGCCGGAATCATTGACACCAGTTGTCCTTCCACCACTCGCACCCTGACCTGCGGAAACTCGCGCCGAAAGCGGGTTATCACCTGCGGCATAATAGTACGGGCGATACTCCCCCCTACGCCGATGTTGACCGTACCGCTGGCCGCCCCGAGCCGCTGCTGAATATCCTCCTGAGCGACCCTAAGTTCTTCAAGAATAAGGCTGGCATGGCGGAAAAAGTTCTCTCCGGCCTCGGTGAGATTAACGCCCTGACGCTGACGAATGAATAGCCGGATAGCCAGCCCCTGCTCCAGTTCCTGTATCGCCTTGCTGAGCGCCGGTTGCGATATTCCCGCCGCCCGGCTGGCGGCACGGATACTGCCCATGCGCGCAACCTCAACAAATGCGCGCAGCTGATGAAGCTTAATTGAAGATGGCATGAAGCCTCGCGAGTGATAACCGTTGTTTATCAGAGTAAAGATATTGCCATCTTCTGCCTCCGGTCACCATTGTGTAGATTCCAGAAACGCTCACAAAAAATACATTTATTTAACATGCCGTGCGCCGCGATCGTGAAATCACTGACCGGTGCCTTCCTGAGACGAACAGGCGCGCCTGTACGCCATGCGCGGCTCTTCGTCCCGAAACCTACGGAGCCTCTATGCATCAGGAAATTCTGGATTACATCGACACCCTGCAACCGGAGCTGATTCGCCTGCGCCGGGATTTGCATCTTCACGCCGAGTCAGGTTGGGTAGAGTTTCGCACCTCGACGCTGGTCGCTCAGCGGCTGCATGAACTGGGCTATAGCCTGAAGCTGGGTCGTGAAGTGCTGAATGCCGGGGCGCGAATGGGCCTGCCGCCTGCCGACGTGCTGGCGCGCGAAGAACAGCGCGCTATTGACCAGGGCGCGCTGCGGGACTGGCTGGGCCATTTTTCCGGCGGCTTCTGCGCCATTGTCGCCACGCTGGAAACTGGCCGCCCCGGCCCGACCATCGCCTTTCGGGTCGATATGGACGCGCTCGACCTTAATGAAAGCACTGCCGATGACCACCGTCCTGCGCACGACGGCTTCGCCTCATGTAATCCTGGCATGATGCACGCCTGCGGCCACGACGGGCATACCGCCATCGGCATCGGGCTGGCATCCGCCCTGCGCCAGGCCGTCGACCGCCTCAACGGCACCATCAAACTCATCTTCCAGCCCGCCGAAGAAGGCACCCGTGGGGCCCGGGCCATGGTCGAAGCCGGGGTAGTGGATGATGTGGACTTTTTCAGCGCAATCCATATTGGTACCGGCGTCCCGGCGGGTGAGCTGGTATGCGGCAGCGCCAGCTTTATGGCCACAACAAAACTGGATGTACGGTTTAAAGGCGTAGCCGCCCATGCCGGAGGGCTGCCGGAACAGGGCCGCAACGCGCTGCTGGCGGCCGCCCACGCCACCCTGGCGTTGCATAGCCTGACCCAGCACAGCGGCGGCGCGGGACGAGTTAACGTCGGCGTGATGCAGGCAGGCAGCGGGCGCAACGTGGTTCCTGACAATGCCCTGCTTAAGGTTGAAACCCGCGGCGTCAGCAATGAGGTTAACGATCATATCTGCCAGCAGGCGCGCCAGGTTATCGCCGGTGCCGCTGCCATGTTTGGCGTGGAGCAGGAAATTACATTGATGGGCAGCGCCCGTAGCGCCATTCCCAGCGCGCCCTGGGTCCGTTTTATTCGCCAGCAGGCCGAAGCTTCCGGCGAATTCACCACTCTAACAGACAGCCGCCCGGAGGCCGCAGGCTCCGAAGATGCCACCTGGATGATCGAACGGGTACAGCAGCGCGGCGGCCAGGCCTCTTACCTGATTTTTGGGACCGACCTTAGCGCCGGACATCACCACGGAAAATTCGACTTTAACGAACAGGTCATGCTCACAGCGGTTAAGACCCTGACCCTGCTGGCATTAAATCTGCCGCAATTCACTCCCGGGGAGGCATGATGAACCTTATCAACCAGTTTACCGACCGCTGGATAGAACAACACCGCGCCATTTTTACTCAGTTAAGCGATGCCATCTGGGATAATCCGGAGACGCGTTTTGAGGAGCACTTCTCCTCGACACTGCTGGCCGATGCCCTCGAACAGCACGGTTTTGAAGTCCAGCGCGGCATCGGAGGCATTGATACCGCTTTTAGCGCCAGCTATGGCCAGGGGAAACCGGTTATCGCCCTGCTCGGTGAGTTCGATGCCCTCGCCGGTTTAAGCCAGAAGGCCGGCTGCGCCACGCCCCAGGCGCTGGTGGAAAATGGTCATGGCCATGGCTGCGGCCACAACCTGCTGGGCACCGCGGCGCTGGCGGCGGCGCTGGCGGTTAAAGCCTGGCTTATAGACCATCCGCAGGCCGGTACCGTTCGCTTTTATGGCTGCCCTGGTGAAGAAGGTGGCTCAGGTAAAACCTTTATGGTGCGCGAGGGGCTATTTGCCGACGTAGATGCGGCGCTGACCTGGCATCCGGAAGGTTTTGCCGGCATGTTTAACAATGCCACCCTGGCCAATATTCAGGTGGCATTTCATTTCAAGGGCGTGGCGGCGCATGCGGCCAACTCCCCTCATCTTGGGCGCAGCGCGCTGGATGCCGTCACGCTGATGAATACCGGCGCTAACTTTCTGCGCGAGCATATTGTTCAGGATGCGCGGCTGCACTACGCGGTGACCAATACCGGCGGCAGCTCTCCTAATGTGGTTCAGGCCGATGCGGAGGTACTGTACCTGATTCGCGCCCCCCAGCTTTATCAGGCGCAGGATATCTACGAACGGGTGTGTAATGTTGCCCGCGGCGCGGCGCTGATGACCGATACCACCATGAGTATTCGTTTTGAGAAGGCCTGCTCCAATTACGTACCGAACCGCGCTCTGGAGCGGGTGATGTACGGCCATTTACAGGCGTTTGGCGTACCGGAATATACGCCACAGGAGTGGGAGTTTGCCGGGCAAATTCGCGCCACCCTCACCCCGGACGATCTGCGTAACTCCCAGGATAATATCGCACGAACCGGAGGAACCGCGGGCCGCGCCTGGGCAAACAATCTGGGGCCTGAGCCGCTAACCCGCGAGGTTGCGCCTTATGCCGAAAACGATGCGCTGATGTATGGCTCAACCGACGTCGGCGACGTTAGCTGGGTCACGCCGGTGGCCCAGTGTTTCTCCCCTTGCTTTGCTCAGGGCACGCCGCTGCACACCTGGCAATTGGTGGCGCAGGGACGAACCTCGCTGGGTCACAAAGGGATGCTGCTGGCGGCAAAAACTATCGCCGCCAGCACCCTGTCGCTGTTACTTGAGCCAGAGTTACTGGCCGCCGCGCGCGAAGAGTTCGCCCGCCAGCGCGAAACCGAACCTTATCACTGCCCGATACCGGCGGGAGTCGTTCCGGCAAAACTACGCTAAAACCACGCGCGGCCTGCGCCGTTCCCGCAGGCCGTAACACAATAATAATTAACCACAACAATACCTGGAGTTCCCCATGAGTGAGGTATCCACCCGCTATAAAAATCCGGGCAAGCTGTTTTACTGGATAGAACGCATTGGCAATAAAATTCCCAATCCGTTTTTGCTTTTTGTTTATCTGATTGTCGTACTGATGGTCGCCACGGCGCTACTGTCGTGGCTTGAGGTTTCAGTCCCCAATCCCACGAATGGACAGCCTATTGGCGTAAAAAACCTGCTAAGCGCCGAAGGTATTCAGTGGCTGCTGCCGTCAATTATTAAAAACTTTAGTGGCTTTGCTCCGCTTGGTTCAATACTGGCGCTGATGCTGGGCGCCGGCCTGGCGGAAAGAGTCGGGCTATTACAGGCGCTGATGAATAAAATGGCCTCATTTGTCAGCGCCCGTTTTGCCAGCTACATGGTGCTGTTTATCGCCTTCTTTAGCCATATTTCCTCCGACGCCGCGCTGGTGGTCATGCCGCCGTTGGGTGCGCTGATGTTTATCGCCGTTGGCCGCCACCCGATAGCCGGGCTGCTGGCCGCCATTGCCGGTGTGGCATCAGGTTTTACCGCCAATCTGCTTATCGTCACCACGGATGTGCTGCTTTCTGGGATCAGCACCGAAGCGGCGAAGGCAATCGATCCGGCGTTAACGGTGAACGTTATTGATAACTGGTTTTTTATGGCAACTTCGGTGGTGGTGCTGACGCTGGCCGGTGGCCTGCTGACCGATAAGTTTATTGAACCCAGGCTTCCAAAGTGGAACGGCGGTAGCGAAGAACGGCTGGAGGCTTTGACGCCGCTGCAAAATCGCGGCCTGCGTCTGAGCGGGGTGGCGGGTCTTATCTTTATCGCTCTGGTGGCGCTGCTGGTGGTGCCAGAAGGCGCTATCCTGCGCGATCCGCAGCATGGTACGCTGATCCCCTCGCCATTTATTAAAGGCATCGTGCCGCTGATTATTCTGTTTTTATTTGTCGTGGCAGTGACCTATGGGGTGGTGACCCGTCAGATTCGCCGCCCGGACGATCTGCCGGCATTACTGACTGAACCAATGAAAAGTATGGCTGGATTTATCGTGATGGTATTTCCGCTGGCTCAATTCGTGGCGATGTTTAACTGGAGCAACATGGGCAAATTTATGGCCATTGCGCTCACCGATGGGCTGGAGCATTTCGGCATGAGCGGCGCGCCCGCCTTTATCGGCCTGATGTTTTTATCGGCGTTTTTATGCATGTTTATCGCCAGCGGCTCAGCCATATGGTCCATTCTGGCCCCGATTTTTGTGCCGATGTTTATGCTGCTCGACTTCCACCCGGCCTTCGCGCAAATGGTGTTTCGCATCGCCGACTCAGCGGTTCTGCCGCTGGCACCGATGTCACCGTTTCTGCCGCTGTTTCTCGGCTTCTTACAGCGCTACCGTAAAGATGCCCAGCTCGGTACCTATTACACGCTAATATTGCCCTATCCGCTGCTGTTTTTTACCGTATGGATTGCACTGCTGCTAGTGTGGTACGCGCTGGGGCTGCCGATAGGCCCCGGCGTCTGGCCACAGCTGGCGGGGTAGATTGCGGTGGTTCCCATGTGGAGACAACCCGAAGCGAGACGTGAGACAGATTTGAATAACTCACTCTCCCCGCCTGGGCGGGAAGAGTGAGCCGGTATCACCTGCCGTCACATATACAAAAACTACAGCGGCCTGCGGGCCGCTATCAACACCAGCATGGGGCGCTCGGCCTCTTCTGCCAGCACGGGAAGCTCGGCGATTTGCCCGGCAGTCGGCCCCCACTCATTGACACCCGTTATCTCAAAACCCGCGCTGATTAGCGCATTCAGGGTCGTGCCGAGCGTGCGGTGATACTTAATCACCCCAGGAGCAAGCCAGTCGCTGATTCGCTGCCCTTGCTGCTGATATTCACTCACGCCCCAGTAACGCTTCCCCTGGTCATCGGTCAGCCAGCCCTGACGGCTGGAACAGGTGAAGATAGGGTGTTCCGTCGAAAACACCAGCGAACCACCCGGTGTCAAAGCGCGAAATAGCTGCTGAAATAACGTATCGACCTCAGCCAGATAGTGAAACGCCAGCGAACTATAGGCCAGGTCAAAACTGTTGGGATCGAGGCTGAGTGAGCTTAAATCTGCGCGCTGATAATGAATATCCGCGTCATCGGTCATCTGCCGCGCCCGCTCCAGCATCTTCTCTGAAAGATCCAACCCCAGCGCCATTGCGGCACCCTGCTCCCGCGCATAGCGGCAAAACCAGCCGTAGCCACAGCCTAGATCGATAATTCGTTTCGCGGCTAAATCCGGCAGCATTGCGGCCATGGCCGGCCATTCGGGGGCACCGTCCAGCCCAAAACGCTGACGCGGAAGCTGCGCGTAACCGGCGAAAAATGCCGGATCGTCATAAATATTCTGTCCCATTCTATTTCCTTATCCCGAGCGGCATATTCCCGGACGTTGATTCCTCTTACTTAGCCCGTACGCTGGCAATTGTTGACGTTTTACGGGTGATATAAACACTGTCCGCCGGGATATCTTTATTAACGAACGCCATTGCACCAATCGTCACGTTGTCGCCAATGGTAATCGGGCCTATCAGGCAAGAGTTAGCCCCAATATCTACATTATCGCCAATGGTGATGACCGCGTCATCGGCCATACCTATGATACTGCCAATAGTGGAATTCTGGCGGATGGTAAAGCCAGAACCGATCCGAGCGCGCTCAGCAATCTGCGCCATGAAAACTTGTCTTTGCGGATAACCTCAATCCGCCAGAACTCTTTAAGATCTTTAGCGTTGCTAGAGAAAACAAACATCAGGCAAGTTAACAGTTTAATTTTATCTCTCCCTGAAATACGCCCCAGCGGCAGCTACTGCCGCAGCCCCGGTTGCTATGGCAATTACGGCCATAAAAACTATCATTTCAGTCGTCATATTTGTAATGATAATTATACAAATGTTACCAACATTGCTCACAAGACATCAAATAGACCGGCTTTCTGGTAAGCCAACTGTTACCAGGCTCTTAAAACGGCCCGTATCCTCAATCCATTATTGCCCCTTCCCCTGCAAAACAGCGATACCAGGCTAACCTTTAACCATAAATTTCTACAACAAGGTCTGGAGAGACTGTGATGAGCGATGAAAAGCGTAAACCTACGACGACCGATGCTGGCATTCCCGTCGCCAGCGATGAGCATTCATTATCCATCGGCCCGGACGGTCCATTACTGCTGCACGATCACTACCTGATTGAGCAGATGGCGAATTTTAACCGGGAGCGCATTCCTGAGCGCCAGCCTCACGCTAAAGGCAGCGGTGCGTTTGGCCATTTTCAGGTGACTGAAGATATCAGCCGTTATACCAAGGCAGCTCTGTTTCAGCCGGGGGTGAAAACCGATGTGGTGATGCGCTTCTCCACGGTGGCCGGTGAGCGCGGCAGTCCGGATACCTGGCGCGACCCGCGCGGCTTCTCAATTAAGTTCTACACCACCGAAGGTAATTACGACATGGTGGGTAATAACACCCCGGTGTTCTTTATCCGCGACCCGATGAAATTCCAGCACTTTATTCGCTCTCAGAAGCGCCGCGCCGACAATAATCTGCGCGATCATGATATGCAGTGGGATTTCTGGACACTGTCGCCAGAATCATCGCACCAGGTGACCTGGCTGATGGGCGACCGGGGTATTCCTAAAACCTGGCGCCATATGGATGGTTTTTCCAGCCACACCTATATGTGGGTCAACGCCTCCGGTGAGAAGTTCTGGGTGAAATACCACTTCAAAACCGATCAGGGCATTGAGTTCCTGACTCAAGAAGAGGCCGATACCCTGGCAGGCCAGGACAGCGATTACCATATGCGCGATTTGTACCAGTCTATCGCTCAGGGTAATCATCCAAGCTGGACGTTATACATGCAGATAATGCCGTTTGCCGAAGCCGAGACCTACCGGTTTAACCCGTTCGATCTTACCAAAGTCTGGCCGCATGCCGATTATCCGTTAATCAAGGTCGGTAAGCTGACGCTGGACACCAACCCAACCGATAACCATGCCCAAATTGAGCAGGCGGCATTTGAACCCAATAACCTGGTTCCGGGTATCGGTATCAGCCCGGATAAGATGCTGATTGGACGCGTATTCTCCTATGCCGATGCTCACCGCGCCCGGCTGGGGGTTAACTATAAACAGATCCCAGTCAACTCACCGCGCTCGCCGGTACACAGCTATAGCAAAGACGGCGCAATGCGTATTCACAACGTGCAGGACCCGGTTTATGCGCCGAACTCCAAAGGCGGCCCGGCGGCAGATGCCGACCGTTATCCTAACGATACCGGCTGGTCGGCTAACGGTGAGATGGTGCGCGCGCCTTATAGCCTGCGGCGGGATGATGACGACTTCGGCCAGGCCAATACGCTCATTAATAAGGTGATGGATGATGCGGCTCGTGAACGGCTGGTCAATAATGTGTCCGGCCACCTGCTGGCAGGTGTTGAAGAGCCGGTGCTGTCGCGCGCCTTCGAGTACTGGCGCAATATTGATAAAGCCATAGGCGATAGGATTGCCCAAAAGGTTACCGGCGCCCGCAGCCAGAAACCATAATCACTCAACCAGCCCTCCGGGGCTGGTTTTTCTTATGCTCCCAGATATTTCACCTGAAAACAGCACGCGCCTGCGCGCTAATCGTCATTCCTGAGCCTCTGATAACGGCTCTCCCGCCAGGGTTAATGCCAGCCCCTGCGCTTCCAGCAGCGCCCGCTTCTCCGGGCTGAGCGAAGCCGGGATAACCAGTCGGGTTAGCTCCTGACAAGAAGTGACAATGTAACGCGAAACGGTCATGATTTTGCTGGCTGTCAGCGCCACCACAATCTCACTACTGCGTTGCGCCACCATTCTCTTAAACGCCGCATCTTCATAATCATTAACGCTTAAGCCCTCTTCACTATCCAGGCCGCAGCCGCCGAGAAAACAGAGGTCGAAATGAAAACCGCTGAGCTGTTGCTGCGGCTCGCCGCCTAGGACGGCGGCGGTTGCCGGGTGAATGCGCCCACCGAGAATAATCACTTCACAGCCGCGCCGCCCCATGGCGGCAACCGCAATTTCCGGCGCATTAGTCACGATAGTAAGGCCACTATCCGCCGGGAGCCGCTGAGCCAGCGCCAGGTTTGTGGTGCCTGCATCAATAAATATTACGCTACCCGGTTTAATGAGCGGCAGACAGGCTTCGGCCAGCTGCGATTTTTGCTGTGACTCCACATTACGCCGCGTTTCAAACTCTCCGGCCTGAGTCAGGGTGCTAACCGCCCCGCCGTAAACCCTTTTACAGACACCTTCCCGCGCCAGTTCCTGTAAATCACGACGAATAGTATGCTCAGAGACCTGCAATATTTCGGCAAGGCTGGCGCAAACCACTCGCCCCTCGGCCAGCAGCAACTGACGGATTCGGGTTTGCCGCTGCTCGGGAAAAGCTGCATAATCGAGCATAAATACTCCGCATAATAATTATAAATTCTCAATAACGAGCATAGTCAATGCTCCCGGCCCGCTTGTCAATCTGAGCCGCGATGTTCAACAGGAACCTGACCATGACTGAGATATCTGAAAACACTGCCTCTATTGTTAACCCGCGCTATAGCCAACACGCCACCAGAGTGATGTTTTTTATTGCCGGTTTCGCCACTGCCGCCTGGGCCGCTCTGGTACCGTTTGCCCGCCTAAATACCGGGGTAAACGATGGGACTCTCGGGCTGTTGCTGCTGTTTTTAGGCGGCGGCGCGCTTATCGCTATGCCTTTAACCGGGATCATCACCGCCCGCTTAGGCTGCCGCCGGGTACTGCTGGTATCCACGCTATTATTCTGCCTGATGCTGCCGGTGCTTTCGGTCACCGGCTCCGTTTGGCTGCTGGCGCTGGCGCTGCTTCTGTTTGGCGTGGGGATTGGCGTTACCGACTGCGCGATGAATATTCAGGCCATTTTGGTCGAAAAAGATTCTGGCCGGGCGATGATGTCTGGGTTTCACGGTTTTTACAGCGTCGGCGGGATTGCCGGGGCGGGGGTAATGAGCGCACTGATGGCACCAGGGCTGTCGCCTCTCACCTCCACGCTCATTGTCTGCGTAATGGTGGTGGCCATGCTGCTGGCCGCCGCGGCGGGATTACTGCCGTTTTCCGATAAAAGCAGCGGCCCGGCTTTTGCCATACCGCGCGGGGCTGTGCTGGTTATCGGCGCTATCTGTTTTGTATCTTTTCTGGCCGAAGGCACGGTGCTGGACTGGAGCGCTATTTATCTGACTGAAGCTAAAAACTTGCCAGCCACGATGGGAGGTCTCGGCTTTGCCTGCTTCTCCGTCACCATGACGCTGGGCCGCCTGACCGGGGATAAAGTGGTCGCCCGTTTTGGACCGCGCCGGGTAGTGCTTATCGGTGCGCTCATTGCGGCCTGTGGTTTTGTCTGCACCATTGCCAGCTCCAGCGCTGTTCTCACCTTGATTGGATATTTATTGATTGGGGCGGGCTGCGCCAATATTGTACCGGTCATGTTCTCCGCCGCTGGCCGCCAGGCGAATATGCCTGCCGCGGTGGCGGTTCCGGCGGTAACCACCCTCGGTTATCTGGGCGTACTGGCGGGGCCTGCGGCGATTGGTTTTGTCGCCCATCACGCGTCGCTGGACAGCGCATTTTTAATCGTAATTGTACTGGTGCTGATTGCTGCCCGCGCCAGCGGACGGGTGCGGATGAGTTAGTCCGGCCTTAAAATAGTTACGCCACCGTGCTACGAAAGCACGGTGGCGCACATCGAGAATTAAGGCTTATGCCCCGGCGGTCAATTCAGGGTGTAATCCAGCGTAATTTCCGCCTTCATCAGCTGAGAAACCGGGCACCCGGCTTTTGCTTTTTTGATAATGGTGTCAAATTCGCCGCTGTCGATTTCGGGCACTTTCACTTTACTGGTCAGCGCTACTTTGGTGATAGCAAAGCCATCGCCCACTTTATCCAGCGACACATCGGCCACGGTGTCGATGCTTTCGGCCTTGTGACCCGCCTCACCCAGCATTAATGATAATGCCATTGAAAAACAGGCCGCATGGGCCGCGCCAATTAGCTCTTCCGGGTTAGTCCCGGCGGCTCCCTCAAAACGAGTATTAAAGCCGTATGGCTGTTGTTTTAGCGCGCCACTTTCGGTGGAAACGGTTCCTTTACCACGTTTGATGTCGCCTTCCCAATGTGCCGAACCTTTTTTATGAATGGTCATTCCAGTCCTCCAGATTAAAGGTGAACCCTAAGTATAGAAGAGTGTGACGCCTATCAAGGGTGCCTCGATGCGATTAACGCTCCGGAGCCGCACGCTCTGGAAAAATCAGGCTGGCCACAATGCCCGCCGCCAGCACGCCAAGCACCACCCACAGGCTGGCCAGCGCAGACAGCGCATAACCATGATGGAAGAGATGATCGCTGGCATTAAGCGCCAGCTTAGCGGCGATGAAGAACAGCAGCACAATCACCGCTTTTTCCAGATGGACCAAATAGCCTTTGAGCGCTTCCAGTACAAAATAGAGCGTACGCAGCCCAAGAATGGCAAACATCATGGCGCTGTATACGATAAGCGGTTCGCGGCTAACGGCAATAACCGCCGGTACAGAATCGAAAGCAAACATCACATCGCTCAGTTCAATAACCGCGAGGCATAGCAATAGCGGCGTGGCATAAGCCCATGCTCCCGGTGTCACCTGACCGGCCAGCCCCTGATTCTCTGGCTGAGCCAGCAAGCGCCGGGCCTGACGACCGGTCACGATGAAAGAGTGCCCGTGCAGACGTGGCCATAGCGGCATTATCCGGCGGGTAGCGCGTACCGCCAGATGCTGGGAATAATCTATCTCCTGCTCATCCTGCGGTTTGCGCTTAAGCATCATCACGCCGGTCCAGGCAACGGCCGCCGCAAACACCATCTCCATCCACGGGCCGAGGTGCAGCAGCCCGGTACCCAGCGCCACAAAAATACCGCGAAATACAATCGCGCCCATAATGCCCCAATAGAGCACCCGATGGCGCAGATTATCCGGCACCGAGAACCAGATAAAAATGGCCATGATGACAAACAGGTTATCGACCGAGAGCACCTTTTCCAGCGCATAGCCAGTGAGGAACAAACTGGCGGTTTCCACCCCGTGGTGAACATAAAGAAACAGGCCAAACCCCAGCGCCACCGCTATCCAGAACAGTGACCACAGCAGCGCGCTGCGTAAGGAGATAGCGCGATCGGCGCGATGCATAAATAGGTCAAGCGCCAGGGCACCTACCGAGAGAGCAATAAATACGGCAACGGTTTCGGCGGGAAAGCCGAGAGTGGATTCAGTCATTAAACATCCCTGGTCATACGGTTGAATGAAGCGAATATCGGAGCATCCTTGCTCCGGCGCTGCGTTGCGCCCGCCAGCGGTTATTGTGCGCCAGACACACGACAAGACGCAGCGATTTTGCGTTTATTTACCTGCGGCGACCCGCACCACAACTTTACCGAAGTTGCGCCCTTCCAGCAGCCCGATAAACGCCTCCGGTGCCTGCTCCAGACCCTCAACTACCTGCTCACGATAATGGATGCGCCCGCTGGCAACCCATTCACTCATCTGCTGATAGAACTCATCAAACCGATGGCCATAATCCTGAGTAATGATAAAGCCCTGCATCCGAATACGTTTTTTAAGCAGCGTTGCCATCAGTAACGGCAACCTGTCCGGCCCGGCCGGCAGCTCGGTAGCGTTATAGCCGGAAACCAGCCCGCACAGCGGCACGCGGGCTTTACTATTCAGTAAAGGTAGTACC
The DNA here is from genome assembly GCA_022846635.1 of Salmonella enterica subsp. enterica serovar Choleraesuis. Lineage (GTDB taxonomy): Bacteria > Pseudomonadota > Gammaproteobacteria > Enterobacterales > Enterobacteriaceae. Next base: position 2,197,839 of record AP025685.1, read on the forward strand.
GCATCAAACACCTTACCGCCCACATTTTCAAAGTAGACATCAATACCCTGCGGGCAGGCGGCTGCAAGCTGCTGGCTGAAATCCGCCGCCCGGTGATCGAGGCAGAGATCAAAGCCCAACGTTTCGACCGCGAAACGGCATTTTTCCGCGCCCCCGGCGATGCCTATCGTGCGACAGCCCTTAATTTTACCAATCTGGCCAACGGTACTGCCAACCGGCCCGGTAGCGGCGGCCACCACCAGTGTTTCTCCGGCCTGAGGCTGGCCAATATCCAAAAGCCCCATATAAGCGGTAAAGCCTGGCATACCTAAAATGCCCAGTGCCCATGACGGATGCTGCGGATTTGGCCCCAGTGGCGTCAGTGTATCGCCCTGTGCCACGCTCCACTGCTCCCAGCCGGTATAGGCCAGCACGATGTCGCCTTCGCTAAACTTCGGATGACGCGAGCGGGCCACCCGGCATACGGTGCCGGCTTCCATCACGGCGTCAATCGCCACCGGCGGGACGTAAGACGGCGCATCGCTCATACGCCCGCGCATATACGGGTCGAGCGACAGCCACAAAGTTTCCAGTAACACTTCGCCTTCTGCCGGCTCGGGAACCGGCGCGGTTTCGAGGCGGAAATCGCTGGCAACTGGCGCGCCATTTGGACGGGCGGCCAGTACCCAACGTTTGTTTTCAGTTACGCTCATAGCATTCTCCAGTTATCGAGGTCCTGATTTACTCTGGGCGTTAATGCCAGAGATTGCCAGGTACGTTTTTGGCGGGATGTGCGCCCTAAGCGCTAGTGGCGATCGCCAGCCGTTTTTTTATTCGAAACGCCGCTTTGTTAGCCAGAAACGCTGCTGGCAGGCGCTGAAGAAATGTTTTTCCCGTGGCTCAATATTCAGACCGCCACTGTCTACCACCGACCAGGTAATCCAGCTCTCCGGGCACTGCTCGTCTGACTGGACGGGCTCGAGTTCATCTTCTTGCAGGCAGCGTAGCACCACACCATCCTCAAAAGTCCACTGCGTATCGTTAACCAGCACTTCGGCCCGCTCATCACGCCACTGTTGGTGAGATTTGTTGTCAATCAGATGGCTGTCGGCCAGTGCCAGCTGAATATAGTGGTCTAGCATGATTGTTCTTCCGGCCCCAGGGGCATTGCTGTGCTGATGGCAGCAGCGCGAGCCATACGCACTACCAGATAGCGGCATGGCTGCGGATGAGGGTTGCTAAACTGACATTCGGTGGCCTGGCTACCCAGCAACAGGCAATCACCGGTCGCCATCTGATGAGTCTGCTCGCCTTCGAGAAATGTTAACTCCCCCTCCAGCAGCCAGATATAGTGGCTGGCTCCCTCGTAAGAAGCGGCGGGCATCGCCACGCTTTGATGTTCCGGCAGAATTATCTCTACCATATCCAGCGGAACCGTACTGCGCGGAGATAAATGACGGCGCAGATAGCCGGTTGCCGGGTCTTGCCAGAGTTGCTGTCGCTCCCGGCGCAAAAGCCGCGATTCATCCTGCTCGGCCCGGGCTATCAGAGTGGACATGCTCAGGCCAAAAGCACCGGCCAGGCGCGCCAGCAGCGTCGCCGTGGGGCTACTGACCGCCTGCTCTATTTTTTGGATCATCGCCCGCGATACCCCGGCACGCTCCGCCAGGTGAAGCTGTGACCAGCCCTGAGCCTCACGCTCAACGCGGATCCTGGCAGCCAGTCGTTGATTTAAATCGTCTAATATATTATTCATATTGGCATACTATAGTATGCCAACGCCGGAGTTCAAATATGATAATTCACCAGGCACAGGAGGCGCACTGCGCCGCGATTGCCGCTATTTATAACCACGCCGTGCTGCACACCGATGCCATCTGGAACGAACAGACGGTGGATACGGCTAACCGCGTGGCATGGATGCAACAGCGCACAGCCAGCGGCTATCCGGTGCTGGTAGCGATTATTGATGAGCAGGTCGCCGGTTACGCCTCGTTTGGCGACTGGCGGGCGTTCGAAGGTTTTCGTCATACCGTAGAGCACTCGGTATATGTGCACCCGGACTTTCAGGGGCGCGGTGTCGGTCGGGCATTGATGGAGCAGCTTATCACCGCCGCCCGCGCCTGTGGCAAACACGTGATGGTGGCAGGAATTGAGTCGGCCAATAGCGCCTCTATCGCCCTGCATCAACGACTGGGCTTTGTCATTACCGCCAGTATGCCGCAGGTTGGCACCAAATTTGGCCGCTGGCTGGATCTTACCTTTATGCAATTGCAGCTGGATAATCGCGCTATTCCGGACAGCCTGCCGTGAACAGCGCCAGCGCACTGCTGATTGTTATCAGCGCCGGTATTGGTCTGGTGGTGCAAAACCTGTTGATGGTGCGGATAACGCAATCGGCCTCCACCATCCTTATCGCCATGCTGCTGAACTCACTGGTTGGCATTGTGCTGTTTGTTGCTTTACTAAGCTGGCGACACGGCTGGGCGGGATTTGCCGAGCTGGGCCGCAGCATTCACTGGTGGTCGCTGCTGCCGGGAATTTTAGGATCGTTCTTCGTTTTTGCCAGTATCAGTGGCTATCGCCAGTTGGGAGCCGCCACAACTATTGCGCTGCTGGTGGGCAGCCAGCTGGTGGCTGGCTTAGTATTGGATATTGCCCGCCATCCGGGGCTGACGCTGCGGGCCCTTATCGGGCCGCTGGCAGGCGTAGTGCTGCTGGTAGCTGGCGCATGGCTCATCGCCCGCCGCCAGTGGTAGCCTGCTCAGGGTATTAGTGAGAATGCCGCCGGGAAAAGCCGGCGGCAAAAGGCAAAAGTAGGAGAAAAAACGAGATTATTTACGCTGCCCGCTGCGCCGGGCGCTCACCGTCGCCAGCGCCGACCAGTCTAAATCGCCCTGATCGTGGGCCAGCGCATCCAGATAGTTATCGCGCAATACTCCGGCAAATCCCATCGGCACATGGCGCTGTTCTGCCGCCTGCTGCGCCAATCGCACATCTTTTAGCCCCAGTTTCAAAGCAAAACCAGCGGGAGAGTAGCGCTCTTCGGCAATCATCGCGCCATAATTTTTATAGGCCGGGGCGGCGAACAGCGTACTGGTCAGCATACCTAAAAAGTCTCCGCGCCCAACGCCGTATGCCTCGACCAGTGCCGAGGATTCGCCCATGGCCTCAATAGCGCTGGCCAGCATAAAGTTCGCCCCCAGTTTAACCGCTACCGCCTGTTCCGGCTGGTCGCCAAAGCGCCAGGTTTTTGCCCCCAGCACATCGAATAGCGGCTGTACCTCATCAAGCAGCTCCTGTGGGCCAGAAGTCAGAATATTTAGCTGCCCGGCGGCGGCCACATCGACCCGCCCAAGCACCGGAGCGGCAACGTAGCGCACTCCGAGCTTGTCGCAGAGCGCTATCATCTGCTGAGTATGTGCAACGGAAACCGTTGCCATATTAATCCAGATACTGCCTTTAGCCAGCGCCTCCAGCGCGCCCTGCTCAATCACCACCTGGCGAGTCACGTCATCGTCCGGCAGCATAGTAATCAGCACCTGAGCTTCGGCAATATCCGCCGGATGTGCGGCGCGTAATCCGCCATCCTGAGCCAGCTGTTCAAGCGGCTGTGAGCCGCGATTCCAGCCGATAACCGGATAACCGGCCTTCAGCAAATTGTGCGCCATTGGCAGCCCCATGCCGCCAAGCCCCAGAAAAGCGATAGTCGGTAAGGATGAAGAGTTCACAGGATGCTCCCCCCTTGAGTCAGTTTATCCAGACGCCGGTCATCCGATTCTTTCTGCCCGTGGTGGGCAATGGCGTTACGTAAACGCTGCTGTTGCTGGTAGCGTTGCTCCCGGCTCAGCTCAGTGTCATCACTTAATTCCACCAGCAATTCATTCATGCCGGTAATGACTGATGCGGCTATAGCGGAATCCACCCTGGCCGTTACCTGTTCAAAATGCGACATATTCCCTCCCAATACTGACGGCTAATATTGCCGCAGGCGGGGCCAGATGCGCCCCGCCAGGGCTTAGTCGACTTTAGCCTGTGAAAAATCACTGCCGTTAACATCGACTTTGTACCCTTTCACATTACTCCTCGTCGCATAGAAAATCTTACCATTTGCCAGCGGTATCCACGGAGCCTGGCTATGGAAAATAGCCTGCGCCTGCTGATAAAGCTTCGCCCGCTCTGGCGGGGAACTTATCCGCACCGCCTTTGCCACTTTGGCGTCGTAATCTTTATTGCACCAGCGTGCGGCGTTTGAGCCGGTCTCAATACTGGCGCAGCTTAAAAGAGTGCTGGCGAAGTTATCCGGATCGCCGTTATCAGAGATCCAGCCATACAGCGCGGTGGAGTGATCGCCCTTACGCAATCCCGAAAGATAGCTCCCCCACTCCCAGCTGACGATTTTGGCCTTAACCCCCACCTTCGCCCAGTCGCTCTGGATCATCAGAGCGATGCGCCGCGAGTCCGGGTTATAAGGGCGCTGAACCGGCATCGACCACAGATCGGTACTAAAGCCATCGGCCAGTCCAGCCTGCTTTAACAGCTCCCTCGCTTTTTGCGGGTTGTATTCATAGTCGGCCAGCTTTGCGTCATAACCCAGCATAGCCGGCGGCAGCATCGATTTTGCCACGGTACCGCTATCACCAAATACCGCTTTAACGATGGCCGCTTTGTCCACCGCATAGTTGAGCGCCTGGCGAACCAGCACATTGTCGAATGGCTTTTTCCCGGTGTTGAACGCTAGGTAGCCGACATTCAATCCGTCAAGGCTGTGCAGGGTCAGATCTTTATTCGCTTTAATAGCGGAGAACTGCTCCGGAGTGGGAGCCGGAACAATCTGGCACTCATTTTTTTCAAGCTTGGCAAGGCGGGTCTGCACATCAGGCACAATCGAGAAGATAACGTGCTGAGTGGCGACCGGATTTTTCCAGTAGTGAGGGTTGGCAATATAGCGAATCAGCGAATCGACTTTATATTGCTGTAACGCGTATGGCCCGGTGCCCAGCGGCCAGTTATCGACGTTATCCGGTGTCCCGGCTTTCAGCATCGCATCGGCGTACTCTTTGGATAAGATTGAGGCGAAGTCCATGGCCCAAAGCGCGACAAAGGCAGCGTTTGGCTGAGTAAGAGTGAACTGAACGTGGTAATCATCCAGCTTTTTCACCTCCTTAATCAGCTTATCCAGGCCGGTATCGTGGAAGTATTCATAGTTGCCGCCGGATACGCCGTGGTATGGATTGCTGGCATCGCGCTGGCGCGCCACGGTAAACAACACATCATCGGCGTTAAATTCGCGGGTAGGCGTAAAAAATTTATTGCGGTTAAACGCCACGCCCTTGCGCAGCGTAAAGGTATAGGTCAGGCCATCCGGGCTGACTTTCCATTCGGTGGCCAGCGAGGGGGCCGGAGTTTTATCACTCTCCCGCAACTCTACCAGCCGGTTATACAGCATCTGGGAGTTGGCGATAAAACTGGTCCCGGAACTTGAGACCTGTGGATTAAATGATTCCGGCGATGCTACGGTGCAGTAGACCAGGGCATCGTTAGCGGCGGCATATGACGCTCCGGCCGGAAGCAGCAGGCTGGCCATTAAAGCGGGCAAAAGTTTCCTTGTCATCCAAAATTACCTTCTTGTTATTAGCATTATGCACAGGCCCCAGCTTTACCTGAGGCCTGCGGCGTGGCAAATAACAAAAAGCGTAGTCGTTATTCCAGACGGGAGTTAACCCCAGCCCGCAACAACCTGTTGCATCAGGCGACGGGCGCAAGGAGTGCCGTGTAGCGCCTTTGTGGGATGGTGTTGCGGATGCCCGGTATCGAGCATCACGGCCATAATTTGCGGGGTGAACTCTGGGTGGAACTGTACCGACAGTGCATGCGGCGCATACCTTACAATCTGATGCGCATCGTGGGCGCTGGTCGCCAGCGCGGTGGCCCCCTGCGGTAACGTTTTTACCGTCTGATAGTGGCTCAGAAACACATCGAATTGCTGTGGAAAATTGGCCAGCAGAGGGTCACAGCGCGCTGCTTCGGTTAACGTTATCTGTTTCTGGCCCACCTCCAGACCCTCTGGATGGAAAATGACCTCACCGCCCAGGGCGCTGGCCATCAGTTGATGACCATAGCAAATACCGAACAGCGGCAGCCCGGCATGAAAAGCGCGCCGCAGCCAGGCGGCGGTGACTTCGCTCCACGGATGATTATCGGTCACCATCGACCATGAGCCGGTGATAATCGCTCCGCACACGGAATCAGGCTCAGGCAGCGCTTCATCCAGCCACGGACGGTATATCTCCACAGGCTCTTCATCCCCCAGCGCCGCCGCAAACCACTGCGCCTGGCCACCTGCCCGCGCGGCTATTTCATCCGGCGGATCGCCCATTTGAATTATCGCCATCGGTAACCGTTTCATACCGCTCTCCTCGCCGCTGTTTGTCATTAATCATGTGGGTAAATTTTTGATTTTGCACTCCATATTCATGAACCAACTGACTGAGGCGCACACCATAAACTTTGCTTATTACCCTGCCAGGCAATAGCCAGAGAAGTGTCGGGTTTTATGCCCTGTTTGCCCCATCACCTCGCACCGGGTCTCATATAGTGACCCGGAGTGTCGAAAACTTCAGGAAATCCAGATGGCGTTATGTTACCTGACCCATACACCCTTAATCGGGCTGAAATCTGCCGAGAACGGTGCCGGGCTGGTACGCCGTAAAATCGGCCTGCGTACCGCGCTCCTGCGGGCCGGAGCCACTCGGCTGGCCGCCTGCCTGGCGACTCCCTACTTCGACTCAGAAGGCCGGACCATTGAATGGCATAGCGATACGACTGTCCCCGCAAAGCCCTGGGCGGAGTGCTCCACAGAGGCTCGCCGCCAGGCTCTGGCGGCCCTGAACGAGGCACAGTGTGAGCAGGCGGCACTGCTGGCCCAGGCGACTGATTCTGGCGCCGATGCCGAATGGCTGGAGGCGCTACAATCTGCGCTTAATATCCCCTCCTTAGAACATCTATGGCTGGCAGGCAACCAACCGGTTATCAGCGAGTGGGGGCTGGCCGAACGTGGTCTGAAGCCAGATGACTTGCCCTTCACGCACCTGGAACCCGAGGTGGCCGAAGACAAATTAGTGACAATGTCACTTAAAATACAGCCTGAAGTGGAAGTTCGCTACTGGCGGCCAGCGGTGAAACAAAAACGTCGTCCGATGCGTCTTGCGCTTGTGGCCCTGCCGCTATTGTTGATAGCGGGCATTACCGGTAGCCGGATGGTTTCCGGCCCGCAAATGCCGGACAAACCCCGCCTTGCCTCTCATAATGCTCTGAACCAACCGGCCAGAACGCCGCTTCCCGCTTTGCTGCCACTGCCGCTGGCCAGGGCGCAAATCATTGCGCCGCCCGAGCCGGAACAACCACCCGCGCCGCCTAAAAATGCGCTACTGATGCCGGAAGCGGCGGTAAAAAGCGGCCGGCTGGCATTCCTGAATGGCCGCTGGAAAGTGGCCATCTCTGACAGCCAGGCACCGGTGATGCGCTATCGGCTGGACGGCGAACGCGGCACCGCCCGGTTAACGCTGGCCAGCGGACTGGTCTGTAACAGCACCCTGTATAGCGGATTGCTACCTTCCGGCACGCTGATGATTAAAAGCCGCGCACGGGCGCGTTGCAGTGACGGCAGCCGTCACCCGATGCCTGAGATTGCCTGCCGGGCCGATGCCAGCCGTGTCGCCCGCTGCCAGGCCCAGTTTAGCGCCAGCCAGCCGCTGGCGGTGACTCTGACCCGAGTAAACTCATGATGACTTTAGCTCCCCTGATCGCATTTCCGCCGCAGGTAAGTCTGGTTGCCGATAGCGGCGTTCAGTTCCTCGATTTCGGCCTGACGCCAGAACAATCCCCACATTACGGCCACTTCGTGCGTCAGTCGGTGAATGGCCCGCTATTACGGCTGGATTATGATGTCGACACTCAACGCCACCTACTGCCCGATCCCGATGGTTCAGAACCCGAAGTGGTGCGCCCGGAGCTGCGCCTGACGCTGGCACAGACCCTGGAGGCGCTGGACGCTAAGTGGCTCCCTCTGCCGCTCCACCGCCTCGGCAACCACACCAACACAGGCCCGGTAAACTGGGCGCGGGTACGCATCTGCGCTCTGGCAAGCCCCGATGAGTACGGTCATAGCCACCGCGTCACTCTGGCGTTGGATACCCGCTGCGGAGCTGATGGTGATTTACAGCTCACCCCCATGGATGTGGGCCACAGCCGTTTTGCGCTCAACTGGCGTCAGCCACAGGCCCTGCACAATCCAGACTCATGGTTATGTCGCTGGCTGATGCAGGCTATTGCCACCAATAATTATCCCGAAGCTGAAGGTGCCGCCCGCTTTAGCTGGCAAGGTCACTGGCTCAATCTGCTCCAGCTATTGGTCTGCCAGTTGCCATTGCCCGAGTTTCATCTGGTGGCTCAGGAAAATGAGCTGGCGGTAGATCTGGTTCTCGACCTCGGCACCCGCCGCTGTGCAGGTTTGCTCAGCGAACAGGAGACCGAACGGCCTAATGCCCTCACCGCCAGCGTCGCATTACAATTACGTCACCTTTCAAGTCCTGAAACGGTGAATAGCGGTACGATATCGAGCCATACCGCTTTTGCCTGCGCTGAATTTGGTTCATATCGCCTTAGTCTGCATAGCGGACGCAGCGATAGTTTTATCTGGCCATCGGCGGTGAGATGCGGGCAGGAAGGCGCGGAGTTACTGGCACAGCGCCCGCTGGATGGCGGCCTTAGCAGCCCGCTACGCTATCTCTGGGACGGTCGGCAGACAAAACTGCCGTGGCAAAACGCCTCATTTTCACCGCATTGTGACGACGACGAATCGGCCTGGGGGCCGCTGTCCGACTGGCTTGATGACGACGGTCAGTTTATTGATCCGGTTCTGGGGCAGCTAAGCTTTCCAGCGGCTGTCCCGAGCTACCCAAAACGGTCACTTCTGACGCTGCAGCTGTGTGAGTTCATCAGTCAGGCGCTTTGTCAGATAAACAGCCCGCAACATCGTTTGCTGTCTGCCCATCCGCAGCAGGCGCGACGCTTGAATTCAATCACGCTGACTACCGCCGCCGGGATGGCGCCAGAGCTAAGTCGCCGTCTGGAAAGCAGCCTTAACCAGGCCATTGGGCTTATCTGGAACGTGCAGGGCTGGAGCCGCCCCCGCCCGCAGCTTCAACTGGGGCCGGATTCTGCCGCCGCCAGCCAGTGGCCCTGGCTGTATCAACAATTGCAGGACAGGGCCAGCGCTTACCTGCCAGACAGGGACGGAGAAGATCAGGCCCTGCGCGTCGCCACGCTGGATATTGGCGGCGGCTATAGCCAGCTTGCGGTGGTCGATTACCGGATAGCCCTGCGCGGTGATGAGCACCATATCCGCGTTCGTCAACGCCTGAGCCGCAGCTATCCTCTGGCAGCCGATGATCTGTTGCTGGATATTTTGCAGCGTGCGCTATTCCCTGGCCTGATTACGGCATTGACTCGTCAAGGCGTGGACGATCCTGAGCGACTTATCCAAATTCTGTGCGGCAATCATGGCCCGGATACCCGCCATATCGGGCTGGGTCTGCGCTGTCGTCAGCAAATCTGGTTACCGGTAGCAACCAGGCTGTTGAACACTCCACAAACCCGCGATCGGCAAACAACCACACTGCTAACCCTGCTTGAAGAGGAGCCAGACGATGGCTTGCTAACCGCTCTGGACGCCTGGCTTAAACATCTTGCTGGCAATCCACCCAACGCCCGCGCCTTGTTAAACATGGATTTTAAGCCTGATTTCAACGCGCTGGAGCGGGCCATACAGACCGATACCTTCTCCACCGCTCCGGCCCTGATAGCTCTGTGCAGTGAACCTGAACTGGCAGAGTGCGACTGGCTGCTGTTAACCGGAGGGGCGGCCAATATGCCTGAGCTGAAGCCGTGGCTGTTAGCCCGGCTCCCGCTGCCATCCCAGCGTGTTATCGATGCTGGCACAGAGGTCATCGGCCCCTGGTTTCCCCTGCGCCATCATGGGCGACCAGCCGATGGCAAGGCACTGGCCGTGGCCGGTGCTTTACTTCAGCAGCAGGCTTCTCAACTAAGCCTGGCAAATATGATAATCAGTGAGCTGAGCGCTGATGCGCAGCCCATAGTGACTGGCCCTCTGACGCGTCAAAATCTGCTTGCCGGACAGCAACCGTGGAGTGAACCGGAAAGCAAGACAGGCATTGCCGATGCCAGCTTTTTTATTCACGGCCCGCTGCGCCTGGGCGTTCGGCCGGCGTTCTCATCGAATCAGCTCGCCAGCCCGCGCTACCAGATTTATATAGCAGACCCTACGCTGCGCCAGCGCCTGGGGCATGGGGAGTGGATGGCGGTCAGGCTGACGGAGCACTGCGGTGAACTTCAGCTTGCCAGCGCGTGGCTCAATGGCGAACAGCTGCCTGTAGGTGCGATAGCCCTGCAACTGAACACCCTAAATAATGGCGTGAGTTACTGGATAGACGCACCGGGGTTTTCTCCGTTAAGCCGTGATTATATTGCGCAGCACGTACCGCTGTTGCTTATTCAGGACAAACGAGGGATGGAAAAGCTATCAGTGGGATAAATAACAGACTACGCCCCGTCTGGGGCGTAGTGCTAATCGCCTTCAACTTAAATCAACATTCTTATGGCCAAAGAACCAGGTAATAACGAACCCGGCCAGCCAGGTAATCACCAGCCCGGCGGCGTAAACCGCCATCCCGGCAAAAATCCCCTGCCCGGATGTCATCAACGGTAAGGCGACTATCCCTGACGGGCCAAACACGCTATTAAGCCCTACCGGCAGACCCAGCCAGGCCACCATTCCGATAAAGAACCCCCCTACCGCGCCACCGATACAGGCGGTAATAAACGGTTTCACTCGCGGCAACGTCACCCCATAAATCAGCGGTTCGCCAATGCCGAGTATCCCCGGAATGATGGTACCTTTAATCTGGTTACGTAGCGTAGCACCCGGCTTAGCGCGCAGATAAAGCGCCAGGGCTGCCCCCACCTGACCGCCACCGGCCATTGCCAGGATAGGAAACAGTGAGTTAAATCCCTGAGCATCCATCAGCGCAAAATAGACCGGCACGAAACCCTGATGGACGCCAAACATCACCGCAATAAGGAACAATCCGGCCAGCAGCGCGGTACCCAGAGGGTTGCCGTTAAGATGAATAAACAGCCATGACATACCGTTAAACAGCATCACGCCCAGAGGCATAATCGCCACAAAGGTCACCGCCCCCATAATCAGCAGCGTCAGGCCGGAGGTGAGGATCATATCCAGGTTTGGCGAGATGAAGCGGCGCACCTGGCGCTCAACCCAGGCCCCCACTATTGAGGCTATCAGAACGCCGATAATGTTGCCGCGCGGGTCGATGGTATGGCCAAAGAACTCGGTCATACCTGAGTAAAAACCGCTGCTGGCGTGCGGGTCATAACCCATCACAAACAGCGAAGCGATGATTGCGCCGTTCACCCCAGAGCCGCCGAACGCCTGCTGGGCGTTATAGCCAATTAAAATGCTCAGAAAGGCAAACATCCCTTTGCTAAACACCTTCATATAGCCAATAACTTCAACCAGAGCGGCAGATGGGTGGTTGGCACCGGTTACAAAGATTTGCTCCAGCAGCGTTGCCAGCCCCAGCAGCAATCCCACGGCGATAAATCCAGGGATCAGCGGGGTAAAAATAGTGGCAAAGCGCGCCAGGAATTTATGTATACCGCTGGTCTGCTTTGCTTTCAGCTGCTGCTTATTCGCCGCGGCCAGCTCCTGGGCGCTGACGGCCTGCACAGCCGAATCACCGGTATCTTCAGCCAGAACTTCATTAACCCAATCAGATGCTTTTTGGGCTTTGCCAGGGCCAAGAACGACCTGAAATTGCTCATCGCTGTTAATAACGCCCAGCACGCCGGGGATTTGTTTAATCGCGGCAGTATCGGCAAGCTGGTTATCCCGCAGCGTCATGCGCAGACGCGTCATGCAATTACCGCAGCGGGAAATATTCCCCAGCCCCCCTACAGCCGCCACAATAGCAGTGACGATTTCACGGCTAAGTTTTGCCATTCAGGAAGGCTCCCTTTGGTGGCCTGCGATAGCCGGACGGATAAAACCGTTACTCTGGTCGAGCAGCGCTTTGGCTTGTGCAGCGTCGCTGGCGGTCAGGATCATCACAATGGCGGTTTTACAGTGGCCATTACAGGCCTCAAGTGCCGCAGATGCCTGCTCGCGGCTGCACTCGGTCGCTTCCATCACGATACGTTTCTGGCGCTCAACCAGCTTGGCATTGGTCGCCTCCACATCAACCATCAGGTTGCCGTAAACTTTGCCGCTGCGGATCATCGCTGCGGTGGTTATCATATTAAGAATGAGCTTCTGTGCCGTACCTGCTTTCATACGCGAGGAGCCGGTCACGACTTCCGGGCCGACTACCGGAGTAATAGCGATATCCGCCCGCTCAGCCATGGGGCTGCCGGGGTTGCAGCTAATCGCTGCCACGGTCGCGCCAATGCTTTTGGCATAGTCCATCGCGCCCAGGACATACGGCGTGCGCCCGCTGGCAGCAATCCCCACCAGCACATCGTCAGCGCTTAAATTAATATCACGCAGATCCTGCGCACCCTGCTGCGGATCGTCTTCGGCGTTTTCTACCGCCTTCAATATTGCCCGGTGTCCACCAGCAATCAGACCAACCACCTGTTCGGCAGGCGTACCGTAGGTGGGCGGACATTCGCTGGCATCCAGGATCCCAAGACGGCCAGAGGTACCGGCGCCGGTATAGATAAGCCGCCCGCCGCGACTAAAAGCCTCTACCACGGCATCCACCGTCCGCGCGACTTCTGGCAGTGTAGAAGCCACAGCGACAGGAACCAGGCGGTCTTCCCGGTTAATCACATCAAGGATTTCCAGCGTGGACAAAGTATCAATTTGGGCGCTGGCGGCATTGCGTGTTTCAGTTACCAGTTTGGTCAGGTCAACGGTCATGATGATTCTCGGTTATCAGTTTGCAGGAAAATATTATGGAATTTTTTATTCCATTAATGTGAAAAAGTTCACGCCCAGCGTTATTCGCCATGCCGGGAATGATGGAATATGTCGTCACGCACTCCTGAGAATTCCATTATTTTACCAATATATTCATAAAGATAAACAAAATCAGGCACAAATACAGATGGAGAAATCTAACAGTAATATTTTATTACTCACGGTGATTATCTGATACTACTCATTCACCAGTATGTATCTTCGTCTGCTCAACCCCTCATATACACACCAGTCATGGGGGCAATTTCTCCTTCTCGATGCAACCAATCCACCGACTTGTGCAGAGATTGAACTACTGGCTTCAGCAACATATCGATAAGCATTTTATGGAGCTCAATGGACAGACATAACCGCAACAAAAATTTATTTATTGAAGGAAAAATCCGATGTTAATTATCAGGCCAGTATCATGCCCGTTAAAATAACCATTATCAGATGGTAAAGCGCTGACTTTTTACTACAGTTAATATATCGAGCGCCTGCAACAGGAGGAAAAATTGGCCAGTAGCAAAAATAATATTGAAATGTCTTTTTTACTTGGCGAAGCCGCCTTCGAACTTCTCCAACACAATCGGGAAATTAATCGTGAAACATTAGCCCTGGCAATCAAAAACCGGGCTGAACAAGAACCTGATGATGATAAGTTATTATTTTATTGGCAGGCGTGTAACGCGTTGAAGCATCCGGAAGAGGCAGTTCAGGCCTTCGCACTTGAAGAGCCTTAACCCCCATCCATCCTCCTGTCAGCCCGGCGCCGAACCTGGCGCCGGGGTTCTGTGGCTAACCACCAGCCGTATACCAAAAATCATGTTTAAGTTGTTAAACAAACTATCTCCCTCCTCACCATCAAGCTCCAGCATTTAAATATTAATAATTGATTATTAATATTTATGTATTCCGTCTAAATTCAGAGCATTAACATTTATATTTGAAGAGCAGTCTTTAAGATAAAACATAAATTTTTTTGCGCATAAAAATACTCACCGCTCATTAATCAATCATCACCATCCGTCAAAATAGTTTCATATGAAGTTTCATTTTTTATAAAACACATAGAGTTGCGCGATATAAGTTGCAAAGAGAGCGATTAGCACAGCAGTCATGATAATAAATTTATAATCTATCTTTATTTCTTATAACTAATTATTTTATCAAATAGCCCTTCAGCCTAAGCATGCCGATGGATTAACAACCAGGCATCCATTAGCGGGGCTTTCGATGTGAGAAATAAAGGGAAAAACAGCATCACCAATACCGTGCGGGATAGAGGAAAGGTAGCAACCCAAGGAGTGATGTGATTATAACGTTAGGAAACAGTAGAGAACCCAAGGGTCAGCAAGATAACTAAAGAGCAAAGCCCACTTAGAGGCAGAGCATTACCAGCTCCGCCTGCGTTACAACGCTTCCTGCCTTTACTATAAGAGTTTAAGCAGCGCTGAAAAACCGCTGCTCAGCCACCCATAGTCGCGAAACGCATCACAGGCCGTCAGAATGACGTATAGCCAGATTAGTGGATTTGCATGCATGGCCGCATCCCCTCGCAGGGTGAATGGACATTTTAAGGTATAGCACATTTTGTTCAATTAAAGCGGCCCATTGCTACGATTTTAATCGTGAAAATCCGGCAGTGATATGGCTTTGTATCCAGCCCATTAAATGAGCTTCCCCACCTGTCTGTATGGATATAATCGATGAGAGCTAATAAAGAGAGATATCGGAAAGCAGGCGAAATAATCAAAAAGTGTATAAGACTACCGGGAAAGAATAGCGCGGCGGGTTTCCCCATTAATGCCCAGAAAAAGCCGGCAGCCTGAAAACGGTTACCGGCCTTTTTCGGTGGAACTTAGTGTTTGATCATCACATGACGGACCGTGGTGTAGTCTTCCAGGCCGTACATCGACAGGTCTTTGCCGTAGCCGGAGTGCTTCTGACCACCGTGTGGCATTTCACTCACCAACATAAAGTGGGTGTTGATCCAGGTGCAGCCATATTGCAGGCGTGAGCTGAGGCGATGAGCACGGCCCACGTCGCTGGTCCATACCGAGGATGCCAGGCCGTAATCAGAGTCGTTTGCCCACTCCAGCACCTGTGACTCATCATCAAATGGCGTTACGCTGACAACCGGGCCAAACACTTCGCGGCGTACGATATTGTCATTCTGGCGAGCACCCGCCAGTACCGTTGGATGGAAGTAATAACCTGCGCCGTCAAACGGTTTACCGCCAGTCAGCACCTCAATATGGTCCAGTGCACTGGCTTCGGTCACCGCGCGGGTAATCCTGTCGAGATGAGCTTTAGAACTGACAGGCCCCAGCTCAGTCGCCGGATCGCCAGGCGCGCCCATTTTGATGGAGGAAACGGCGTCAGCCAGTTTACGGGTAAACTCGTCGTAAATTCCGCGCTGAACATAGAGGCGACAGGCAGCAGTACAGTCCTGCCCGGCATTGTAGAATCCGAAAATACGGATACCTTCCACTGCTGCTTCAATGTCCGCATCGTCAAAGATAATAACCGGCGCTTTACCCCCTAGTTCCATATGAGTGCGTTTCAGCGTGGACGCGGTATGGCCGATAATATGCTCACCGGTAGCCACTGAACCTGTCAAAGACACCATGCGCACTTTCGGATGCCCCGTCAGCGGGTCGCCGACCTGCTCGCCGCGACCAAACAGAATATTTACCACACCCGGCGGCAGAATATTCTGCATTAGCTCGCCCAGGGCCAGTGTAGTCAGCGGCGTAATTTCAGAGGGTTTAATTACGACGCAGTTACCGGCCACCAGCGCCGGAGCCAGCTTCCACGCCGCCATCATCAGCGGATAGTTCCACGGAGAAATCGAGGCCACTACACCCAGCGGATCCCGGCGAATATAGGAGGTGTGCCCTTCGAGATATTCGCCCGCCGCGCTGCCCTGCAGGCAGCGTACGGCACCGGCAAAGAAGCGGAACACGTCGACAATCGCCGGGATCTCATCATTGATGACCCCTTGCAATGGCTTACCGCAGTTAAGGGACTCCAGGCGCGCCAGCTCTTCGCCATGCTCGGCAATCGCATCGGCAATCGCCAGTAAACTTTCGCTACGCGCTTTAGGCGTGGTTAGCGACCATGTTTTAAATGCCTCATCAGCAGCATTCACCGCTGCGTTAACCTGATCTTTGCTCGCTTCAGCGATGGTTACAATCACTTCACCGGTGGCCGGGTTATAAACCGGAATCCCTTCACCTGTTCCCGTCACCCACTCCCCATTAATAAACAGCTGGCTCTGCATTGTTGTTCTCCGTTGGTTTGACGTGCGAAATTCAGTTAAACAATAGCCTGAGGTCAGCCACCTTTTAATCCCCCCGGCGGATATTTGCTCAGGCTGTGAAGCTGAGCACATCTTGTTAACATACTAGTAACACTATTTTTCATGCAGATCGCTCAAAGTATCCGTTGTATTGTCATTTGCTATGATGCAAGGGACTCACTGACACAATGTAATTATGGAGAGTAAAGACAATGACGATTTCAGCACGCAATCAGCTTCACGGCGTGGTAGATGGCGTAACTCACGGAGCGGTCAATGATGAGGTGACATTAACGCTGAACGGCGGTGGGAAATTAACGGCAGTAGTCACTCAGTCAAGCCAGAAGGCGCTTGGTCTGGAAGCAGGAAAACAGGCAGTTGCACTGATTAAAGCCCCCTGGGTTATCCTGGCAAGTGAAAACAACGGTTACCGGTTTTCCGCCCGTAACCAGTTCCCGGGTAAAGTGCAGCAGCTCTCCGCCGGCGCGGTAAATTCTACGGTTGAGCTTATTACCGATGCCGGTTTCTCTCTGGTGGCGGTCGTGACCAATGAGGCTTGCGAGGAGATGAAGCTGGGTGCGGGTAGCCGGGTAATTGCCCTGGTGAAGGCATCCAGCATATTGCTGGCGGTTAAAGCCTGACGCAATGCCGGGCCTGGCCCGGCATATCTCTATCTATTCAACAGAGTGACCCGGTCACTCTATCTGTTCATCAATCCAGCACGGCAACCGGTTTCCCATCTTCATCAATCGCCACGAAATTAAACTGACCGTGGATAACCTGGCTGCGCTCTTCGGCGTACATGCTTTCCAGAAATACCGTAACGGTCACCGTCAGGCTGGTACGGCCGACCCGGGTCACGCAGCCAACCATTTCAACGATGGAGCCAGAAGGGATCGGGTGCTGAAAGTTAATTTTTTCAGTTGAGACGGTCACCAAACGCTTGCGGCTGAACCGGGTCGCCGTGACGAACGATACCTCATCCATCCAGGCCAGCGCCGTGCCGCCAAACAGCGTGGAGTGATGGTTAATGGTGGTTGGGAAAACAACTTTCGCTACCCGCGTTTCAGATGCGGCAATTTTTTCCTCGATATGACTATCGTACTGCGTGCTCATACGCTCTCCAGGTAAAGTGACCGGCGGATTATAACAACGTTTTAACCTGCTTTACGGTGAAAATTACTTATCGATCGCCGGGACTTTCACGCCGGGTATCAACCCAGCGTCAACGGCGGAAAATCCGCACAATCATTTACTCTGCGTGCGTTTTCTTTGCCGCGCCTTTACCCGGTGGGGGGATTTTTTTGACATCAGCCTCTGGCAGTATCAGCCCAGCACTGGATAAGGGAGTAAACCATGAAATTACCGCGCTGGCTGATAGGTGGATTAGTAGCAGGAACATTATGGGCTACAGGCGCACATGCCTTTGAACTGCCGCACCGCTATTCGCAGTCTGAATTAAACAGCCACAGCTTTCGCGATGCCGACAGCGACATACTGCGCGCCCAGCGCAACGAGGATGCACAACGGCTTAGGGAGCGGCTGCGCGAACGCTTGCGCCGCTCCCAGGGTTAGGTATTAAGCAGGTTTGCTGCGTTTAGGCAGCGTTTTCAGCAATTGCTCAGGCGTGATTGAGCCAACCTCGCTACCGGCATGAGGCATCTTAAGAATGTGGTTCTTAATTTTACCGATAACGTGCATCTCGCAGGCTTTACAGTCAAATTTCAGGGTCAGAACCTCATCCTGATGCACCAGCTGCATCGGGGTGGCACGCCAGGCTTTCACCTCGCGGATGCCTTTCGCCAGTTTAGGGCACATATTGAAAGCAAAGCGCAGGCAGTGTTTGGTAATCATCACCGGCACATCGCCCTTCTCTTCATGGGCCTCGTAAGCGGCATCAATCAGTTCCACCCCATGACGCAGATAAAACGCCCGCGCCTTGTGGTTATAGACATTAGCCAGATAGGTCAGATGGCTTTCCGGGAAAACCGGGGCTGGCTGTGCGGCCGCTTTGCGCCGTCCCGGCGTTAGCGCCGCAGCCCGCGCTACGTCCAGTAGTTCGATGGTTTCGCGACGCAACTGATTCAGGCGCGCATTAGGCACAAACAGCGGCTCAGCCATCACAACCTCCACTTCGCGCGGGTAGTAACAGGTCGTGCCCAGCTTTGCCACACCCTCTTCCAGCTGAGTCAGCGCTTTTTGCGCTTCACGCGCAGCGCTGAACTCCCCGTCCAGATAGTGTGTGACGCTGACGCCATCTTCCGCACAGGCGGTCAGCATCAGTTGCTGTTCCCAGCCAGAAAGTTGCAGATCGACCGCAATTCGCCTTTCGCTGGAGGTCTTTTGCAACGCCTGCTGCCAGTTATGGTCCAGGTTACGGTTAACCGGCTGCGGCAGACGCAGGGTTTTTAGTGACGCCGGCATTTCGTTCGGCCAGACCCGGTAAATCCCGGTGCCTGTCTCTTTAGCCACGTTAACCCGTAGCCCTACCACTTCACGTTTAACCAGTACGTTCAGCCCGTCGCCGTTGGCCAGCGGTTCGCTGGCGACAATATCGACAAAATCACCACCGACTTTAATCAGCTCACCCACCGGCAGGCCGACAAATTTCGGTGAGTCAAAAGCGCCGATATCCGCTTTACGCTCATTCACAAAATAATCGGTGCTGCCGCGGTGAAAGGTTTTATCCGGTGACGGAATGAAGAAGTGTTCGGTACGGCCCAGAGAAGAACGGCAAAGATCGCTGCGACTTTCCAAAATGGAGTCTAACTGCTGGCGATACCAGGCAGTGATATTTTTCACATACGCCATATCTTTGTAGCGCCCTTCAATTTTGAAGGAGCGTACCCCGGCATCGATAAGCGCTGCCAGGTTGGCGGTCTGATCGTTATCTTTCATCGACAGCAGGTGTTTATCCCACGCCACGACCTGCCCTTTATCATCTTTGAGGGTGTATGGCAGGCGGCAGGCCTGCGAGCAGTCGCCGCGGTTGGCGCTGCGCCCGGTCTGGGCGTGAGAGATATAGCACTGGCCGGAATAAGCCACACACAGCGCACCGTGAATAAAGAACTCCAGCGTCGCATCAGTGCTGTCGTGAATGGCTTTAATCTGCTGGAGATTCAGCTCGCGCGCCAGGACCAACTGGCTAAAACCCACGTCGGACAGAAAGCGGGCTTTATCCACGCTGCGAATATCGCACTGGGTACTGGCATGCAGTTCGATCGGTGGAATATCCAGTTCGAGGATCCCCATATCCTGCACGATAAGCGCATCCACCCCCGCCTGATAGAGCTGATGGATTTGGGCCTGGGCCGCTTCCAGCTCATTATCGTGCAGGATGGTATTCATGGTGACGAAAATGTTGGCCCGATAGCGATGGGCAAACTCCACCAGCCCGGCAATGTCGGCCAGGCTGTTGCCCGCATTATGACGAGCGCCGAACCCCGGCCCCCCAATATAAACGGCATCCGCGCCATGCAGGATGGCTTCACGAGCGATACTGGCATCGCGAGCCGGGCTTAATAGTTCAAGTTGATTAGGGTGCAGGCGCATAGCGGGCAGTCCATATGGGTCAAGGGGCCGCCATTATACTCAAGGCAGCTAAAAATGCAGCCGGGATATAAGACGGATGATTGAAACTACGGCCCAAGGCGAAGTTTGCTTAGCCTTATTTCTCACCTGCGGATGGTGGATAGTGAATCAGGCTATGGAACAGCACCGGCACCGCACCGGGATTATGATAGCTGTGGGTAACATCTCCGGCAAAACGCCAGCCCTCTCCGGCCCGCAGCTCCCATTTGCCGTCCGGCGTCGTCAGACATAACAGGCCGCTTACCACCACCACGTGCTCGATAACGCCATGCTGGTGCGGCTCGGACTGGCTGGTTGCCCCAGGCTCCAGGCGCAGCGCCAGATAATCCAGATTAAGTTGCGGGTCATAGGGAAACAGCGGCGTGGCTACCATCGTCGCCTGCGGCTGCGACTCACCATCGAGATCGGGCATTAACAGTTCGGTAAATGGAACATTAAATCCGGTTGCCAGTTTCCACAGGGTGGCCACGGTCGGGCTGGACTCCTGACGCTCTATCTGGCCCAACATAGCTTTAGATACCCCGGTGCGGCTGGCAGCCTCGCTTAGGCTCCAGCCATAGTGCTGCCGCAGAGATTTGAGCCGGTCGGCCAGCTGGCGCGCGATATCCATAATTCCTCCTGAAAAATGCGATTATAGCTTCTTGTGCGTTATAACGCACTATGCCAGGATGGCCGGACGTTATAGCGCACGCGCGCTAATTCAGGAGGAGTCGTGATGTTTTCCCGTTTGCCGTTACCGGCTATCAGCGCCGGTTTTATCGCCGTTATTATCGGCTATACCAGCTCGGCGGCTATTGTGTGGCAGGCAGCGCTGGCGGCCGGTGCCAGCCCGGCTATGGCCGCAGGGTGGTTATCGGCACTTGGGGTCGCTATGGGCATCAGCTCACTGTGGCTGAGCTTACGCTACCGCGCGCCGGTACTTACCGCATGGTCAACGCCCGGCGCAGCGCTGCTGGCCACCAGCCTGCATGGTCTGACCCCGGCACAATCGGTTGGCGTATTTATCTTCGCCGCCGCGCTGACTACGCTGTGTGGCGTGACCGGGCTGTTTGCCCGGCTCATGCGGGCCATTCCTCCGGCGCTTGCCAGCGCAATGCTGGCCGGGATCCTTTTAAAATTTGGTCTCGACACCTTCCGCGTAGCGCCGGATAACGGCTGGCTGGTGGGGGCCATGCTCATTGGCTGGCTGGCATGCCGCCGACTGTTTCCCCGGCTGGCGATTATTGCCGCCCTGACATGTGGCGTTGCGGCGGCATTACTTCAGGGCCAGGTTGCGCTAACGCTGCCGGGCAGCCCGTGGGTTCCGCCAGCCTTCACCCTGCCACAATTTTCATTCAGTACCCTGCTTGGGGTGGGTATTCCGTTCTTTCTGGTAAATATGGCCTCACAGAATGCGCCGGGATTTGCCGCACTTCAGGCGGCTGGCTATCCGGTTCCCGCCTCACCGCTAATCACATCAACCGGACTGCTCACCATGCTACTGGCGCCGTTTGGGGTATTTTCAGTGTGTATCGCAGCAATTTCCGCTGCGGTATGTCAGGGCGAAGAGGCTGGCCCCAGACCCGAGCAGCGCTGGAAAGCCAGCGCCTGTGCAGGCGCGTTTTACCTGCTGGCGGGCGTCTCCGGCGGGCTGCTGACAGCGCTGCTGGCGGCGTTCCCTGAGGCATTTATTCAAGCGCTGGCCGGGCTGGCATTGCTGGGTACTTTTAGCGGTAGTCTCACTCAGGCGCTACGCGACGAAGGCGGTCGCGATGGAGCGATAATCACCTTTTTGGTGACCGCATCCGGTATAGCCCTGGCGGGCGTGAGTTCAGCATTTTGGGGGCTGGTGGCCGGAGCCATTGTCCATCTGGCGTTACGCCGTCCGCGCGCCACGTAACTGGCTCGGCGTCATGCCAAAAGTTGCCCTAAATCGGTTACTGAAATGGCTGGCGGAACTAAAACCGCAGGCAAGGGCAATTTCAGTAAAAGGCAGATGACCATCGCGAACCATCCGCTCGGCCAGCGCCATTCGTTGTGCCATTACGTACTGATGAGGAGCCATGCCTACGGACTGGCGGAACATCCGGGCAAAGTGGTATTCACTAAGCCCGGCCTGAGCGGCCATCTGCCCCAGCGTCAATGGCGCATCGAGATTCTCCTGCACCCACTCCTGTACCCGGCGCAGTACCACCGGTGCCAGCCCGCCGCTAACGCCAGGCGTGCGCCAGCGCACCGCACTGTGATGCTGAATAATATGCGTCAGCAACAACGTGGTGGCGCTACTAAGCTGGAGCTGATTAGCGGCCTGCTGCCAGTCCACGCTCAGCAAAAAGTGGCGAAAGATAACCGCTATCTGCGGATCGGCGGCAAAAATCCGCTCATCCAGTTCAATCCCCGCCGGACTGCGATCCCAAATACGCTGGGCGATATCCCGCAAATGCGCATCGGTGTAATAGAGGTGAGCAAAAGAGAGGGAGCCGCGAATATCCCAGGTATATTCTGCCTGACTGGGCATCAGGCAAAAGCGATCCGGGCCACCACCGTTACGCCATCCATCGACAGTGCGACGATAAGTTTCGACACCATCGGCCAGGTAGAGGCTCAGAATATGGTGCTGATTGTACTGCTGCACCCGGTCATTGCAGTTATACCAGGCCGCCAGCTGCACGTCGGAGTCCAGCCAGATGCTGTCACGCAACTGGGCTTTATGCTGCTGTAAGTTATCGACGGCGGCGTAATGTGATTTCATGCAGACTCCGGATTAGGCAGAGTTAGTTTAATTCAGCCATCGATCCCGCGCAGCAATTCTCCCGCCGCCGGGATAAAAAAAACCGCAAGAATATGCAAGCCTGGCAAAACCCTGCAAGCGCCCGATTCCCGAACCCGATAGCCTGCCTTTTTTGCTTTCGGAGTCTGTTATGAATGCCCTGCTCTATGCGCTTGTGGTTGTTATCTGGGGAACGACCTGGATTGCGATTGTGCTGCAACAAGGCGTGGTACCCGCCACGGTTTCTATTTTCTGGCGCTTTGCCCTGTCGGCCATCATTCTGCTGGGGTTACTGACCGTAACCCGCCGCCTGCAACGTCTGACACCGCGCGACCATCTGTTTTGCCTGGCGCAGGGTGCCTGCGTATTCGGCTTTAACTACTACTGTTTTTATCACGCGACGTCGTTTATCAGCAGCGGTCTGGAATCGGTTATCTTTTCGATGGCGATTTTATTTAACGCACTCAATGGCTGGCTGTGGTTTCGCACGGTGCCTGCACCCCGTTTTTATCTGGCCGCCGTGCTGGGTATTATCGGTATCTGCACTCTGTTCTGGCGCGACCTGCATGCGGCTCACAGCGCGGAGTTATTAACCGGCGTTGGCCTGTCGCTGCTCGGTACCTGGGGTTTTTCGCTGGGAAATATGATCTCGACGCGCCATCAGCGTCGGGGGCTGGATACATTCTCCACCAACGGTTGGGCCATGAGCTACGGCGCATTAATTATGGGCCTGGTGTCGCTGGCTCACGGCGACAGCTTCCGAATGGACTTCTCCCTGCGCTATCTCGGCTCGCTGGGGTATCTGACCCTATTCGGCTCGATTATCGCCTTTGGCGCTTATTTCACGCTGGTAAAACGTATCGGCGCCGGGCCTGCCGCTTACAGTACGCTGCTGTTCCCTTTAGTGGCGCTCGGGATTTCAACGGTATATGAAGGCTATGAGTGGACACCTAACGCGCTGGCTGGACTGGCGTTGATTTTAGGGGGGAATCTGGTGATGTTTATTCGCCTGCCGCAAAGAGTGTGGCGGCGCAGGCCACAAAACGCGGCCTGAGAAAATGCGCCCGCTGGCGGTTAGCGGGCGCTAAATTTACCGTTAGATTTTACGTGCCAGCAGAGTGGCGAAACGTAGTTTGATGCGCTGACCGTTTTCATCGGTTTTATGAAGCTCACCCATATCTTCGTTGTATTTCACCAGCTCCCAGCCCGCATAGTAGTTTTTCAGCTCGTTCTCTTTAAACGCAAATGGGAAGCCTACGGTACAAGGATAATCCGCGGTATCCATCGCGGCGACAATCAGGTTATACCCACCCGGCAATGTGCAACGCTGCATGTTAGCGATAAGGCCCGGGATGGTTTGAGGCTGTAAAAACATCATGACCACGGTGGACAGAATAAAATCGTATCCGGCATCGAAGCTCAGTTCGTTAAGATCAACATTGCGCGTACGCAAATGGGTACTCAGCCCTTCTTCCGATGCAATGTGAGCCAGGTTACGCAGCCCCATCTCATTACGATCCCAGGCATCTACTTCAAATCCTTTCGCCGCCAGATACAGGCTATTACGACCGCTGCCGCAACCAAGGTCGAGGGTTCTCCCCGGCGTCACGTAGTTGACGGCATTAAGCACTTCTGAATGCGTGCGGGTCAGACCGTATTTTTCGCTAAAGTAGTTAGCATCACGTTCCATTTTTATTCCTCAGATGTCAGCGGCCGGGGCGCAGCAGTGCGCACCAGCAATTTTCCCCGGGCCAGTAATATCAGCGTCTTCAGCGCCAGCAGCCCGATGATGATATTGGCAAGAATGAACAGCGGCAGCGCCAGCCAGTGCAAAATGCCATCGGGAGCCGAATGGCCAAGGTGCAGCCCGGTGGTGGCAAGCGCGGTTATACCGAACGAAAAGCTCCAGAACCCCGGCGAGAACGGCTGGGCCATATACCACGGGATCAGGCGCGCCATAAACAGCAGTTGCAGCAGGCCGTAGCCAAACAGCATTTTCGCAAAGCTGTCTGAGTGGCCGCCGTTGACGGCCAGATAAGCGCTACAGGCCACCAGTGAAGGTGCCAGCTGAATACCCAAAGAGGTACGCACGGCGGGCGGCATCTCATCAACGCTACGCATCCGGTGCAGAATGGCCGGTTCGAGACTCAGCCAGGACAACACCCCGGCGCCCAGAAATAGCCACCCCATATCGTGCAGGCCAAGGGCTCCGCATGCCATGGCGCTAATAAAGTTACTGGCGACAGTTGGAAGGTATAGCCCCGGCGTAGTAGCGGCGACCGGATGGTGCCCGCGCCACAGCCCGGCGCTTTGCCAGGCCGCGTAGCCAAGCTGCCCTATCGCGCCGCAGGTGAACAGAATCAGCGCCAGAGGATGGCACCATGGAGTAATGCCAATCGCCACCAGCATGGTGGTGGCCGGAAACAGGCTAACGTAGCTGCTCATCAGTGGATGATGAATTTCCGCCACTACGCTGTGGCGCTGAGCAATCAACCGCCAGATAAAAGCACAGGCCAAAAGCGCCCAGACCACAATAGCTATCAAAACAATGGCATCACCCACCCGCGGCGACAGCGGCCAGATGGTAGCGGCGTAACGCCAGGAGAACCCAATCCCAATAGTCCCCAGCACAATGCCAAAATAGCCGGCGGGCAAATTAAGAAAGGTGGCGGAATTATCAGGCCGGACGGGTGTATTTTTGCTCATTCGGTTTAAACTTTAATATATATTTGAAATGCATCTTAATGGCTGATCGGGGTAATTTCCAGCCCATGCCCCCCGTTTGCCTGGGGGATAACCACAGCCTGACGGCTATTCTACTCCTTCTATTGCACTATGACCCCTTCCTTTGGCCGCGATGATAGTCTGGCATTTGGCCGTAGCTCACCACTGCTCTCTACAGACCTTCATCTGGATAAGCGCAAATTTTGCTAAGTTTAACTCAGTGTTTCTCAGCCGGAGTGGTCAGCGATGAAGAAATATCGATTAAGCGAAGAGTCCCGGCCCTTTACCGTCCAGGAAAATGGCTCCCGGCGACGCATTACGCTGCACCAGCTTATTGCCGAACGGCAGTTTGCCGATGTGCTGCCCGGAACCCCCGGCGGCTGGGTGGAGAGCGAACAGCAGCTTAGTCACGATGGCGATAGCTGGATTTATCACCACAATAGCCTCGTCTGGGGCGGCGCGCGGGTTACTGAAAATGCCCGAGTGCTTGGCGAATGTATGCTCAGCGACGGTGCGTGGCTCGGCGGTAAGTCCACCGTAGATAGCAGCCAGATTCAGGGGGCGGTGCAGATAGGCGGAAGCGCTCAGGTGCTGGGCTGCAAGGTCTCAGGACATAGCCGGATAACCGCCGCCGCCCGGGTAGAACATTGCGAAATTACCGGCTCAGATCGGGCGGTTTCTGCGGCAGTGCGCATTGAAGGTCAGGCTCAGCTCTATGCCTGCCGGGTTGCTCATCAGGCTTCTATCGGCGAGCAGGCGCGCCTGCGCTATGTACTGGTGGATCACCGGGCGGCAATTTATGGTCAGGCAGAGCTTTTGGGCAACGATATTAATCACATTTGGGTTTGCGACTGCGCCCAGGTTTATGACTCAGCCCGGCTGATAGCCGGTGAACTGGATGGCCAAAGCCCGGTATTACGTTATGGTGCGCGAGTATTTGGCAATGCAGAAGTTTATGGCGACTGCCTGTTACGCCAGCGGGTCCAGGTCGGCGGTGAGGCGCGATTGCGCGGCGGCCCGCTGGTACTGGATGGACAGGTGGAGATAGGCGGGCACGCCCGGCTTGAAGGTGACATTCTGGTGGAGGATCGCGTGGTTATTGCGGGCCGCATGGAGCTGCGCGCTACCGATAGCGCTCTGCATATCCGCGGCCCGAAGTTTTTGGATGGCGATAGTCTGATAACCCAGGTTCCCTATTACGGGCTTTACTGACTTATCTATCTATAGCGGTTTTATTGATTATCGCTGGCCGGGTCGATGATGCATCCATAGATATGCTGGTCGTGATAGCTGCCGTTGAGGAACTCCGCCTCGCGCATCCGCCCTTCCAGTTGAAAACCATTACGCCGTGCCAACTGGTTACTGGCTTCGTTAGTCACGATGCACTTAATCACAAAGCGGCGAATGATCCCCGCCGCGCTATAATGCGCCATCACCTTTTGCAGTGCCTGAGAGACCACGCCTTTACGCGGGCAGTCCGGCGAGCGCCAGTAGCCAATGTAGGCGGTTTTGTTGTTTGGCTCTATCTGATTGAACGACAATACTCCGACCAATTCACCGGCCACCAGCAACATGTACATTTTGCTATAGCCGCGCTGGTGCAGCATCATATTACCGCGTACCGTGCGTTCAATATCGGCCCGACCTTTGACCTCAGCCGGCCAGTTCATCGATTGTTGCAGCCACTCCCGGTGACGAACGATAACCTCCAGCAGCGGATCGATAAAACGCTCGCTGACCGCATGCAGTTCCAGTTCACCGTCAACTGACAGGACCTCTTCGCCGGGGCTGGCTTCAGTGTGATTCACTTCTGCTCCTTACAATAAATACAACTCAGCCGCAGGCTGGCAGGCGCTGCGGCTGAAAAAATGCGTCTGATGACCCGGGCAGTTTAACGCATCTGGCGGTCGTCGACGTAATTACGTTTATCCGCAGCCGGAGGGAAGTACTGATAGAGCCAGGTTTCGCTGATGGCATCGCCCTGGCAACGCAGAAACATGCGCATCTCCACCGGCTCGGTGGAGGCAGATGTCGGGTACCAGTCAAACAGAATGCGATAGCCGTCAAACGGTTCGACATACAGGATTTCCACCTGTTTCGCCTCTCCGCTGGACAGGGTAATAACCGGTTCAATCCCTTTTGGCGCTGCGGCTTTCAAATCACCTCCGACAAAGTCGATGGCAAAGCGACGCGCCCATTTATCCGGATAGTGTTCACCCGGCGCCCATCCTTCCGGGAATCCGCCCATACCGGTGCGGGTCGCCAGCACCCGAGACAGTGGCGTATGCACCGGCGGCACGCTGCTCCAGTACAAACGGTAGCTGAAGTTCAGAGTATCTCCGGCGCGTACCGGTTTTTCCGGCTGCCAGAAACAGACGATGTTATCCAGCGTTTCACCGGTGGTCGGGATCTCCATCAGGTTTACCGAGCCTTTGCCCCACTGGTTCGATGGCTCAACCCACAGGCTCGGGCGCTTATCGTACCAGCCCATCACATCCTGATAGGTAGCGAAATCATGGTCGAGCTGCAGCAGGCCAAAACCTTTCGGGCTATCGTCCTGGAAAGCATTAAATTGCAGGCGCTGCGGGTTGTTCAATGGCCGACAAACCCACTCCCCGTTGCCGCGCCACATGGCCAGGCGGTCAGAATCGTGGATTTGCGGGTGGATGGTGTCACACATCCGCCGCTCGTTGGTGCCGCAGCTAAACATGCTGGTCATCGGCGCGATACCGACTTGTTTAATATCTTTACGGGCAAACAGATGGTTCTCCACCTCCATCACCACCTGTTTGGTCTGGCAATGAATGATGAATTTATAGGCCCCGGTAACGCTTGGGCTGTCGAGCAGCGCATAAACCACAAAGGTTGTGTCGCTGGCTTTTGGCGTTTCAAACCAAAACGAAGTGAAGTCCGGGAACTCTTCTGGCGTATCGGTGAACGTGTCTACCGCCAGACCGCGCGCCGACAGGCCGTACTGGTAGGTATCGTCCACGGCGCGGAAGTAGCTTGCGCCAAGGAACGACACAACGTCGCGACGCGTTAATTCCGGCTTCTTAAAGACTTTAAATCCGGCGAAACCGAGATCGGACTGGCCCTGTAATGCCTTGGTATCGACACCGGCATCGTGGTAGTTAAACAGTTCCGGGCGGAAATGGATCTCGCGGGCCTGATGGCTGGCCGGATCGAGAGAAAACATCCGCACCCGACGTTTAAAACCCATGCCCACGTGGAAATACTGCACATCGAGCTGACGGCCATTTATCCCATTCCACAGGGAATGACCGGCATCATACTGAATACTGTTATAGGCCTGAGGGGTAAGGTTTGCCAGAGTATCGGGCAGCGCTCGCGGCGCTCCGCCCCACGGTTCTTTCGCCAGTGAGCTGGCCATTTGCTGCAGTTCGCTGAAGCTAAACGGTCGCGATTGCCCGTCAGCGATGCCATTCTCCCCGGCAGCCCATGCCTGTTGCGAAAACAATGAAGCGAGAGCTGGCGTTCCGCAGGCTGCGGCCAGCGCCATAGAAGCTTTAATAAAACGTCTGCGATTCATGCCCGAAAAATCGTCCTTATATGTCGATGTTATTGGCAAATCTGAATGCCGAAAGTTATTTTAATTTCACCCTCTGGCAATGGGCTAACTCTAGACAAAATCCCTCCTGAAGCCAACCGGTTTATAGAATCATCCTGGCATCAGAATATTGCTAGTTATTAACTATTTGAGCGCTAATAAATGCCGATTTAACATCAATCGCAAAGTACTATTCTTTAATTTGTAACCGCCCGGAAATCAGACGTGACAAGGGATTGCTGCATACTTAACCAGCGTTATCTAAGCCCATTATCGACTTATTTAATATCATATTGTTTTAGCGATAATTTTAAGAATGCACCGCTTTATGTTCTTAATTATCAATTAATGGCACTACGTAAATAATTGTGATTTTTCTTCAAAAATCGTCCTGGCAGAAATTAACCACAAAATAATCTGGTATATATTTAAAGCGGATTTTTTAACTTGGTTAAGGATAATCAGATGATAAATTCTACTGAGCCACAACATACGCTGGCTGAAAAAACCGTCGACTTTCTGGCTTCCACCCATGCCTTTCGTGAATACCTGGGTAAGGCCCCCCTACTGGACGCCGTGTTGCATCACATCCCTGAACACTGGCACCACTTCTTCCACCACCGGCTGACCCATTACCGCAATATCTATTGCCCGCAGGGGTAAAGTGCTTAGCGGGTGATGGCATCGCGCCAGCACCCGCTCTTGGCAACGCCCTGTGCTTTAGTCCAGCGTCACATGATGACGCATTACCCGCTTAAAAAATTGCAGGCGCAGCTGCATAAAACCGCGCCACAGGCGCAATCTATAGCGGCTGCCGACGCCCAGACCAAGAGTACGGGAGTGTTTACCGCTACACGCCGGCCATGCCATTGGCCCCGGTAAAGATTGAGTATGACTTCCGGCGCTACGGGCAAAGCTGACCCAATAATCAGCCACCAGCGCGGCAAACGCCCGATCCTGGTCATCAAAGTCACGTCCCATGACAACCGGTGCCAGATCAAGATTATCAAACACATACGGAATATCATTGCCGTGCCAGGCTCCGTCGGGAAACTGGCTGCGCCCGCTTTCACTCACATAATCAAAGTAGTAGCGCCAGCACGGCTGCCCGGCCCGCTGCTGAGCCTGCATTACTACCAGACCAAGCGTGGTGAAGGCCATATCGCGGCAGACCACGCGGCCAAGCTGGGCATCGCCGCGCACCCGTGGATACAGCAGCCGTATCAATGCCAGTCCCAGCCGCTGCTCACGCCGCAGGCGCTGGATCTGCTCGGCAAGATCCATTCCAAACCAGGCCATCACACTGGCCTCGTCGCTATTACTACCAATCAGAACTGGCATTCGGTGCTGGCGAGTCGCAAAGAAGGTCTCCAGCATGGGTACCGGCAGCACCCGGTCGCCCGCAATCGGCACCGGGCCGGTGCTACAGGCTACCGAGGCTTGCGCTATGTCCTGAGCTGGAATAGCCCGCAGCTCGGCAGCGGTGAGCGGCGGCGCGTCGTTGTCGTGAGGAAGCAGCGCATTAATGAGCGTCTGGCTGCGGGTTCGGGCCTTGGAGAGAGGTACATCATCCAGGGTATAGGCGCTCTGCACCGCCGCCTGATGGAATAACCCTTTAGCCAGCGGTGAAGCCATCAGTGACAGCACGCTACGCGCTCCCGCCGATTCACCAAACAGTGTCACCCGCCCGGCATCGCCGCCAAACAGATGAATATTTTGCTGCACCCAGCGCAGCGCGGCTATCTGATCCAGCAGGGCAAAGTTCGCGACAGGCCCTTCTTGCTCCTCATCGTCCAGCGCCGGATGGCTGAAGAAGCCGAAATGCCCCAGCCGGTAATTAACGCTGACCAGAACCACCCCGCGCCGGGCCAGCGCCCGTCCGTCATAAGGTGGCAGCCCGGCGCTGCCGATGGTATATCCGCCTCCGTGCAGCCAGACCATCACCGGCAGCGGTTCGCTGGATTCTGCCGGGGCAAAAACGTTTAGCCACAGACAATCTTCCGACAGCGAACCCGGACTACCGCCGCCCATTTCGCTACAGGCGACTTCGTCCTGCCAACAGGCGCTGCCGTTATCAAATGCTTCGCGGACACCTTCCCAGCGCTCCACTGGCTGAGGAGCCCGCCAGCGCAGTTCGCCCAGCGGTGGAGCCGCATAAGGGATCCCACGCCAGATAGCGAGAGCGTCTTCGCGCAGACCAATAAGCTCACCATCCGGCAGAGTAATATGAATGGTGCTTGGGTTATTCATGACATCTATTCCAAAAACCGCAATCCCTGAAGAGTACCCTTTTTACAGCATCCCGCAACGATGTTTGCTGCGGGCCTCCGCCTGCGCGTATTGCTTAAACGGATCTAAGACCGGACAACCCAGCGCCTGCTCGAAGTCCTGCTGCCCGTTTCCGGTATCGCAAACAGCCCCGGATGACTCCAGGTTGGACTGGAAAATCCCTGCCGCGCTGACCGGCAAAAAATCCTCATAGAGCACCGGCTGTGCGCTGACCCAACCACGCTCCACCAGCAGTTGCGGATCGTCGCCAATACTGATTAGATGCCGATGAGCCTCTCCTACCGGCGTCAGACGGTAGCGATAATAGGCCAGCCCCAGACGACGCATCAGCACTTCATCATCAGGAAATTCGCTAAATGCCCGTAATAGCGCCTGCTGGTGAGTCAGATTATCGCTGGCGTTTCCGGCGGCAACCAGCAAACGGTCATATAATTCGCGGCCTTTCGGGGTCAAAGCTACGCCACGCTGTTCCGTTTCACCAAAACGTGCCCGATGGTGACCCGGCGAGCCATCGCTAAAAATGACCGGTTCATCCAGCGCCTGAAAACTGGTCTGGCGCAGTAATATCGGATACTGCCGCCGCGGTGGCCCTTCAATAGTGGCTTTCGGCGTCAGGCCATACTCCGGCATTAGCGCCTGCACCCGATCGATATCCAGGGTTCGCGGCGTCAGATGATTGATGTGACAGCCGGGAAAGCACACGACATCAGCCACCAGCCGGTGCGCTGTCGATAGCTGTCGATAAGTCTCTTCATCTACCTGAGTTTGCGAATGCCAGCGGAAAGTCTCCAGCGCTTCGGCGACAAACTCCGGGGCCTGCGCCGCCGTCAGCCCGCCTTGGTGCTCAAATAGCGCCAGCATCCGACGGCAACCGCTGGTAAAAATATCGCGTCGGGCCAGTATTGCCGCCGCTTTTTTACGCAGCCGGGCGTCGGCTATCAGCTCCAGCCGTAACCACGAAGTAAATACCCTAAATGGATTGCGGCTCAGCGCTTCGTCACTTACCGGCCGAAAGGCGGTCGAGTGCACCGGAACCCCGGCAGCGGATAAATCGTAATAGCCCACCGGTTCCATACCCATTACCGCAAACACGCGGCGTAGCATCGCCAGTTCACTAGCAAGACCGATGCGAATCGCACCGTGACGCTCGATATTCAACCGCCCGAGTTCATCGCTATTCACCAGCGCCTGATGCAGCCGGGCATCTTTTTCCAGCACGGCCAGATTAACGTCGCTTATCAGTTCCAGCAGCGTAACGTAGGGCGACACCTCCTGCTGGTACATAGCCGATAAGGCCTGAGCGAACAGTTCACGAATATCATCCGACGATAGAAAAGTGCTCATAGCTTGTCCCGTTAGCGACCCGTTTGTTGCAGGAATAGTAGATAAGCCACCGGGGCAAGAGCATAAATTATTTACTTTTTGTGATCCGGGCGATTTGTGGAGCAGTTAACATCTTGCCTCGATGAAATGTTAATTATATTTTGCAGTAAGGTTATCAAATTCAACTAACATGTCTTGAAAACGTACAACGAGGTTCCTTAACATCCGGTTATGGAAAAAAATGGTCTGTTTAATCAGCGCATTCGCCTGCGCCATCTGCATACTTTTGTCGCCGTCGCTCAACAGGGCACCCTGGGGCGGGCCGCAGAAACCCTCAATCTTAGCCAGCCCGCGCTGTCTAAAACCTTAAATGAGCTGGAAGGCCTGACCGGCGTGCGGCTGTTCGAGCGCGGCCGTCTGGGTGCGCAGCTGACGCTGATGGGGGAAAAATTCCTAACCCATGCGCTTAAGGTGCTGGACGCGCTTAACACCGCCGGGCTTTCTCTCAGCCGCCGTGAAGGCGATCCCGCCCAGATGGTACGCATTGGCGCACTGCCCACCGCCGCACTGGGCATCCTTCCAGGCGTTATCGGCAATTGTCATCGCCAGCAGCCCGGCATTAACCTGCAGGTGGCGACCATGAACAACACCATGATTCTGGCAGCGCTTAAATCTGGCGAGATAGATTTAGGAATTGGCCGGATGTCCGACCCGGAAATGATGGCCGGCCTTAACTATGAGCTGCTGTTTCTGGAGTCATTAAAGCTGGTAGTTCGCCCTTCTCACCCATTGCTAAACGACACCATCACTCTGAGCCGGGTGCTGGAGTGGCCTGCGGTGGTGTCGCCGAAAGGCACGGCTCCGCGTCAGCAAGCCGAAGCGCTGCTGGCAACCCAGGGCTGCGTGTTACCGGAAGGTTGCATTGAAACCCTCTCTGCTTCGCTCTCGCGCCAGCTTACCGTGGAATACGATTATGTGTGGTTTGTGCCTTCCGGCGCGGTTAAAGACTGCCTGCGTCACGGGACTCTGGTCTCTTTACCGGTAGCAATACCGGGAGCCGGAGAGCCGATTGGGATCCTGACCCGAGTGGATACCCCGCTTAATAGCGGGTCTCAAATCGTGCTGGATGCCATGAGGAAATCAATGCCTGGATAAGTCGCGGCCAAAAAAAAACCTTACAGCTTGCGCTGTAAGGAATCAGGGTTAAATGACTGCAGGATTGGTGCAGAAAAAAACTAAAACAGTGGCATGCATGTTCTTTCGAACACTCAATCTGGCGAACCAGACTGTATTCACTATTTTAATTAGTCATATAAACCTTATTTGGCAAAACGAGTGCTCATTATTTGCAATTGATGCCTTAACCCCAGAAATTCATTCTACTTTATGCCGCGCCAGCCAGCAGATAATCCCGTAGCCAAAGCCCGGCAGGCCCCGGCGGGGCCTGTCGCGACCATACTACATCGACCGATACCTGACGCGGCCAGCCGATAGCATCCAGCACTACCAATTGCCCGGCAGAACTAAACTCCTGCACCAGCGCGGTGGGCAGCATACTCCAGCCCAGCCCCTGCACGGCCATGCTCAGTAACAGCAGGTAGTTAGGTGCCGACCAGCGGGAGCCCTCCTCCGGCTCCCGCTCGGCGGTCAGATAACTGCCCAGCCGCAGCTCGCGGGTGGCAGCCAGCTGATCGGGGCTAATTGCCCGGCGTGAAGCCAGCGGATGGTCAGGAGCGGCAAACAAAGCCATCTCGGTTTGATGTGGCAGGCGCGCCGCACCGATATCCGGCGGATAACGATCCCGCGATGCCACCAGCCCCAGATGGGCGCGCTGCTTTTGCAGCAGATCGATAACATCCTCTTCTTCATTCACCAGGCATTCAAACTCGATATCAGGAAAGCGCCGGTCGATGGCACGCATCATCTGCTCCAGCGCCAGCGGATCAAAAGTATCGGACAGCACAAATGTAAGCCGGGGCTCAAGGCGATCCGCCAGACGGATAGCCAACTGCTCCAGCCGATAGTGGGCCTCCAGAATCTCCCGCGCCTGAACCAGCACTCGCCGTCCGGCCTCGGTCAGCTGCGGCTGGCGACGGCTGCGGTCGAAAAGCTGGATATCTAAATCAACCTCAAGGTTAGCGATTGCCGCGCTAATGGTGGACTGGCTTTTATTGAGTCGGCGCGCTGCGCCGGAAAAGGAGCCGCTGGCGACCGTTTCCACTAATGCTTCAAGAGCTTCTGGCGAGTAGTTCATCTATCGTTTTTTCCGATGGTATCTAATTTAGATTCCCATGAATTATCGATGATAATTCCCGCAATGTCTTCCCTGAGCCAATTTTTTGCAGGAGTTTTTTATGTCTAAGCGTTCAATAGTTGAGCGTGTATTCCACGCCGTGGGATTTGAGCTTATCGCCACCTGTATCTGTGCGCCGGTCAGCGCCTGGCTGATGAACCGCCCGGTGCTGGAAATGGGGGCACTGACCCTGATTCTGGCCTCTGGTGCCATGGTCTGGAATATTATCTATAACATGATGTTTGACCGTCTGTGGCCGGCCGATAAAGTCATCCGTACCGCCAGAGTGCGCGTATGCCATGCCCTGGGATTTGAAGGTGGGTTTATTATCATCGGTTCAACGATTGCCGCGCTGTGGCTGGGCGTTGGTCTGGTGCAGGCTTTTATGCTGGAGATAGGCTTCTTCCTGTTCTTCCTGCCCTACACCGTGGTCTATAACTGGGTTTACGATACGCTGCGCGCCCGGATAGTCGCCCGCCGTGAAACCCGCGGAAACCGGGCGCTATCGTAATTTTTAACGCTGCAAGTGGTGGATATCCACCGGTCTGCCGAACAGGAAGCCCTGAATCTCGCTACAGCCTTCCTCTTCTAAAACCCGCAGCTGTTCTTCAGTTTCGACACCTTCGGCCACCAGTGGGGTATTGATTGAGTGGCCGAGCGAAATAATGGCCCGCACGAAAGAGCGGGCCTGGAAGTTGTTTTCCACATTGGTCAGGAAACTGCGATCGAGCTTAATCACATCAAAATGGAAATCGCGCAGCGTGCTAAGCGATGAGTATCCGGTACCGAAATCATCCAGCGCAATGCTGATCCCCATTTTCTGGAACTGATGCAAGATACTGTAAGCCAGCTTCTTGTTGACGATAAACGCGGTTTCGGTGACTTCAAACTCCAGCAGCGATAGCGGATAAGCGGTGCGTTGCAGAATTTCGCGCACTTTATCGATAAAAGTGCGGTGGCGGAGCTGAACGGCGGAGATATTAATGGATACTCTTTTACCTATCTGATTGGCAACCGACTCCTCGCACACCTTCTCAATCACCCAATATCCCAGCGGCACTATGGCGCCGCTCTCTTCAGCAACGGGAATAAATTCGTCCGGTGCCACCAGCCCGCGCTCAGGATGCTGCCAGCGCAACAGCGCTTCGTAACCGGTAATGCTCTTATCCTTAAGATTGCGTTTCTCCTGGTAATGAATAAAGAACTGCCCTTCTTTGATACCGCGACGAATATCCGCCGCCATGGCATTGCGCGCACGCGTGCGTTCATCCATATCCCGCTCATACCAGCAGATTTTAGAATCTACATTGGCTTTAGCGCGATACATAGCCAGGTCAGAATTCCCAATCAGCGCGTTGATTTCCGAACCATCATCCGGATAAACCGAAACACCGATGCTGGCACTAACCGTCACTTCGCTATCGCCAGTCTCTATCCGGCCGCTAAAACATTCGTGAAGCTGGCAAGCAAAGCGCTGCAGCTCCTCCCGATGATAGCAGGGTTTAATCGCCACAAATTCATCGCCGCCAAAACGGGCGACCATCGCCTCCGGCCCAACGATCTTGAGCACCCGCGCCGACAGGCGCTGCAAAAGCATATCGCCAATATGGTGCCCTTCGAGATCGTTAATATCCTTGAATTTATCCAGATCGATAGTGCAGATGCCGATATAGGGGTATTCACTTTCTTCAAACAGATGCAGAGCAAAGGTGAAAAACTCGTTGCGATTAGGCAGACCGGTCAGTGCATCAAAGCGCGCCAGCCAGGATATTTTATCAATAACCTGCTTTTGCTCGCTGATATCGCGAGTTATCTTGGCAAATCCCAGCAGTTCCCCTTGTTCATCGCGAATGGCATCAATGATAACGTGCGCCCAGAAACGGCTGCCATCTTTACGATAGCGCCAGCCTTCACCTTCAAATTTACCTTTATGGAGCGCCAGTGCCAGGTTGTGCTGAGGTACGCCGCTTTCCTGCTCGGCCTGGCTATAAAATACGCCAAAATACTGGCCGATTATCTCATCATCAGCATAGAGTTTGGCCCGACGAGCCCCCTCATTCCAGCTGGCTACCGTACCATCCACATTGAGCATGTAGATGGCATAATCTTTAACGTTCTCAATAAAGTGGCGATACGCCACATCAGACAGCTTCTGGTTTGTCATACACTCACTGCCACCTTTAGTCAGATGACGCATTATGCAAAATTAGCTGTGTAAATATAACCACATTTAACAAATCTGGCGCGCCGAATAACTAATTATTCACATTATTTATAATCAATAGCGGAGTGTATAAAAAAGATAAGGTGGAACAATCAGTGGCGTGGGGAGGTTTTCAACCGGCATGTCGGGGCTTGTGAGTTGCAAAAATAACGGACATCAGTGAAAAGGTAAAAAAGGCCGCTGACGCGGCCTTTCTGGCACTAATATCTGGCGTAAAGGGTTATTTATCACCGAAATGAATAACGGTACGAATGGATTTACCCTCGTGCATCAAATCAAAGGCTTCATTGATCTGCTCCAACGGCATCCGATGGGTAATAAACGGGTCGAGACGGATTTTACCTGCCATCGCCTCTTCTACCATTCCCGGCAGCTGAGTGCGCCCTTTTACACCGCCAAAGGCTGAACCGCGCCATACGCGGCCAGTCACCAGTTGGAATGGACGAGTGCGAATCTCTTTACCGGCACCGGCTACGCCAATAATAACGCTCTCACCCCAGCCTTTGTGGCAACACTCCAGGGCCGAACGCATGACATCAACGTTACCAATACATTCGAAGCTGAAATCAACCCCGCCGTCAGTCATTTCGACGATGACATCCTGAATTGGCTTGTCGTAATCTTTCGGGTTCACAAAGTCAGTTGCACCCATATCGCGAGCCAGCTCGAATTTATCCGGGTTGGTATCAATGGCAATAATCCGACCGGCTTTCGCCTGTAATGCGCCCTGAATAACCGCCAGACCGATACCGCCCAGGCCGAATACCGCCACGGTATCCCCCTCTTTGACTTTCGCGGTGTTGTGCACGGCGCCAATACCGGTGGTAACACCGCAGCCCAGCAGACAAACTTTTTCCAACGGAGCCGCCGGATTCACTTTCGCCAGAGAGATCTCGGCCACAACGGTGTACTCGCTAAAAGTACTGGTGCCCATATAGTGATAAATCGGCTCACCATTGTAAGAGAAACGAGTGGTACCATCCGGCATCAGCCCTTTACCCTGCGTGGCGCGTACTGCCTGGCAGAGGTTAGTTTTGCCCGATTTACAGAACTTACACTCACCGCATTCAGCGGTGTAGAGCGGAATAACGTGATCGCCAGGCTTCAGGCTGGTAACGCCCTCACCGACTTCTACAACCACACCGCCGCCTTCATGGCCCAGCACCGCCGGGAACACACCTTCCGGATCATCTCCCGATAGGGTGTAAGCATCGGTATGGCAAACCCCGGTATGAGTAATACGCACCAGCACCTCACCCTTCTTCGGCGGTGCAACATCAATCTCAACAATTTTAAGCGGCTGACCTGGCCCAAAAGCTACGGCTGCACGTGATTTCATGAATCTGCTCCCATTTCGGTGGTAAGGCTTATTTTAGATAAGCGCGCAATATTGGCCCAATCTCCGCCATTTTTAACGCACGTTGCTCCGGCGTGCTATCGCCTGCAACCAGCTCATCTTTGAGATGAACTTCAACCATATCGCCCATCAGCCCGTTAGCGGCGCCGCGCACCGCGGCAATCTGCTGGAGAATGGCATCGCAGGCCGCGCCCTGCTCCAGGGCGCGCTCTAAAGCCTCGACCTGACCGCGGATCCGCCGCACGCGGGTCAAAATACGTTTTTTATCGACCGGTGATTGTGGCATAAAGACCTCTGTATACTGTAGGGGGGTATAGTATCAGAAATTATAACCTGTTGTAAAAATTATAAATTCTAAAATATCAGCAAGTTAAGATAGTTACCTGACAGACATATAGGGGCATAAGCGGACTTTTTACCGGCCCTAAATTTCCCCTCAAAATCATTTCTTAACCGACATAAGAAAGCAGAACACCGCAGATAAATGTATACACATACAGCGTTAATCTGCCTGTGTCGCCAGCTTTGGACGAGAGCTAAACCTGTTTCGTTCAGCCACTTGCCCACATGATTGTAGAGCTTGATCTCGCCACGGCCTTTCAGATGCACAATCAGGATTGATATCGATTTTTTTGGTGAGACGATTACGACTAGGTGCACGTGTATTTACTTCCGTCCACGAATTGGAAATAATACCAACCCCAAAGTACTAAAAGTTATATGCCCCTTTAGGGGTTAACTCCCCCCAAAAAAAGACAACCTAAAACAGATCAGACAAAATACTCTCCCTGAATTATAAGAGTACCAGACTCTGGAATTGATATACTTACCCCATCAATAGCTGAAAACAACTTAACTCTATTAGTTCCTTTAAGCCATCTAGCTATAACTGTTCTACCTGTAGATAGAAGAATTGCGTTAAAAAAACCATCACAGGAAAACAATCTTGGAAAACCAAAAACTTGAAAATCTGTTCCTTCCCCTCCACTCCAGCTTGCTGAGTACTGTAAGGAAATAGAATTACCATTCATCTTATATTTTAAATCATTTATAGAAAAATCCACGGCATTATTATTTGATGTACCATTTGCAACTCCCAGACCTGAGGTGAACACATGATCAGATATAAATCTCCCCGATGACTCTATAGATGCAAAAGCATATCCAGGACTCAACTTTAAAGAATCAGGAATGTCATACGTTCTAACATCAATAACTCCATTTGTATTTACAAGAAATAATGTAATAAATGACCCTGTATTTATCACTCGTCCAAAACTAATGCTTTGAATACAGATAATACTTCTATTATTAGCCCACACAACAGAACCACCAGAAATCTTACAATTATAGGCAAATGTTAGACTATCAATGCTTGCTCTTGTATTGTAAAATCGTACTGCAGCATATAATGTATTTATTAAATTCTCTATTCCAAATCCAGTAATACTTATTCCATCGCACCCATGGAATTCCATAACAACATCGTTACCTTTTTCAGAGTAACAGCTTTCAAATGTAGAATATTCCTGTCGTGTTATTTTAAATCCTATTTGAAAACCTGACACTCCAACACACTGATAGACATTACTAGTCCCACCTAACTCATATGCATCAACTCCTAAATAAGGTTCAATTTTAACACCAACTGTTCCAGAGGCAGGTTCCAATGAAGTATTAATGCCAATGAATGTACTCCCCTTAATTAAAGATCCCCATATATCTCTCCCATAAAGTCCGATTGACACCCCATCACATCTCACATTTTCAATAACAACCTTACCACAATATGGTGCATATATACCATATAGCACATCACCAGTTACATCACTGCCGTTTCTAAATTGCACCCCTATAAGTGATGAATAATAGCAGTATGAACTGTCCTCATTAACAAATATTACTTGTGCCTTTATAGAACTATACACTACAGATTCATCTGTGGCATATACGCCTTGAGTATCCGAGACTTCATTTTTAGATACGGTATCTCCACCATATATAATCTTACATATCCATGAGGTTCCCGCTGTCCTTAGCACCATACCAGTACAAATAAGGATAGGCTTAGAGCAGTAGTATGCGTTTTTACTAAGAATAAACTCTATATTAGTTGTAAACTGGTGATTTTTCTTTATTTGGTAAGCTTTATAAAATGCAGCCCAAGAGTCTTTAAATGCTGTTTCACCTTCCAACTCTCCTATCGCACCAAGTTGTTCCAGAGTTATACTACCGTTATGTAATAGTATGGCATATAATCCATTGGAACATTTATATGCAATTTCCGGAATACTTCCCATGTCATGACTAATTAAATACCGTCCTCCTCCCCCATCCCCTAATAAATAATAACCAAAAGTGGAACATATAGCCCCATCATCAACATCAGACACTATTAATAATTGCAAGCTATCAAAGCACAACTCATTACTTGACATCTTATACCCCATTCCAATATTAATTTAATGGTTTATGATAAGCACCAACAATCTTACTTATCAGGCTATGAGTTTTCAGGTCTTTTAATGCCCTTCACTTTTAAAAAAAGAAAAACAAACATTACAACATCACTCACTAATTTATTTTTTTATTAACAGCGTGCTTAGCTGTGACACATCCTCATCACAAACACCAAACAAAGAAGATTAGATTATTAAAGGTAAATTTAACCGTTTTTAGATCCCATAAAAAAAGACGAGCATTGATGATTCATCACTGCTCGCTTAGAGTTAATATCCAACTTTACTCTTGAAATTACTTAATCACCCCACAGACAATTCGGTCACCGCCACCGCCCAGTGGTTTAGGCTGGTCGGAGAAATTATCCCCGCCGCTGTGAATCATTAAGGCTTTGCCCTTGATGTCATCTAGCTTTTTCAGCCGAGGGGCCACGACTGACTGAGTTGCCCTGCCGTCCTGGCTGACGACCAGCACCGGCAAATCGCCCTGATGCCCAGTTCCCTCTGGCCCTTCATGCTTTCCCGTATACCCAGGGTCTAAATGTCCACCGGCCGACTCAGCCGCTGAGCTTTGACCCAGTTTTAGCGCCGGCTGACAGCTTCCCTTAGCATGGATATGAAAACCATGTTCTCCTGGGGATAACGATGTCAGATCGGGGGTAAATTCGAGCCCTTTTTCTGTTTCACTGATTTTAACGTTCCCGACAGATTTACCTATCCCTTCGGGGGTCACCTGATTCATCTCCACATCGACACTGGCTGCCCAGACGTTGGTTGAAATTGCGAAAATGATTAATCCTGGTACAAGCTTTTTCATCATTTAACCCTCACGTAATTTGGCCATCCCTCTGAAAGTGAAGCCGCAGCCTTGCGTGTGGTTTAAGCATAGCTTGCCTAAAAATAAATATTCCCGGGTATCGATAATATGCGGGTCAGGTCATAGCCTTCTGGTATTACAGATTGATGGAGAGATTTATCTCAATGAACCACAAGCAACAACTCAGGACCTCCCCTAAATCTGCTGTAAAAAGCCCGACAACCCAATGAGCAGGAGCTGTCGGGCAGACTGACTCAAACGCAATGATAGCGTTTGCCCGCCGCATTCACTCAGCGGTTATCAGGCTGGGCGCGAACATTGTTCAGCCCGGTGGTATTGATACGATACGGCTGGCCGTTAACGGACTTAATCAGTTTCTTAGTTTTAAGTTTTTTAAAGACGGCAAGCGTACAGTCGGAAAGTAACAGTCCTTCACGGCTGTAGCATTCAACAGAAGTTACGCGGCCTGAAGCATCTCGGACGTGAGAAATACGGCCACCTTTAGCGAGAACGTGTAAGGTACGTTGTTCCTGACGGGATAAATTCATACTGGAAAACCTGCTTAATCATCATGTGCAAAATGAGCAAACACAGCGTGGTGTTCGCATTCGATTTCAGCGCATTGATAATCAGTCCGGCCTGAAAGATCGGGAAGCTGATTATCGGATGATTACATTCTCCAGCATCAAAGCCTCGGGTGAGTTAAATAGAATTTACGTTGTGAATGATAACACGGAGTTATCAAAAGGATATACATAAAGAAGGGAAATGCGATCTGTGGTAA
Source organism: Salmonella enterica subsp. enterica serovar Choleraesuis (assembly GCA_022846635.1). Classification (GTDB taxonomy): domain Bacteria; phylum Pseudomonadota; class Gammaproteobacteria; order Enterobacterales; family Enterobacteriaceae. The sequence continues at coordinate 2,240,363 of AP025685.1, forward strand.
AAAAACGAGAGCAGTAAACCCGTTCAAACGTCATCATTTCTGCCAGCCTAAGCGGGAGTTGCCCACTACGGATAGCAAAATCAGTCTTCTGCCCGCAGATTTCGTACCTCTGCACCATCCATCGGGGCGGCGTAGCAAGTTTGCCCCCGCCCAACGATAACGGTAACTGAATGGGCCAGCGGAATTATTTCCTGGATTTGATCAATTTCACCGTCTCATCCACGTCAATCTCATCTTCAGAGAAGATATGCGTGGTGCCCTGGAAAGTAGTAATCGCCAGTTTCTTCAGGGTGCGCATAGCTCCCGGCTCAGCGGCGGTTTTTGGCCGGATGCTATTCATCAGCAGCCCGACTGACAGCGCCACATTCTCTTTATCAATACGCGTATCGGCCGGTACTTCTTCGCTATACACCAGATAAGATTTGATTGAGGTGAGTTTAATACGCTCGCCGGCGATGTAGATGTTCTTGCTTTCCGGTGCAACCTTCACCGCATAGGCCGACAGGCCTTTGTTATTGGTCGTTGGTTCAAAGGTCACCGCAGCGTTTTTCTTGATAAGCTCCGGATTAGCGACCTTAATCACGTGAAAATAGCGGTTGTCGCCGTTTTCATCTTTGATAAATCCAAAACCTTTATCTTTAAACCACGTTGTGATCGTTCCGTTCATCGCTATTACCGCCTGCTTAATCGTTTATCTACTCAGTTTTTTGCAGCGCGCAGTGTAAAGCACAATGGCTGCACAGACCATGTCTTTGGTTAAAGTGTGGATGATAAATTTCCGCTATGCGAGGAGCAGAGCCACCGGCTTTAGCCGTACCAGAAACCGCGACACGAACGGACAGCGGAAAATAAATAAGATGGCTATATCAGCAGTCTGGAGCAAGCATGCCGGGCGCTTCTCCCTGGCCAATAATCACAGCATCACGTTTCACGGAAAATGATCTTAATGCCGGGCCACGTTATTGATAAACAGCCCAAAGCTCCGGGCTGTTTTGTCAGCTTACTGCACCCACGCTGCAAACCTGAAGGGCCTTTTTGTTGCTCATTACCACATCAGATCGTCGGGGATTTTAAAGTCAGCATACGGATCGTCTTCATCCTGCTCTTCCTGGCTAAGCGCACTATTTAATACAATGCTGCTCGCATCGCGCTGGGCGATTTTATCAGCCACGCTGGCAGGAATAATCGCATATTCAAATTCGCCGCTGGTAGCTGTCGCCAGGCGCGCAATCGCCAGACGGCCATTAATCAGCTGGGTCTGAGTCTGCTTATCAACTTCAATTTTCTTGATCAGATTATTATCAGTGAAGTTAAAACCAATATCGCCTTTAGTTACGCTGATACGGTTCATTTCAATAAGTTGTTTTACCTGAGCTTTATATTCTTTAGATAACGCGGCCTGTTTTTGCTGCTCATTTAGCTGCTTATCGCGCTCAAGCTGGGCTTTTTTGTTCTCTTCAACGGCTTCTCGCGCCTCACGCGCCTGCACGCGCGATTTTTTAGCCGTTCGCTGAACTTTGGCCATTTTTTTGCTGGTTACTAAACCCGCTTTCAGCATCTGCTCTTGTAAGGTAAGTTTTGTCATCTTCGCTTCTAAACCCTGGGAATCATGTGCGGGATTATACCCGTAAATTTTAGCGCCGTACCAGGCGGCTTATGGCTTGTTGCGGCGCGGTCTTAGCAAAAAGGTTGGTGTCCTACTAATTATTTCAATCAATTTTCTTCCGCCCACGGTCTGCTCACGTTTAACCGGCGATATACCGAAGGCGTTATTCCCACGCGTTTAACAAAAACCCGGCGCAGAACATCGCAACTGGAGTACCCACACTGGCTGGCGATGGTTTTTAAGGGCAGCACGCCGGTTTCCAGCAGCATTTTTGCTTTGTCTATCCTTCCGGCTTCCAGCCACTCCCCGGCGGCCATGTTCATCTCCTGGCGAAATAAGCGACCAAGATGGCGGGTACTTAACCCCATATGGTCGGCCATATCCTGCAGGCTTAAAACGCTGGACAGATTAGCCAGCGTCCAGCGTTGCAGGTCCTGGAAAGCGCTTCGCCCGGCGGGGGAAACCGTGCTATGGCGGATAAAATGACCCTGAGTAACCGGACGGCGGAAGAACATCACCAGATTACACGCCACATCCTGAGCGACTTCGATGCCTAAATCTTCCTCTACCAATCTGATGGCCAGATCCATGCCGGAGGTAACGCCTGCCGCCGTTCTTACCGGGCCATCTGCGACACAAATAGCGTCAGCATCTATCTCGACTTGTGGAAAGGTTGCGGCAAAAAGCGAAGCGGTGGCCCAGTGCGTGGTGATTTTACGATGGGATAACAGCCCGGTTTGTGCCAGCAGAAAAGCGCCGGTACACACCGAACCGTAACGGCGGCTATTTTCACATAGTGCGCGAATCTGCCGGTTCTTCTCTTCACTCAAACCCTGTTTCCAGACATCAGGAGCACCTGCCAGTAAAAAGGTATCCGGGCGCAGCGTATCTGCCTGCTCCAGCCGATAGTTAGCCGTCAGCCTGACGCCGGATGAGGACTCTACGGCCATATCATCCAGTGAGATAACAACCGGTTCATAGACCTGGCGCCGCAGCAGACGGTTAGCTTCGGCAAATACATCTAGCGGCCCGGAAATATCCAGCAGTTGAACGCCGGGCACGGCAAGGATGGCAATAGTGCGTTTCATAAGCGCTGAGTGTCCTGATTAACCGAAATGTCTTTATTCGTCGTAATGAGACCATTTAAGACATACAGCATGCCCTGTAAGCTTCTCCTCAACAACCCATAAGGAGAAATATTATGACTTTTAACGTACAAGGCATCCGCATCCCTGATAGCAAACTGGCCCGTGAAGCGACTGAATTTGTTCGTGATACTGAAAATGATTTGTTATTTCACCACTCCAGCCGCGTTTACTATTGGGGGGCGCTGGCGGGTCAGCGTCGCGGTCTAAAGGTTGATAGTGAACTGCTGTACGTTGGCTGCATGTTCCACGATGTTGGCCTGACCCATGAGCACTGCAGCTGCGATAAACGCTTTGAGGTAGACGGTGCAAATGCGGCGCGTGATTTTCTGCAAAGCCACGGTATTGCCGCTGCCGATATTGATAAAGTGTGGACGGCCATTGCCCTGCACACCACTCCCGGGATCCCGGAATTTATGGCGCCGGAAATAGCGCTGCTCACCGCTGGGGTGGAGATGGATGTTCTGGGTATCGATTATGAAAATGTCAGCGATGCCAGCCGTGAGGCGGTAGTTACTCAGCATCCGCGCGGCTCTAATTTTAAAGAAAATATTATTAATGAGTTTTATCAGGGAATTAAAGGTAAACCTCAGACCACGTTTGGCAACGTAAAAGCCGATGTGATAGCCGATAAAGAATCTGCATTCATTCCCGGTAATTTCTGCAGCATTATTCGTCATTCCCTGTGGAAAGAATAACAATCGGGATCCTTCAGGAATCATCACATTGAATTGTTGGTCACGGCGTTAGCCGCCAGACATCAATATCGCAGCGTCAGGGCGGTGAAAACCACCCTGACTTATTCTATTTTCTGCCAGCTATGTGCTGGCCCTCGAATTTCCATGCGAAGCCTTCATCTGTATTAGTCACATACCCTGCCGAGCTATCAGAAAAATGGCTGGTAAATATTTTAGCCCGTCGGCTGGCGGCAAAGTTTAATAACCACTGCCGCGACTGATTTGCCTGTTCGGCATCCCGGCAAAACACCGAACTTAATTCTGGATGCGCAACCTGTAGCGGGGTGTGCATCAGGTCACCGCAAAAAATGGCCATTCCCTCATCAGTTTCAAGCGCAATACTCATATGGCCTGCGCTATGCCCTGGGGTGGGATAAAAGATCACGCCGGGTAAAAATGCCGTTCTGGTATCCGGTACTGTCACTAAACGGCCGCTATCAATTATTGGTAAAATACTGTCATCAAACACCATTCTCCGCGCTTCCGCCGCCGGTGAGGTGACAAAATCAAGCTCAGCCTGCGAGCAAACCCAGGTCGCGTTGTTAAAAGCTGGACGCCATTTATCTCCATCCCAGACGGTGTTCCAGCCTACGTGATCCGTATGCAAATGAGTATGCAGGACGTAATCAATATCCTCAGGCTGAATACCGGTCTGCTTTAGATTGTCCATCCAGGGTGAAGAAAGCCGATGAAATAGCGGACTGAACGGCCGTTCCTTACCGTTACCGGTCGCCGTATCAATGAGAATCTTCCCCTGCGGGGCATCGATTAACCAGCTATGCACGCTCATTTCTATCGGCGTTTGCGCATCCATTCCTGCGGGGATATGGGTATCGGTGGCGTCGGGCAGTAATTTAGCCAGCGGCATACTAAAAAGCTGTTCGGTAATCCGGGTAATCACCACATTACCGAGATGATAATTATCGGTGGCAGGCATCTGGACTCCTCATTAAAAATATAATTAATGATTAGCACCCTATCTATCTTTAGGGCAAGTATATTCTGACTCTGCCGATAATCACCATTATGCAATTAACCCTATCATTAACTGGGTAATAAGATATTTCCCTCATTAAATATCGGCGTACATTTCTCACCACAAGCGTAAATATAAAAATCCTGTTACCGCAAAGAATATCTAAGCTAACGAGCAACCGGCAATTCGGAATAGCGCGTGGTATAGGCCGGTGAAAGCATCTCTCGCTTCATGGCCCAGGGTTGCTGGCTCCCCTGCCCGGCAAACCAGATATTGCCCCGTCCGGAGTGATTGATTTTATCAATAGTCTGCATCAGCGCATTACCATTTGCCTGGGGCTGGAACTCATCAAACAGATTAAGCTGCGCCACGCCCTGGCTGAAGAAGTCGCTTAACACTACGCCCACTTTCATATAGCGAAAACCGTCTTTCCAGATACTATCCAGCACCTGGGTAGCAACGCGAATAATATCCCGGGTATCGCAGGTGGGAATAGCCAGCCGGCCACAGCCCTGTGGGGCGTAGAATATTTCATTTTCCGCGTGCGGGCTGGTTCGCATAAATAGGCCCACCGCACAGCAGTACTGTTTTTCAGCCCGTAGTTTTTCCGCCGCCCGCTCGGCATACGCACATACCGCCTGGTGCATATCGCGATATTCCGTGATGCGGTGACCAAACGAACGGCTGTAAATAATCTGCTGTTTAACCGGGGAGAATTCATCCAGCGCCAGGCAGGATTCACCGCGTAGCTCGCGTACTGTGCGCTCCAGCACCACGTTAAAATGTTTACGAATAACCCAGGAGGAGCTATCGGCAAGTTGCAGCGCGGTTTCCACACCCATCTGATTCAGCTTTTTACTGGTGCGACGCCCCACGCCCCAAACCTCATTTACCGGAACCAAAGCCAGTAATTTACGCTGGCGCTCGCTGGCCGAAAGATCGACCACGCCGCCGGTCTTTAGCCATTTTTTGGCTGCGAAATTGGCCAGTTTAGCGAGCGTCTTAGTCGGTGCAATGCCCACGCCCACCGTTAGCCCGGTATTTTTTAACACCTGATTGCGAATCTGACGGCCATAGTCCTCCAGCGGAATATAGTCCGGCAGGTCAACAAACGCCTCATCAATGGAGTACTCCTCAACCGAAGGCGCAAGCTCATGCAATGTCAGCATAACCCGGTTGCTAAGATCGCCATACAGCGCATAGTTGGAGCTAAAAACCGTTACCTGATGACGCCGTAATTCATCTTTAATCTTAAAATACGGTGCCGCCATTTTTATGCCTAGCGCCTTCGCCTGGGCCGAGCGCGAAATAATGCATCCGTCGTTATTAGACACCACCACCACCGGTTTACCCTGGAGATCGGGGCGAAATACCGTCTCGCAGGAGGCGTAGAAATTATTTACATCAACCAGCGCGAACATGGCGGTTTGATTTTAAGGTGAAAGTGACAACGCCAAAGATTTGCAGCTCTTCTTCAGCCTGAAAAACGATAGGCGAATAGTCGGGATTATGCGGCATAAGCTGAAGTGAGGGCCGGGTTCTTAGCTCCTTCACCGTAAATTCACCGGCTATCGCCGCCACCACAATGTCGCCATGCCCGGCGCTGAGTGAGCGATCAACCACCAGCAAATCTCCATCACCAATCCCTGCCCCAATCATCGAATCGCCGCTGACCCGGATAAAATAAGTAGCGCACGGATGCTTAATCACCAGCGCATTCAGATCCAGCTGCTGCTCGATGTAATCCTGAGCCGGGCTGGGAAAACCGCAGGGAACCAAATCGCGGTACAGCGGGAGGCTTACCGGTTGCTGTTGTTGTCCAGGTTGATAGATTTTCATGATAACTGCCAATAGATACTGTTTATATATACAGTAATTCTATTTAAGCACTCTATCAATCCCATTATGGCGTGAACGCGCTAACTGCATGTCTGATAGCCAGATTTAGTATCCGGACGGAATAATATTGAGGATGACAGGTTCCAGGAGGGGAAATACCGCCTTATCCGTGCGGCCTGAGGCTCAGAGCAGATAAGGCGTTTATGGTAGCTTTAGCGCAGGTTATTCATTGCCCCACTGATTGAGGAAATTCGCAATATCATCAATACGTTGTTTGTCGATGCCCGCTTCGGCGGCCATATCGTGTTGCGCTTCTTCATCGATCTCTTCGTTGTTCATTAAACGAGTAATCAGCAACTGAAAATAGTGTGCCAGAGAGTCATGTTCAGACTCGGCTACCGGCTTCGCCGACTCGGTCGCATACTCTTCCACAATGTCATAATATTTCAGCGGTATTTCATTATTCATAAGTCACTCCGGGAGTTAATATACCGGCCTGCGGCTTGCGGTATTGTCTGGGCGGGATAATATCATTGTTCACCACTCGCAAGCGATCCCAGACCTTAGCCGCTTCACCGTTCCTTTACTTCTGCCCAGCCTCCAGAAAAATCTGCCGTATACACAGCAGCGGCGCAGCGGGATTTATGCCACGTCCGGCAGCATTTTGTGATGCTACGCACATCCGGTAATAAAGCCTGCGGCGACGAGAGAAAATTTAACGCAAAAAGCTAAGCTGTTAGCTGCGGCGATAAATGGCTAACTATCGACTATTCAGTAATCTGGCCTCTTGCCATCACCTCCTGTGATTGCTTATCCATCAGCCTAAAGCCGTACTTATAACACCTACCCGCCCGGGTATTTTTCAGCTTGCTGAATGTTAATCGCTGCCCGGTATCCCCTGGCTGCGGCCAATAATGATAAGGATACGGCACATGGCAATGGGCTCGCGTTATTTATTCTGCTCTGGTTATCGGCGGCAAAACTCCGTCTGGCAAATGAGTTTAATAAGCGGATTACTGCTGACTAATAGCAGCCTCGTTCAGGCAACGGCGTATACGCCCGAAATGCTTCGGCAGGCCTATATTGATGCCTCCGAAGCGCTTAGCGCGCACGATCCGGCCGCGTTCGAACGTCTGGGACTGTATTACACGCCGGGGCGCGATCTGGTCGCCGAGCGCTTCAGCCAGGGGGCAAACTATTTCAACAGTGCGTCGTCGCAGCTCTACGAGCTAAATCCTCAAAATATGGCTATCAGGGCCCTTCCCGGCGATCTCAGCCAGCGGACGCTGAATTACAACTTTCAGTGGTATCAGTTTGACGACTATCTTTCTTATTACCTCTACACCCTCACTGACACTGACCCGGAAAGTATTCGCTCGGCACAAGCGTTAGCCCGAGAGATCGCCGCTCGCCTGCCTCCTGCCAGCGTAACGCAGTACCAGGAGCCGGGGCGGGCCATTAATCTGAACGCCGCACTTAAAGTCAGCCGCGACTGGAGCACCATCACCCGCCACTGGGACAGTAACGCCGCCAGCTGGAATACGGCGGAGGCCCAGACCAACTGGGGGCTGGATGTAACCAAAGCCGGATATGCCTATGCGCTGGGGATCACCGGCAAAGGGGTCAACATTGGCGTACTTGATTCAGGCATTATGACTGAACATAGCGAGTTTGCCGGCAGTAACGGCCAGGGAGCTCCCCGGGTTCAGACGGTAACCGCCAGCGGCGTCTACTACGCCAACCATCCCAGCTATTCAGCAACCGAAACCGACGAATACGGTATCCCGGTAATGACCGGAGAACTCCGCCAGGGCGAACCATTTACGCTGTCTGGCGCTTACTCTCCGGCAATAAATGACGAGCACGGCACCGAGATATCCGCGCTGCTGGCCGCCAGCCGCGATGGCAGCGGCGTCCAGGGCGTGGCGTTTAACGCTAATCTGTTTGTCGCCAATACCGGCGGTACGGACAGCAATAGATTCCAGGGTTCGAGAGACCTGGACTACAACGTTTTTGCCGCCAGCTACGCCGCGCTGGCGGCTCATAACGTTATTCTGGTTAACCAAAGCTGGGGCCAGGACTCACGGGATGCGATAGAAAATGATGTGGGCGATATTTCATCGTCCCCCACCGATAACCTTGCAGCCATGAAAGCCGCATTTCGCCCCTTCTGGAATGCCGCGCAGGCTGGACATAAAACCTGGCTGGATGCCATGGCCGAGGCGGGTCGTCAGTATAATTTTGTGCAGGTGGTCTCCTCGGCTAATAACAGCCTCGGCGCAAACCCCGCCACCAATGCCAACCTGCCATGGTTTTATCCGGAGCTGGAGACCAAATGGTTAAGCGTCAGCGGGCTTAACCAAATTCATGCCCAGGTTTACAACCAATGCGGCAGCGCAAAGTGGTGGTGCGTCCTCGGGCCATCCGGCATGCCCTCCGCAACGCCGGATGGTGGATACTCGCCATCCGTATCCGGCACATCGGCTGCCGCGCCGAATATCTCCGGTGCCATGGCCCTGATAGCCGAACGCTTCCCTTATCTGGCTCCCGCTGAGATCCGTAATATCTTGCTGACCACCAGCACCCTGCAACTGGCCGATAACCCCGGACAGATACCCACCGAAACAGGCTTGCGCACCCTTGATTATTTACAGCCTCTGCACGACGCTCCAGCCGGTACTGCCCAGGTACCGAATGAATTTGGCTGGGGGATACCGAACCTGCAAAAAGCGATGCAAGGGCCGGGGCAGTTGCTGGGCAGTACCGTGGCGAACCTGCCAGCCGGGGTGCGGGATATCTGGGCCAACGATATTTCTGACGAGGCTATCCGGGCGCGCAGCCAGGAAAATGACGTCGAACAAGCGGCCTGGCAACAAACCATGCGCCAGAAAGGCTGGTTAAACGGATTGCCGGATAATGCCAGCGCAGACGACAAATTCGAATACGCTATCGGCACGGCGCGTGCGCAGGCAGCAAGCGCTTTAGCCACAGACTCGCTCACCGGGGCTACTGGTGTTGGAAGCCTGGTAAAACTTGGCGATGGGGAACTGACTCTGAGCGGCAATAACAGCTATCGAGGCAGCACCTGGATACGCCAGGGCACGCTGTCTGTCGATGGAACGCTGGTCTCTCCGATAACGGTGGATGGCAGCGGCACAACGGCAACCCACGGCGGAACCCTGGCCGGCACCGGGCAAGTACAGCAGGTCACCATTAATCAAGGCGGTGCAATTGCTCCCGGACATTCCGTCGGTACGCTGCGCACCGGAGATATTACATTTAACTCCGGCTCGCTGTATCTGGCGGAGGTGAACGCCAGCGGCAGTAGCGACAGCATCCACAGCGCTGGTCGCGCCCAAATTAACGGCGGCACCGTAGCCGTGGCCCTTGAGAACCGCCCCGGCCTGCTTTCCCAACGGCAGGTCAGAACGCTTTTAGGCCAGCGCTATACATTATTAACCGCCGCTCAGGGGATTGATGGGCAATTCAGCTCGGTGCAGCCCAATTATCTGTTTCTCGGCACCTCCCTCAGCTACGCTCCTGATAGCGTAACGCTTAACGTGGGGCGCAATGCGCAGGCTTTTTCCGCTATGGCAACCACTCGTAATACCCGCGAGCTGGCCCGGGCGGCAGACACCCTGGCTCCCGGTAATCCGGTGCTGGAAAGTATTTTCCAGCTCACCACGCCAGATCAGGCCCGCCTGGCTTTTAATCAGCTTTCCGGTCAGATCCATGCGGATATGGCGGCAACGTTAATAAACGACAGCCGCTATATCCGCGATACCCTGTATGACCGGCTGCGTCAGGCCGACGGGCAGACGGCTATCGGTAATATTCAGGCTGCCGAAGATAACGGCAGTTGGGCAAAAATCCTCGGTGCCTGGGGGCACGCCTCTTCCGATGGCAACGCCTCGGCCTGGCACTCCTCAACCTGGGGGGCGCTGTTTGGATTCGACGCTCCCGCAGGCGATACGACGCGCATTGGCGTTGCCTCAGGCTATACCCGAACCCAGCTTAACGGCAGCGGACGGAGCTCTGCCAATAGCGACAATTTCCCGCTGGCGCTCTACGCCGGGCAGCACTTTGGCAATAGTCAGCTGCGCGCCGGTGCCGCTTACACCTGGCACCATATCGATACTTCCCGCTCCGTTTTTTACGGTTCTGAATCCGGGCGACAAGACGCCACCTACAACGCCCAAACCGCGCAACTATTTACCGATGCCAGCTATCACTGGCGTACGCCGTGGCTGACGCTGGAGCCATTCGTAAATCTGAGTTATATCAATTACCACAATCAAAGCTTCCACGAGCACGGTGATGCCGCCGCTCTTGGTGCCCAGAGCCAGAATAATGACGCTACGGCTTCAACGCTGGGTATGCGGGCCGATAAATTATGGTATGTCACTAAAACGGCAGCGCTGAAGGTGGGCGGCGAGCTGGGCTGGCTGCACCAATACGGCTCCACCAACCGCAATATACGCCAGCACTTCACCGGCGGCGGGCAAAGTTTTGATAGCTACAGCGTCCCGGCCTCCCGTGATGGAATGGTTATTCGCACCAGCGCGCTGCTGGACATCGGCACCAACACGAGTATATCTCTGGGCTACAGCGGGCTGCTGTCGGACAATAATCAGGACAATAGCGTGGAGGCTAACCTGAGCTGGCGCTTTTAATACGCGATATAGCGCAAAACCAAAATCAGTGCCTGCGGCTGCCCGGTCAAAAAAGATGGGCTGCGGGACAATGACCAGCCCATCACCGGTGATAACTTTTTTCGCTCATTAATAGAGCCAGGAGAAAACGACGTGAACACTCAGCCACATCCTATCGTCCTGATTCCCGGCTATATGCTGGACGCGGCCTTGTGGCGAGAGTTTGAAACTTATCTCCCGGAGCAGTATCTGGTTCAGCACGCGGCTATCGGCGAGGGAAGCACCATGCGCGAGATAGCGCGGCATATGGCGACCCGTCTGCCGGAAAAATTTACTCTGATTGGGTTTTCGCTGGGCGGCTATATTGCCCGGCAGCTGGCGGCGGACTTTCCCGAACGCGTGGCGTCGCTAGTGCTTATTGCCAGTTCGCTGCGGGAAGATACCCCGGCGCAAAGGGCGTCAAAGTTGCGAAGTATTCAGGCATTATCGCCGGATAATTTTCACGGGCTGAGCCGTAGCGCAATAGCCCGGTCGCTTCATCCTCAGCATGCGGCACGCCGGGAGACCATAACGTTAATTCAGCAGATGGGCGCTCGCCTCGGATTTGAGGCTTTTGTTAACCAATCCACGCTATCCCGGAGCGACATTCCGGCAGTAACCCTGCGCTGCCCTACCCTGGTGATAGCCAGCGCTGAAGACGCTATGCGCTCGCAGGAAGAAGTTAAAGAGCTGGCCGACGCCATCCCTAATGCGCAGCTTAAAACCATTGGCGACAGCGGACATATGTTACCGCTGGAACAACCCCAACGGCTGGCGGCGGTGATTAACGACTGGCTTGAAAAAATAAAAGCTGAACGCGCCACTCAGGCCTGAAGCTTCGTTTCCCGGTGCCGGGTATACCTGCCCCATAAATCTGTGCATAAAATAGCCAGCCACAATCAGGAGGATAATCCTGACGATAGATAAAGCATTCAGGATTATATATTTATGATTTTTATCGTTTAAAATCATGAATATAATGCCATTACCCTTCAGCTTCATAATGGGATATATTGGAGCGCATTCTCCTAAAACACTCAACTGAAGACAGGTAACAACGGCAATGGCTCTGATCCCTAAAAACTACGCGCGTCTGGAAAGCGGCTACCGTGAAAAAGCACTCAAAATCTACCCCTGGGTTTGCGGGCGCTGCTCGCGCGAGTTTGTTTATTCCAACCTGCGTGAGCTGACGGTTCACCACATCGATCATGACCATACCAACAACCCGGAAGATGGCAGCAACTGGGAGCTTTTGTGCCTGTACTGCCACGATCACGAGCATTCGAAATACACCGAGGCCGACATGTACGGCACCACGGTAGTGGCGGGTGAAGATGCGCAGAAAGACGTGGGTGCCGCAACCTATAACCCATTTGCCGATTTAAAATCGATGCTGAATAAGAAGTAATAAAATTCTGGGCGGCCGCTTCTGGCATAAGCATAGATTTGGGAAGCGGCTACCGGCCCTGGTCAAAAAATTATTAATGTCAAAATATACCGCAATTATGCAAGCGTGCAGGCAAGTAACCCTCGTCAGGCAAACCCTCACTGCTATTATCTAATAAAAAATAATTAAACTTTAAACCAGACATCGGAAACGAAAGCAATGCTTTCATTTCATCCCCTATTCCAATCAATAACGAAAACCATACCCCGCCCCCGCTATTATCAGCAGATAATAGCGATGAGATCCATTTTTATAATGACAAAGAAAAAGGTGTATTTAGCCAGTAAGATTAAATAGGGAGATATTCACCTTCTCTCAATAAAAGATAAGAAGATGAGTACTTAAATGATTGAAAGGGTTAGTAACCAGCGGCCTTGTTCGCGGCCTTAATGCGATTGTTTCTTGCGTCTTTTGCCTGGTTATCCTGAGCTTGCATTATGCCACTTGCAGCATCCAGCCAATCGCTTGCGGTACATCCGGATAAACCTACCCCCAGCATGAGTGCAAACACATACTTCATTTTAGCTCCATTAACTCACTGTTTATAAATAACGTCCGTGTAATACTTAACGTATTCGGCGCTTAAAATTCGACTTTAACAAAAAGTGGCATAATGGACAACAAAATAATTTAACAGGTCAGTTTTTATAATAAACAGAAAAAATCCATAGCGTTGTTCGCTTACACTTTAGATAGAAAAAACTGAGACCTGGAAATAGTGCTTTAGTTTGATTTTAGACGCCAGCATCATATGAAAAATAGAATCATGCCTCAGGCTGACTATTAATCGGGCCAGCGCCAGTCCGGATCGCCAAGGTGTTTAGCAAAAAAATCCGACAACACCCTAACTTTAAGCGGACGGCTGCGTGCGGTCGGGGTCACAAAATAGAGCCCGCCTTTTGTCATAGACCACTCATCAAGCAAATGAACCAGACGCCCGTCTCTGAGATATTCTGCGGCAATGAACTCAGGCAGTTCAGCAATACCCTGACCTGCCAATAGCGGCGGGAGCAGCGCATCAGAATTGGTTACCCGCAACGGCCCCGTCGGCATAATGTCCTCTTGCGCGCCAGTGGTATGGGTAAACCGCCATACCTGGCTTCGTGCGCGATAGGCATAGCTGAAACATTGACGAGCTGAGAGTTCCCGAGGATGTCCCGGCATCCCCTGTTCGGCAATATAAGCCGGTGCAGCGACCAAATATTGCGTTACTGCACAAATTTTGCGCGCAACCAGTGATGAGTCCGGCAGTGCCGCAATACGTAACGCGGCGTCGAAGCCCTCGGCAATCAGATCAACGGAGTCATCTGAGAGATGCAGGTCAATACTCAGCTCCGGAAACTGATGGATGAGTTCGGGCATCAATGGCGCTACCCTGCGTAAACCGAAAGACATTGGCACCGCAATTCTCACCTGACCGCGCGGCTGCACCGATAGCTCCAGCGCTTCGCTTTCCATCTCTTCAGCCTGACGGTACATCTCTGACGCCTTTGCAATCATGCCTTGACCGAACTCGGTTAAAGCTAGCTGGCGCGACGTTCGATTAAACAAACGGCCACCTAATCGCTCCTCCAGTCTCGCGACGGCACGCGATACGGTGGGGACTGAAACCCCCATTAGCCTGGCCGCTGCGGCAAACGAGCCTTCCTCCGCTACTTTGGCAAACATCGCCAGCCCTTCAAAATCAGGAAATTTTTTCATTTTCAAATTTGCAATGATGAGTTTCAAATAATTCTATTTTGTATATGTAATTTCGTCGATATGCTTTTCTCATGGCGACAACAACCGTTTTCAGCAACTCAAATTGTGAATATGAATGCATCGCAAGGAGGCAAATGGTTACTGGTGAGAGCCGCATTTTCTCAGTAAAAAACTCTATTTACAGACTGAAAATGTACCCAGTCACGGGGGGTTAAGAAGCAGGTTTCGGATAGGAATCAGGCTGGTTAATTTAAATTAAAATCATGATTTTAAAACATTAATTATTAACTTAAAGAGGTTTACTATGAGTAACAAACTTACAGGTAAAGTCGCATTAGTCACCGGTGGCAGTACCGGTATCGGCCTGGCGTCAGCACAAGAGCTGACAGCGCAAGGCGCAAAGGTTTATATCACAGGCCGCAGGCAAGAAGAGCTTGATGCCGCAGTAGCGTTAATCGGCCCATCAGCAAAAGGAATTCGCGCCGATGCTTCCGTCTTAAGCGATCTGGATACCGTATTTTCTACAATCTCCAGTGAAACTGGCAGACTGGATATCCTATTTGCTAATGCCGGTGGCGGCGATATGTTGCCATTGGGCGCGATTACGGAAGAACATTTTGACCGAATTTTTGGAACTAACGTACGCGGCGTATTATTTACCGTACAAAAAGCACTGCCATTACTCACCGTCGGTGCCTCGGTTATTCTTACCGGATCCACAACTGCGGTTAAGGGAACGGCCAATTTCAGCGTCTACAGTGCAAGTAAAGCGGCCGTACGTAATCTGGCTCGCTCCTGGGCGCTTGACCTAAAAGACCGCGGTATCCGTGTAAACGTAGTCAGCCCGGGACCTATTCGCACTCCGGGTCTGGGCGGACTCGTTCCAGAAGAGCATCGTCAGAGTCTGTTTGATTCGCTGGCCGCAGGTGTACCGTTGGGGCGTGTGGGGGAACCCGAAGAAGTTGCAAAAACAGTGGCTTTTCTGGCTTCTGATGATGCGAGTTTTATTAATGCGTCGGAAATATATGTAGACGGCGGATTAGCTCAGATTTAATTCACAACCAGCCTCAATATTATGAAATATCTGAATGAGTTATGCAGGTTATTACTAGACGATCCGCTGAGAATGCAGGCTCTGTATGCGGTCCAGGCGATGGCATTAAACGATGGCTGGATCGGTGCCGGGTTTGTGCGTGACGCCGTCTGGGATAACCTGCATGGATATGGGAAAAGGACGGTTGCTGGCGATGTGGACGTAGTCTGGTTCGACTCACAATGCCCAACCGAAGACCGGGACAAAGCGCTGGAGCAGAAGCTTCGCCAGCAAATCCCTGCATTTGACTGGTCAGTAAAAAATCAGGCCCGAATGCACCAGCGTAACGGTGATAAACCGTATACCTCCACGCAAAATGCGCTACGCTATTGGCCTGAAACCGTTACGGCAGTGGCCGCCAGAGCGGTGGGTACAGGCCTGATTGAGATTATCGCCCCTTATGGACTTGATGACCTGTTTGAATTACGCCTGCGGCCCACTCCCCGGTTTGAGCGTGAAAAGTTCGAGGTCTTTCATCAACGTATCACCGCAAAATGCTGGCTGAAGCGCTACCCCATGCTGCGGCTATCATTGCCTGATAATCAAAAGCGATAGATTTAAATTTATCTCCCGCTCCCGATTTATCTATTGGCGATAATGTTACCTGCCGCTGGCGTCCAGGCTGGAATGGCCACAGCTATCCTTGAATCAGGTCATGACTTTCCAACGCTCACAAAGCCCGGCGGCTGGCGCACTCCAGAAATTAGCGCGGTAGCAGCGCCAATAACAAAGGAATTGTTATCAGAGCCAGTAACAGCGAAACAATGATCGACAGCGAAATAACATCCTGCTGGTAGTTATATTTCTTCGCAAAAACATATACGCCAGCCCCAATCGGCTGTGCCGCCATGACAATGGCTGCCGCCAGCCATATAGCCTGCTCTTTGCCCATTTGGAAAATATATACCGCCGTGACAAACGTAATGGCAGGTTGAATAACCAGCTTGAGCACGATCATCGGCAAGACTATTTTACCAACCGAAAGGGTCAGATGTTCGCGGAAATTGAGGCGCGACAGCCCTAACCCTAAAGCAAACAGTGCCGTTGGCCCGGAAGCATTACCGAGAAAACGGGCAAAAGAGTCCAGAAAGACCGGTACCTGAATACGAAAAATGGAAAACGCCAGACCGGCTAATACGGCAATAGTCAGCGGGTTTTTAATCGTGGTCAGCGCCGCGCTGCCGAAACTATGTAATAAGGGAACGCGTTGTGCATCTGCGCGTTTGGAGAAAATATCCCAGCTGATAATCACAGCCATAATCACGGGAATATTATGCAGAATCGTCGCCAGTGCCGCTGGCAGTGCCGCCTGCTGACCATAGGCGGAAATAAGAATAGGCACCCCCATATAGCCGGTGGTGCCATACGATGCTCCCATGCTCAAAATAGACGACTGGGGTAAGCCGACACCCATTGCTTTAGCAATAAAGCCCGCCACCAAATAGGTAATTATGATTCCCGCCAGGGTCGATAAAATAAACCCCCACTGCTTGAGATCGCTAATGTCGGCACGCGCAACGGCAATAAACAGCAATGCGGGTAGCGCAATATAGAGCACATAGTCGTTGATTAATTTATCTGCGCCGCTGGAGTCAGGTTTCATCCTGCCATAAATATATCCAACCAGGATAACCATAAATATGGGAATCACAATTAAAAACATTCGCCATCTTCCTTATTATTAAATGAGTAGCAGCCAGCCTCGATTATTCTCAAAGCTGGCTTATTATTACTTAATCAGTTTTCTTATTGCGTCACCGACATTCGCTTGCGTAATAACATCATCAGCGTAAAAACGGATAAACTCTTCGCGCATGCGATTAAACTCATTACGTTTGTGCTGATAGGTTTCATCCAGAATCGACTCCAGATGGTTTTTGGTAATTTTAATTACCGCAGGATCGTTGGCGACGGACTCCAGCCCTTCATCATTCAGAATGCGGGTGATGGTATCATCATGCAGACCGGTACTATTGAGGAAGAAAGGAATCTCACGCGAGGCGCCGAGAAATGCCGGAATATTCGTTACGCCCATATTTTCCTGATTAACAATATGGCCGCTCACCGGACGATAAAGATCGGGCATCGATAAAAACGTTTTCTCTGATAACGATGCGGCTTCCATTACTTCAGCTGAATCCAGCGACTGCTTATTAATGGTAATGTTGCGCTCTTTGAAGATGACATCCAGAACCTCTATCGCCGGAAGCCCGGAGCGGTTTCCCGTACCGGCAAACCCGCCCTCGATGATATTAAAACCGTGATAGAGTGAAGTTAACGCGTTTTGCAGGCCCAGTCCCCTGTCGTTATGAGCATGCAGGCAGAAATTGGTGTGAGTATATTGATGCCGTAAATTTGCCGCCAGTACCGCCATCGCTTCCGGATAAAGCGTTCCCAAAGAGTCGTTGATGCGCACGGTACCAATATCCAGGGCTACGGAGCGATCGATATCTTTAGTAATTTTTTCATAGGCCTGCTCATCAATACCGGCACTAAAGTTATTCAGCAGGCTAACGCGGAAACTATTGTAACCCCAGTCGCGTAACTGCCCGGTAGTACGCTCATAAAGTTTCTCTTCGGATTTGTGCGATACCATGCCAAAGCTGATGGTTAAATAATCCTTTAATTCATCGGGAAATGACTCAAACAGCGGCATGAGCGGCTCATGGCAGTTTAATAGCATTATAAATGAAAAACGGGTGCCCGCTGGCAACAGATCCTTTTCCAGCAGATGGCGAATAGTATGAATTAAATGCGTAGGGTCGCTGGGGCCTGAACCATAAACAATATCTTTAACGCCAGTTTTTAGCACCTGTGATATTAGTGCAATTTTATCATTCGCAGGAACTGAAAAAGCGCAGCGTTCGGAACCTTCGCGTAATGTTTCATCTAAAATACTATCAATATTGAAATTTGAATAACGCGGCTGATGATTAGTTGGGAATTTCAACAAGGCCATATCTATTAGCTCCATTAATCTATTCAGGCTGTAATATGTATTAATAACGACATAAAACAGAAATTGGTCGAGGTATTAAAAATTATCGAAACTGCACCGGCCATGTTTAGCCATTTTATTTAGGCAAATCTAATTATTTAGCGCTCAGGCAAAGTTATGCCGGGTTATGAATATTTGTGCGATTCCGATAGCTGCAGTGTGCTCGCTTGTTACTTTAATGTTAAATTGATATTGTCACTCCCATAATCGCTTTAATCGATAATCAAACCATGAAGGTAGATGATGAAGCTCTCAGGAGACTGGAATCGCATTGAAGGGCGCGGCATCACGCTAGAACAGCTGCGGGCGTTCGTCTTTATTGCCGAGCACAGAAGTTTTGGCAGCGCAGGTGAGGAGCTTGGGCGCACGCAGTCTACCCTTAGCGCCGGGCTGCGGCGTCTGGAAGACGATGTTGGCTGTCGCCTCATCGAACGTAAGCAAGGGCATATTCTGGGATTAACAGACGAAGGCCGGCAGCTGCTTCCTGCGGCCCGGGATATCCTGGCGCGCACTAACCGGGCTCTGGGTTCTTTGAGCAAAAAGAATATGAAAGGCCAAATCGCTCTCGGAGTGCCTGACGACTTCGAGATAGGTAACCTCAACCGGATTATTTCGCTGTGCCTTGAAGAAAATCCCGGTCTGAAGGTAAAAATTACCGCGGCCTCATCGGTAGTGCTCTCTACTCTTGCCGCTCAGCGGGAAATAGATGTGGTCATCACTAAAGGAATGGCCGGGCAACCATTAACGTCAGAGAGCGACAGATTGCTGCGGGTAGAAACGCTGCACTGGGTAAGCTCCGGAACGATGAATTTTAATGAACTCGATGAGGTTCCGCTCGTCACCTTCCCCGATGGTTGCGTAATTCGCCGCTGCGCCGTCGCAGCTCTGGAGAACGCCAGCCGGCGCTATTATTTTTCTTATGTCAGCGGTTCTTTTAATAATATCCGCAATGCAGCAATGTCCGGACTGGGAATTGGCCTGCTGCCTAAAAGTGCCCTGACCGATGATCTCTATATATTAACCCCTGAGGATGGCGCGCCCAGCGTTCCCGCCATTCAGTTAATACTGAGCATCGCCCGTCCCGGCAAGTTAAATCAATTATTCGCCAGCTATATTGAACGCGGGTTAACACGTTAATTTTGACCAAAAAATCAAACTTAGTATTAATTAGAATAAAATAATGTAATCGCGGGATGGCTATCCCGCGGTTAGACTGTAAGTATGCGAGGATGTAAGAATCAACCTATTCACCGTTGCTTAATACATCTTTATGTTAGCAGCATTCGCACATGGCATTTAGCTGAGAGCCATCAGAAACAGAAGGTCGGCGATGAACGAAATATTAAAGCTAAACTTACTATGCATTCAACTTCTTGACGCAGATTAACACCTCTATTAATCACCTGCTGCCACAATATTTTGTCAAATCGAAACCATTTTTAGATAAATCACCTCATATATGTCCATGTTGTTTGCAATTACCCCCTATTATGTATGATTCTTCACTATTATCAGCAACCATTCCAGCACCACAAGCAAAACATAATCACCTTATAAATTTGCAATAGTAAGATATTAAACATAAAGAAAGACAACTTAACATTACATATAATTCAATAAATTTATATGAATTAACTCATTTCTAATATTACAAATGCTTACCACATAGATAAATGGAGATTTATATGCGTATCATTACGGAATTAGATAATTCATCACATCTGGATGTAACGAGTTATTTATCAATGCTTTTACCAAATCATGAGTTAAATATCCTCCCGGAAAGCAATAGCCAGGACCAAACTAAAAAGATTTCAACTTATTTTTGGGATCAGACACACTGCGACGCTATCGAGGCCTCATTGAGTCAGTCTGCAGCTAGATTGCTACATGTTCGCGCAAAATGCGGCATGGAAACCATTAATCAGGATTTTCCACCTTTAGCGACAGAAAAAGTCATTGGCCATGGTTACACCTATCTTAAAACCTCTTACGCCAATTTAATTCCTGGCACACCGGCGATATGGCGAAAAACAGATCAGGCTACGACCTATTTTATTTTTGATGATACATTCTGGGCTAATGAAATTGTCAATATTAATGTTCCCGGAGCTACAGATAAAAATGAAATAGATAAAATAGGTATTAGCCTATTATCCAGTCTAGGCATGGCCGTAGTGGAAGGTTTCATGGGTTCTGTAGGCTCATCCATTTTCGATAAAATATTCGGTTCAAAAACAAATCATTTTGATGAGCTTTATAAAAAAATAAGTGGAGTCATTAAAGATGAATTGTCAAAAAATGAAATAGATCTTGTAGATGGAAAGCTAAATGGCGTAATTGTTTTTGTAAGAAACGAATACAACCCAATGCGTAATAGCGGCCTCTATAAAAAAGAAGTTCTTTTTTCCACATTAAAACCACATCATAATAACCTTTACGAACATATTGGGATTTTATCTCACAATCGTTATGAACGACTGGGATTATCTGGATACATGGCCTGTATCTATGAATATATATTATTAACTCAGGAGCTAGCAAATATAGATCCCAATGTTCCCTCAGTAGATAAGTCTGCTTACCTCCAGACAATACAGGCTACTGCTAACGATGCTATAAACCACGTTACACGGGTGGCAAATGACGTATGCAACTCACGACGCAACTTTATTTCAGTTAAAACATTTAAAAAAGGGCATGCCTGTGGTCATGATGTTGTAGTTACCACCCACTATCAATGGCATGATTCATATACAAACACTTGGTCACAAGAGTTTTCTTATAATTCAAGCAATAAAAAATATAACCCAGAGAATGACTGCAGGGACCGCGCTAATGAGAGAAAGGCGGCCATGTACAATGAGCTCTACTCTGAATTGATGGTTCAAAACTTCCTGAATGCAATGAATAAACTAAAAAACAAGCCAATGCCATAATTGGTAAGTAAATAACAAAGCCCGGCTTCCGGGCTTTGATAGCGGCACTAAACTACTCCATAAAGATTAATGCATATAGATGTTAAAAGGTCCGTTTCTGGCACTAAACCCTCAGCCAGATGGACTGACAAACCTGCTATGCTCGAGAAGCGACCCAATACCTAAAAATCAATAATACGTCCCACCACTTGATATCTAGCGGCAAACTCATTTCAATTGTTTAACAAAATTTTCGCAATGAATTGATTGGCTCGAAGTAAGTGAGTAGACTCCGCTCTTTCGGGTAAAGAAAATGTCCGTGACCGATTCACTTCTCGCTTTCTCCTTCGCAGCACTACTGCTCACCCTCACTCCGGGCCTTGATACGGCTCTTATTCTTCGAACTGCCTGCGCTGAAGGCGGTAAAAGAGCTTTTCAGGCTGCGCTTGGCATTGATGCTGGCTGCTTCATATGGGGGACACTGGTCGCGTTGGGACTCGGCGCGCTACTGGCAGTTTCAGAGCTGGCTTACACAGTGCTGAAAATTTGTGGTGCCGCCTATCTCAGCTGGCTTGGGTTACAAATGCTGATACATCCCCGATCTTCTTTCAGTCATGTCGATGGAGATGTTGCTGTTAAGGGAAACTGGTTTATCAGAGGAATGCTCGGGAACCTACTTAATCCCAAAATGGGCATTTTCTATATCTCTTTTTTGCCGCAATTCATACCTGCCGGGCACTCCCCTGTAATATGGACTTTTATCCTTGTCGGCATCCATGTAACAATCGGGACGATGTGGTCAGCCATACTTATTTTATCAGCTCATTTTGCGTCGGGTTTCTTGAAGAACAAAAGCGCGATCGGGACCATGGATAGAGCAACCGGTAGCTTATTTTTGTGGTTCGCGGCCAAACTCGCTTTCGGCTCGAGATAGACTAACGTATTTTTGACACCAGGCTGCTGTTGCAGCTCTGGTAATATTAGGCTTCATGGGCTAAGAGATAGCGAACGTATCATCGGCGTTAAGAACTAGATGACAGACTTTACTTCACGCCCACTTTTCGTCTTACAGATTTTGTCAGGTTGAGATGTGTTAGCTGAAGTTGAAATTAGAGCTCGTGGTATTTATTTTTGCAGATTGTCCGGGCTTATTTGGATTATTCTTATCCATTTTATTATTTCAAATAAGACGGCACTAACGATTTAATATTGCAACAGCGTAGTTCTGCCTGAAACAGAACTACGCTGTACGCACTTTGATTTTGACCAGATAACCGCCTCACGGCTTTATTACGATTTATCTGGCCAATCAAACTCTTCAATAACAAAGCTACAAATTAAAAAATCTGCCGTAATGACAGATTTTTTATTTACACTTAGAGGTTTGAAACGTTGTGATATACTTTTTGAACATCATCATCATCTTCAAGGGCGTCAATAAGTCCCGCAAAGATTTCTAAATCTTCTGGTGCAAGCTCAATTTCTGCCTGGGCAATCATTTCTAATTCTGTGGTTAAGAATTCAGTAATTCCGGCGGCTTTTAGCGCTGCAATTCCTTTATGGAAATCGGCAAACTCTGTATAAACAACGATATTGCCTTCGTCTTCAGTGACATCACGAACATCAACTTCAGCATTAAGCAAAGTTTCAAAAACCTGGTCAGGATCTGTCCCTTTAAACACAATAACACCTGTGTTATCAAAGAGATAGCTTACCGAACCCGCTGCACCAATATTTCCGCCTTTTTTCTTGAAAATGTCGCGAACGTTAGCAATCGTACGGTTAACATTGGAGGTCAACGTTTCAGCAATAACCATGGAACCATTTGGGCCAAAGCCTTCGTAACGCCCAGGTGCGAAGGTTTCATCACCGCCGCCTTTAGCTTTATCAATGGCTTTATCAATAACGTGCTTTGGAACTTGCGCCTGTTTTGCACGCTCAATAACGAATTTTAGAGACGTGTTTAGTTCTGGATCTGGCTCACCTTGCTTAGCAATGGCATAAATTTCTTTGCCGAATTTTGCATATATATTAGACGTTGCACCGTCTTTAGCCGTTTTTTTAG
The DNA here is from genome assembly GCA_022846635.1 of Salmonella enterica subsp. enterica serovar Choleraesuis. Lineage (GTDB taxonomy): Bacteria > Pseudomonadota > Gammaproteobacteria > Enterobacterales > Enterobacteriaceae. The sequence goes on from AP025685.1 coordinate 2,263,579, forward strand.
CAACAATATTGGCCCATTTACGTCCCACTGGAATCGTCTCCCCAAAAATTTATTTACATTACTGACAGGTTGATAACCTACAGGTTTTTTCTGCCGTATTATATCATGATATGTAAATTTTCGTCTACGAAAAATAAAAATAGCTCGTTTTTACAGTATGTTATTTTATTTTTATAAATAAGTAATATTATGGATGCGTTATTCCCTGCTCTTCCTCCGGCTTTGTCTTTTTTATTATTAATAACTGAAACGAAGTAATAATAAATATATCAAGAGAAATGGCGGTGATAATTCAAGAGCTATCAGGGTAGACGCTGTGCGGCTTACGGCGAGATTCATGATATTGCGAGCCACACCCCATTTATGTTCTTTGAATACCTGGCTTACGTGGGTTGTATTTAGTAGAAAACTATTTTAGCCACAGGCTATGGATGACTAAAGGGGCCTTGAGCACAACGGGGGGAATTGGAACAAGCTGAATAGATAGATAATCCTACATTAAAGGGTTTAGATACAGCATGCACTAAATAGCTATCAACACCTCTATATTTTCAGTACGAGAATCATAGGCAAAGCCGGATTATATAGCAGTCATTTGAAATGCAATTTATGTAGTGTAACATTTCCCTTTACATAAAATGCTGACACCTGCATCAAGTGCAGCGCGAATAAGCTCGTAAGTTAAACGTCCACGCGGAGCGAAAAGCAGACATTAAGCTGTCACGTTATGACACTTTACGTAGTCAATGAGTCCTACGATATAGAGCGTCTGATGATATCAATCCTGGCCCTCAAAGCCACAACTAACGTGAGGGCCAGAACTGTCCATGAATAAAATCAGAAGTGGACTCATCCGGGTTTATAAATAGCGCAACCCATATTTTTGTTGAAGCTGTACCATCAGTTCCGGGTCAGGCTTCCCGGGCGCTGAGCGATGAATCAACTCTCCCGCCTCCTTGAAGAAGCCTTCAGCACCGCCTGGCGTAAAAGAGGTAAGAAAACGGCAGTCGGTATCCCCATGATTCTTAAAATACTGCTCAACGCCTCGTGGTGCGACGACATAGCTACCCGGCTCCGCCAGGTAAACGCTCTCACCAATATGCATGGTGAGTTCTCCTTCAAGAATAAAGTTATTTTCATCCTCCCCTTTATGGATATGTCTCGGCACAATGCCCCCGGGAGGGAGGACCGTTTCCATAAGCGAATAGATACCGCCGGTTTCATTTGCAAACACCTTAATGCTCATGCTTGCCCCGGTGGGGTGTATGACATGATGCCCCTCATCAGAACTCACCATACGTGCCGTAACTGCGCGACTATTCATACTTTCCTCCGGAAATTTCAAAGATGTGATAGCGAGATTGCCATCTCATGCCGGAAGAAGATTTTATCGGTATTTTTTATGGCGTAATTTATAATTTAAGTCACATTATCTTCAAAAAACGTCAAAATGATCGAGAATATAACCCATCTAAATGCCCTTCCCTCAGGCATTGTTAGCGCAAGAGGCTTTACAGCGCTGACCGAAAGCCTGTCAAAACCGGGGGCACACCACCATATGCATGGGCAGCTAGTCCTGTCTTTACAAGGTAACGTGGCATGCGAAGTTGCCGGTAACCATTGGATAGTGCCGCCTCACTGCGCACTCTGGGTTCCTGCCGGTCTCTCTCACGAAAGCCGTGCTTCAGCTAATGCACAGGGCTATTTTCTTTTTATTGACGCATCAGTCGACTCGCTTCCAGAAACCTGCTGTACGTTCAGTATTAGCGCTATGCTACGCGAAATGATTATTGAGTTATGCTGTGGACGAACTAATCGCAGTGCATCTGGCAAAACTCTCCTCAGCCATTTACTCCTCGATGAGTTAAATGCCATGCCCTTAGTCAACACCCACTTCCCGATGCCATCGGCTCCGAGATTGCGACGTATGGCAGAGGCGCTGATTTCAAACCCTGGCGATAGAAAAACGCTCAAGCAATGGTCTGCTATTGTGGGAATGAGCGAGCGCACACTGGGACGTCATTTGTTTGAACAAACAGGAATGTCTTTCGGAAAATGGCGCCGGCAGCTGCATCTGATGGTGGCGCTTAAGCGTCTAACTGAAGGCTATAATGTCCAGCAGGTTGCAGGTGATCTTGGATATGAGTCCGTAACCAGCTTTATTACTATGTTCAAACAGGCATTTGGTACTACCCCCGCAAAATATGCATCATCGTTTAGTATCAAATAACTACGCGGACTTACAAAATATGAGCAATGAAGCCGTTTGTCCCTAGCCTCTCACAAAGCCTGACGCTATTCCCAACTGTTTATCTAATATGGGAGAACAACGTCACCTGGCGGGCTTAAAAAAAATATTGGTATGGGGCTGCGTATTCTGCTTCGACCACAGTGGGGCAAAACAAGTGAAAAAATGCAATCGGGAGCTTACTCCGCGATTGCATTGGTAATGACATCAGTCTGATTAACCCTGTTGTCAGACGCAATACACACTCTGTAAATCTGGCAGAGGCAAACAACACCACGCAATACAGCTGTGCGGAATGCGTTGTCAGTAGCGAGTGTTAGTGCCGGGTGTTGAGTGCCAGAAAAACCTCATCGTATTTCCCATTTCGTTCAGCAAAACGAAAGAGTTTACTCCGCTCGACATTCACTTCTTTTAACGCGCTGTCAGACTGGAGCAGAGTCATAACCTCATCGATGAACGCTTCCAGCGGCATCGCCATCTCACTGTCTTTATTTCCGTGTAAATCGGTTTGCACCATCGGCGGCGTAATCTCAACAATGCGAATCCCGGTATCACGCAACTGAAAGCGCAGAGATTCAGTCCAGGAGTGAAACCCGGCCTTTGCTGCGCAGTAAGACGGTACTCGAGCGTAAGGCATAAATGCCAGATCGGAAGTCACATTGATAACGGCACTTTTTGGCTGGGTGAGTAAATGGGGTAACAATGCGCCGGTCAGTATCATAGGCCCGGTAAGATTGGTGGCGATTGAAGTCTGCATGGTTACGGGTTCCGGATGGGTTAGATCCTCAGCAAACTGCACACCCGCATTGTTAATCAATATATTAATCTCAGGGAAATGATTAAGCAGGCGCTGAGCTACATCTTCCAGGCTGTCGGTATTGCTGAGATCCATAACCTGATACTGCATGCCAGGATTCGCATCGCATACCTGCTTTAATACCGACTCGCGTCGTCCGGCAATAATCACTTGATTATCCGCGCGAAAAAGCGCCTCTGCCAGCCCACGTCCAATACCGCTACCGCCGCCGGTTATCAAAATGGTATTCCCGCTTAATTTCATCATGTTATGTCTCGCTCTGTTTTTCAGTGAATGGTTATTAGCCATGCGATGCTGCGGGACAGATTATAGAAAGAAGGCCTGGATTATTTATCGCTAAAAATCCAAAATATCAGACATATCGTCCAGGAGTAATGAACATGAGTACGCTTGACTACCTGCTGGAACATCTAAAGCTACAAAGCTCTATTTTCAGCCAACTAACGCTCAATGGTCATTGGGGGATAACCAAAGCCCGGCATCCTCAGGGGGCGCCCTTTCATCTGTTGCTATCGGGCGATGCCTGGCTGCGTTTACCCGGACAACAACGGCTTATTCATCTTAATGAAGGCGATATGGTCATGATTCCCGCCGGACACCAGCACGATTTATTGAGCGAGCCGAATGCACGCACAGTAGCGTTCACCCAATTGCTGGCGAGCAATGGATATATCACTTCGGGAGAGAATTCACATTTTCAGGTAAGCCGCATAACGGTGGGATTACCGGGAGAGCGGCAAACAAAGCTAGTGACCGGAATTTTTAATTTTGGTGAATCCCTGCGTAACCCTCTGGTGACTACGCTTCCGGATTACCTCCATCTTAGGGGGGAAAGGAATCCCTGGCTGCCCTCCTCACTGGCGCTACTGAGCAGCGAACTTGATTCAGAACAGCCGGGGATGAGCACTATTGCCGTGCGTATGGCAGACATATTATTTGTTCAGGCAATCCGTCATTATCTTTCACAGCACCATAACTTCACACCGGGGTGGCTTAACGGCCTGAATGACCCCCAAATTGCGAAATCTCTTGCTCTGATACACCAAAACCCTGCCCACCCATGGAATCTTGTGCTGCTCAGTCAGACGATAGGAATGTCTCGTTCACGCTTTGCCGAACGATTTAAAACCCTAATAGGCCAGACACCAATGAGTTACCTGACAGAGTGGCGTATGTACCTGGCTGCGGATAGGTTGCGGCACTCGCAAATTCGGTTAACTCAGTTAGCCGCAGAGTCCGGATATGAATCTGACGTAGCGTTTAGTAAGGCATTCAAAAAGTGGAGCGGCTATACGCCCAGAGCGTTTCGGGCCGGTGAGTCGTCCAGTATAGATCCTGGCAGCGATACCGTATCACCAGAGTAGCGACCATATCAGGCATCTGTTAGCAGATTTTTTGCATAAAAAACGGTCCGATCGGCCATCATCTTTTTCTACACCACGACTAATCAAAGCCTATACGCAACGCGCGAATATTTTGCAGTAAGAGGTTCATCGCGTGGGATATATGCCGATGATGGGGAAAGTAGAGAAATAGCCCTTGAGATTCGATGTTCCATTCCGGCAAAACGTGTCGTAGCTGGCCACTGGCCAGCCAGGGTTTAGCATACAGTTCAGGTATATACGCCACTCCCTGATGGCGGCTGGCGGCTTCTGCCATTAAGGTGCTGCTGTTAAGCGTCAGCTGACCGGGGACGTCCAGAGACAGTGCTTCGCTACCTCGGGCAAACTCCCACGCATAGCGCCTGCCGCCGGGGAGGCGCTGACGGATGCAGCGGTGATGCAGCAGATCCCCAGGCGTAGATAGCACAGGAGCCTGACGCAGATATTCGGGTGATGCGACGGTGAGAAATTGAATTTTACCGCTGACTCTTATGGCAACCATATCCTGAGGGATATCCTCATACAGGCGTATCCCGGCATCAAAGCCATCGCTGACGATATCGCTGAATGCGTTATCTACGACCATATCCAGCTCAATGCCCGGGAATTGTTCCATAAAAGCGTAAACCACATTTTCACAAAGCAGCTTGAGAGCGGCATCGCTCCCATTAATGCGCAGCGTGCCGCCCTGCATTTTCCCCATCGCCGTGATACTGCCGAGCGTATCATCCATCTCCTGCTGTAAAGGCAATACCCGGGCATAAAACGCCCTTCCCGCCTCGGTTAGCGCTACGCTGCGGGTAGTGCGATTAAACAAAGTGACCTGGAGCTGTGCCTCCAGCGCTTTCAGGGCATGGCTCAGGGTGGAAGGCTTCATGCCCAGCAGTTCAGCGGCCCGCCGAAAGTTGCTCTGCTCGGCCAGGGTGATAAATATCTGTAGCTCACTCCACGAAGGTCTTTTCATTGATGGCATTTCTTCATTAATTCATGCAATCCATGGGTTATTAATCTAACAGTAAACGTGTCTTAAGCTGGTTTTATCTTCACTGACAGGAGGCGTTTATGAACAGAACCTGGTTTATCACCGGCACATCTTCAGGCCTGGGCCGTTTGATGACGGAAAAATTACTGGCGCGGGGTGACCGCGTTGTTGCCACGCTGCGTCAGGTAGATAAGCTTAGCTCACTGCAAACCCGGTACAGCAACCAGCTCCTTTTACTTCCTCTGGAACTGACAAAAAGCGCCAGCCTGCGCAAGGCGGTGGCGGAAGCCTTCGCATGGGCCGGTAAAGTTGAGGTGGTGGTCAGCAATGCCGGGTACGGTTTATTTGGCGCGGCAGAGGAACTGGATGACGCGCAAATAGAGCGTCAGCTGGCTACTAACCTGACAGGCTCCATTCAATTAATTCGCGCCGTAATCCCTTTACTGCGCGCTCAGGGCGGCGGGCGGATTGTGCAGGTGTCGTCCGAAGGTGGGCAGATTGCTTACCCAAATTTCAGCCTGTATCACGCTACTAAATGGGGTATCGAAGGGTTTATTGAATCCGTATCACAGGAAGTCAGCGAGTTTGGTATCGACTTTATTATCGCCGAGCCGGGGCCGACAGAAACCGGCTTTGCTACTGGTCTCGACCAGGCTGAAGCGCTGCCCTGTTATCGGGATACGGCATCGGGCAGGATGCGTAACGCCTTAGCTTCGGGTGAGTTTAAAATTACCGGAGATGTGGCCAAAACCGTGGATGCGATTATTGCCTGCGCCGATGAAAAGCACCCGCCGCTGCGCTTACCGCTGGGCAGTACCGCCTTTTTCAATATTCATAAAGCGCTTAAAGCGCGGCTTCTGGCTCTGGAGTCTTGCGAGCAGGTGGCGCGATCAACAGATGTGTAATTAATCTAACCATCAGGCTCCTTGTCGATCTCGGGGCCTGGTCATCAGGGAGTTGACGAGAGCGGCGAATATTCAACAAGCGAATAAACGGGTAGAGAAATAACAGCCATGCGCGAATGATTTGTCTATCACGTGATATCCCAAACCGTTAAAACTTATTGAGTAACATCAATTTCAATACGAGGTGGCCACATCAACACCGCTCACATTTATATTTCCATGGCGATGCGATTAAGGGGCCACCCGAAATTATTTAATGTAAGAATCCAGCACCTTCAGCACCACCTCGAGATCTTCTTCGCGTTTGATCTCTTCACCCTGATGGACAATATGCTCGGTCAGATGCCCTTTTATCACCTCACGCATTAAACCATTCACAGCACCTCGTATCGCAGCAATCTGTTGCAGCACCGCTGAGCACTCGTGCGGCTCATCCAACATTTTTTTTAAGGCGACAACCTGCCCCTGAATCTTATTGGTGCGGGCTTTAAGCTTTTGTTTATCACGTACGGTATGCGACATATCGGGATCCGGCTGAGACAAAATCTTTGTGAACTATAGCACCCCCAATCTACTGGGGGGTAGTATCTAATACTGGGGGGGAGTAGAATTGCGCCCGTCTTTAATAACTAAGAATTATTCTCATGAACGAATTTACGACTCTTCTACAGCAAGGCAATGCGTGGTTTTTCATTCCCAGCGCCATTCTGCTCGGCGCGCTTCACGGGCTTGAACCAGGCCACTCAAAAACGATGATGGCAGCGTTTATCATCGCGATAAAAGGGACGGTCAGGCAGGCCGCCATGCTGGGAATGGCGGCCACCCTTTCCCACACGGCCATCGTGTGGCTAATCGCTTTCGGCGGGATGTATATCAGCAACCGCTTTACGGCGGAGTCCGCAGAACCGTGGCTGCAAGTGGTTTCAACCATCGTTATTCTGGGAACGGCATTCTGGATGTTCTGGCGCACCTGGTCTGGGGAAAGAAACTGGTTACAGGAGATGCAGAATAGCGAACACTCGCATGATGATAATGTGAAAATCATTGATACCGGGCACGGCAGTGTTGAGCTGTCTATCTTTGAACAGAACCAGCCGCCCCACTGGCGATTAAGTACACTCAACGGCAGAAAATGGCAGGCACAGGATGTGACGTTAGCGACCCGCCGGGAGTCGGTAAAGTTCGCCCAGGTTTTTGATTTTATGGACTGTGGCGATTATCTGGAATCAAAAAAACCGATCCCTGAACCCCATGATTTTCATGTTTGCCTGTCGCTAGGGCATCGCGGGCACGTTCACGATTTTGAGCTCACGTTCTCGGAGCATGAACATCACCATGACCATAATCACGGGGATCTTGCGGGGATGGATGTTAATTCGAAAGAGTATCAGGATGCCCATGCCCTGGCCCACGCCAGCGACATCAAGCGCCGATTTAGCAATAAAGAAGTAACCAACTGGCAGATCCTGCTGTTCGGTCTAACCGGTGGACTGATCCCTTGTCCGGCGGCCATTACCGTATTGCTGATTTGTATTCAGCTTAAAGCGCTGGCGGTGGGTGCAACGCTGGTGGTCTGTTTCAGCATCGGCCTGGCGCTGACGCTGGTTACAGTTGGGGTAGGTGCCGCTATCAGCGTACGTCAGGTTGCCAAACGCTGGACAGGCTTCAACGCCATCGCTAAAAAAGCGCCCTATTTTTCCAGCGTGCTGATTGCCCTGGTGGGTATCTATATGGGCGTTCACGGCCTGAGTAATCTCATTAGCTAGCACGGCTGAGAGGCCAGCCTAACGCAGGCCCTCTTTTCCCGGAGCTTTACACCACATTCACAGCCGTAAAAAAATGCTGCCCGCAGGCAGCATTCGTCGCAACGTATTCAGTATTGATTCCAACCATAGCGGCGGTTAGCGGCCGCCCGGCATCATCCGTTTCAGGGTATTATCGCGCCACCAGTAGTGGTGCAGCAGCGCAGCGGCGGCGTGAATAGCGATTAGCCAGTAGCTAAAGTTTGCCAGCAGCTCATGCCATGATTTTACGCTGTGCTCTAAATCTTCATCCGGGATCGCGGCTACCGGCATGGAGATACCGAAAAAGTGCCAGCCGCTGCCTTTAAACCAAACGGTTAACACCCCCAAAATCGGTAGCGCCAGGAAGGTAAGCCAGATAGCAAGATGGCCCAGATGTGCCAGGCCGATTGACCACACCGGCGGCTTAGGCACGACCGGCGGTGCGGGATAGCGCAGCCGTAAGATAAGCCGCGCCACCATCAGCACACCGACGCTAATGCCGCAGCTGGCGTGAATAGTCAGGATCAATGGCCGCTGGGAGCGAGGAAAATCATGGCGCAGCTCCATGCTGAGCCAGGCAATGACCACTAAAATCAGCACCAGCCAGTGCAAACCTATCTGCAGCCCGGTGTACTTACTTCGCATAGGATGTTCCCTGAAATTGGATGTAATATTTTTGTAGTTTATAAGTAAAGCAATTTTAATTCAGCAGGTTGTTGTAATTTCCAGTAACCAGCCTTTCCACCTGTCCTTGCATGCCCCGCTCTACTGGTCTATCCCTTAGGGACGCTAATTTTCCCGTTCCTTATTGGAGATTCCGTTATGAAGAAAATCGGTATTAATGGTTTTGGGCGTATCGGCAGGCTGGTTTTACGGCGTTTACTGGCGACCAACAGTAACCTTGAAGTAGTGGCGATTAACGATCTGACCTCGCCTGAAGTGCTGGCCTATCTGTTCAAATATGACACCACCTACGGGCCGTTTTCAGGCAGCGTCGAGCACAGCGAAAATGCGCTTATCATTAACGGTAAAAGTATTGCCGTCTACGCCGAGAAAGATGCCCGACAGATCCCATGGAGCAAGCTGAGCGTGGATGTGGTGGTAGAGTGTACCGGCTTCTATACCTCCAGCGAAAAATCCCAGGCTCACCTGGATGCAGGTGCCAAAAAAGTGCTGATTTCGGCTCCTGCTGGCGATATGAAAACCGTGGTTTTTAACGTCAACGACGACACGATGGACGCCGGTGACAAGCTGTTATCCGTTGCCTCGTGCACCACCAACTGCCTGGCGCCAATGGCTAAAGTGCTCAACGACAGTTTCGGAGTTAAAGCCGGGACGATGACGACTATTCACGCCTATACCGGTACGCAGTCGCTGGTCGACGGGCCGCGCGGTAAAGACCTGCGGGCTTCAAGGGCCGCGGCGGAAAACATCATCCCGCATACTACTGGCGCCGCCAAGGCTATTGGTCTCGTGGTGCCGGAGCTTAACGGCAAGCTGAAAGGGCATGCTCAGCGTGTGCCAACCCCTACCGGCTCAGTGACCGAGCTGGTCAGCGTGCTGAATAAGAAAGTTTCGGCTGATGAAGTTAACGGTGCAATGAAGGCCGCAGCGGCTAATAATCCGTCGTTTGGCTATACCGAGGACTTGATTGTTTCTTCGGATATCATTAATACCGAATTTGGTTCGCTATTTGACGCCACCCAGACTGAAATTGTCGATGCCGGAGATGTTCAACTGGTTAAAACCGTTGCCTGGTACGATAACGAAGCTGGATTCGTCACCCAGTTGGTGCGGGTTCTGGAAAAATACGTCACGCTGTAATGATACGACATCCCGGAGCCCGCGCTCCGGGATCTCAGCCTGCAATACGCCTTCCGGCAACGATATCCTGCAATACGTCTGCCGCCATCAGTTCACGCCACGCCTGCTCCACCAGCGGCGGAATATCGACCCGCTCCATAAAGTCACGCCCTGCCGGACCATAACCCTGCGCATCATTACGCAGCCGCGGCAGCTCGCCAGTAATCAGCGCCAGATAGCGCACAACCGGCCACATCCCCTGGTGATTCCCGGCAAACTGCACGCCATGAACGCTATTTTCCAGATACGGCGTGACGCCCGGATAGCTGAGCCAGAGCGGCGCATCGGCCTGTCCGCGCCAGGCGCGCTGGAATGTGGCAATACTGCGGCGTTGCATTGTAGGGTCCTGAACCAGTAGCGCACGGGCGGGCAGCCAGTTCAGCCCCTCCAGAGTGCGACGGGTGAACGCGGCGTTTTCACCACAGTTGGTAGACTGGTTTTCGATAATCAGACGGGCGCTATCTATTTGCCAGTGGCGGCGAGCGATGTCGCCAATAATATCGGCCTCGCTACGCCCCTCGCACTCAATGCCTTGATAGCGGGCATCCGCCGCCACCGCCCGATATAGCCAGCCGGTAGAATGGCCAATACCGCCGCTAACCAGCAGAGGCAGGCCGCGCTCAGAGGCTAGCCGCAGGGCGGCATCAATGGTTGGGATAACCGCGTTACCCGCCAGCACCACCAGCTCAAAATCTTCAGCCACGCCCTGCGGATAGTCATTTTGCGCCAGCCAGCCGCCCAGTTCGTTAGCTGCGGCGACTATTTCGTGGCTTAGAGTCAGTCGATCCTCCACGCTATTGCTCCTTGTTTTCACTATCTGCGGAGTTGTAGAACGTCATATCCTGATATGGCCGGTCGCGACAGGCGGCCAGGCGAGAGGCCAGGTCGCCCACATGCAGCTCGAGCCGATGTCCATCCGGACAGCAGAAGTAAAATGATGCACCTTCACTGCGATTTTCACGCCAGACTTTAACCTGCGCTTCTTGCAGCCGGGCAACCATCGAAGGAAAGGCCTCAGCGCTAATGCTAAAAGCGCAGTGGCTGTAATTTTCCGGCGGTGGCGGCCCGTTGTCTTCACTCAGACAGATCCAGGTCTCGCCGCAGCTTAAATAAGCACCGTGCGCCCAGCGGGCATGCAGTTCCATGCCTAATAGCCGATGGTAGAAGGCGATGCTGCGCCCCACGTCGCGTACCGCAAAAGTAAGGTGGTTAATTCCCTGCAACATCGTCTGCCCCCATGCCGTTATTTTAGCTTTCGGCCTGCTCCATCGCCTGAAGTACCCGCTTATCCGAGACTGGATAAGGGGTACCCAGCTGCTGAGCAAAATAGCTCACCCGCAGCTCCTCCAGCATCCAGCGAATGGCCTGTACATCTTCATCTTCGCGGCGGGCCGCCGGAAGTTTGTTAAGCCATTCGCGCCACGCCTGCTGCACCCGATCCACTTTAAGCATTTGAGCGCGATCCCGGTGCGGATCGATAGCCATTTTCTCCAGCCGTTTATCGATAGCCTGCAAATAGCGCAAAGTATCATCCAGGCGGTTAAAGCCATTGCCGGTCACAAAGCCTTTGTAAACCAGGCCGCTCAGCTGCGCTTTTACATCCGCTAGTCCCAGAGCCATTGTCATATCCATCCGCCCTTTCAGGCGTTTGTTGATGGTAAAGACCATGCCTAAGATTTGCTCAACCCGTTTCGCAATTTCCACCACGGTGTCGTTCAGCTCTGCGCGTACCTTTTCATGAAGCGCCTGATAACCGGCTTCATCCCACACGGGGCCTCCGGCCTGGCTGATAAGCTTATCCACCCCGCAGGAAATGCAGTCATCAATGAGATCCAGCACCTTGCCGTAAGGGTTGAAGTAAAGCCCCAGCTTGGCTTTGTTCGGCAGTTTTTCGTGCAGATACTTAATCGGCGACGGCACGTTGAGTAGCAGCATCCGCCGCAGCCCGGCCCACATGGCATGGCGTTGCTCCTGCGGATTATCGAACAGACGAATAGCCACGCTATCGCGCTCATCAACCAGCGCCGGCCAGGCTTTCATCTGGTAGCCGCCGCGTTTCTGCTCGTAGTGTTCCGGCAGAGAGCCAAAGCTCCAGATATGCAGACCGCTCTGCTCAATGCCGTCATCGGCAACCGCAGAGAGCGTCTCCTGAACTTTGCCTTTCAAAGCATCTTTCAGCGCAGTGAGGTCTTTACCCTCATTCAGCTTTTTACGGTTTTCATCGATAACCCGGAATGTCATTTTCAGATGATCGGGCACCTGTTCCCATTGCCAGGCATCGCTATCAACGGTCACACCGGTCATGCGTCGCAGCTCCTGGCCCAGGCTCTCCAGCAGCGGTAATGACAGTGGAGTCGCCCGACCGAGGAAAGCTTCGGCATAGTTCGGCGCCGGAACAAAATTGCGCCGCTGCGGTTTTGGCAGTGATTTGATGAGCGCAATCACCAGTTCACGGCGCATACCCGGAACCTGCCACTCAAAACCGCTCTCGCTGACCTGGTTGAGTAACGGCAGAGGAATATGCACCGTCACCCCATCGGCATCGGCGCCCGGCTCAAACTGGTAGCTCAGGCGCAGCTTCAGGTTGCCCTGATGCCAGAAGTTCGGGTAATCGAGCTTACTAATGGAGCCTGCGCCCTCTTTTATTAGCATGCTCTTTTCGAAATTGAGCAGTTCCGGGTCTTGCTTACTGGCCTTTTTCCACCAGCTGTCAAAGTGGCGCCCGGAAATCGCTTCATGCCCAATGCGCTGGTCGTAGAATGCAAACAGCGTATCGTCGTCTACCAGGATATCGCGCCGCCGCGATTTGTTTTCCAGGTCTTCCACTTCTTCGCGCAGTTTCTGATTGGCGCGCAGGAAAGCATGCCGGGCCTGCCAGTCGCCCTCTACCAGCGCGTGGCGGATAAACAGCTCGCGGCACAACACCGGATCGATTTGGGTATAGTTCACCGGACGGGCCGCCACCACCGGCAGGCCAAACAGGGTCACTTTTTCGGTAGCCATCACCGCGCCCTGGCTGCGTGACCAGTGCGGCTCGCTGTAGCTGTGTTTAATCAGATGGCTGGCCAGCCCTTCAACCCATTCCGGATCGATTCGGGCGGCCACGCGCCCCCACAGGCGAGTAGTCTCCACAAGCTCTGCCACCATGACCCACTTCGGCGGCTTCTTAAATAGACCGGAACCTGGGAAAATGGAGAAGCGTGCGTTACGTGCGCCGGTAAATTCCTGCTTGTCGTTATCTTTAAGGCCGATATGAGACAGCAGCCCGCTCAGCAAGGCGCAGTGAATACCGCGGTAGTCGCCCGGCTCGCTGTTGATCGGGATCCGCAGTTCTTTCACAACCTGGCGCAGCTGGGTATAGATATCCTGCCACTCGCGTACCCGCAGATAGTTTAAGTAATCGCTCCGGCACAGGCGGCGGAACTGGTTACTGGACAGCGCTTTCTGCTGTTCTTGCAGGTAGTTCCACAAATTCACCCAGGCTAAAAAGTCGGACTCTTTGTCGTGGAAGCGACGATGTTTTTCGTCAGAAGCCTGCTGCTTATCCTGCGGGCGTTCGCGAGGGTCCTGAATCGAGAGCGCGGCGGTGATAATCATCACTTCGCGCACACAGCCCAGACGCTGGGCCTCCAGCACCATACGCGCCAGACGCGGGTCAACCGGCAGCTGAGCCAGCTGCCGGCCGGATGCGGTCAGAGTGTAACCGCGCGCGACTTCGCTGTCGGCAATCGCCCCCAGCTCCTGCAATAGCCGCACCCCGTCCTGAATATTGCGCTTATCCGGCGCTTCAACAAACGGAAACGCTTCGATATCCCCCAATCCCAGAGAGGTCATCTGCAAGATAACCGAAGCCAGGTTGGTACGCAGAATTTCCGGATCGGTAAACTCCGGGCGCGACAGGAAGTCGTCCTCGCTGTAAAGACGGATGCAGACGCCTTCGGAGACGCGTCCACAGCGCCCTTTACGCTGGTTAGCGGAAGCCTGGGAAACCGGCTCAATTGGCAGACGCTGAACTTTGGTGCGATAGCTGTAGCGGCTGATACGCGCGGTACCAGGGTCGATAACATATTTGATGCCCGGCACCGTCAGCGAGGTTTCCGCCACGTTGGTCGCCAGCACAATACGCCGCCCGCTGTGGGACTGGAACACCCGGTTCTGCTCGCTGTTAGATAAGCGGGCATAAAGCGGCAGGATCTCGGTATGCGGCAGCTCGCGCTTCACCAGACCGTCGGCGGTGTCGCGAATTTCCCGCTCGCCGCTCATAAAGATAAGAATATCGCCCGGCGCTTCGTGGCTCAGTTCATCCACCGCGTCGAAAATAGCCTGCAGCTGATCGCGATCGCCATCGTCTTCACCTTCAACGATAGGCCGGTAGCGTACTTCCACCGGCCAGGTGCGGCCAGAGACTTCAATCACCGGCGCGTTATCAAAATGACGCGAAAAACGCTCGGGATCGATGGTCGCCGAAGTGATGATCACCTTAAGATCCGGACGACGCGGCAGCAGTTCTTTAAGGTAGCCCAGCAGGAAGTCGATATTCAGACTGCGCTCATGAGCTTCATCGATAATGATGGTGTCATAGCCCATTAACAGCCGATCCTGCTGAATTTCCGCCAGCAGGATCCCGTCAGTCATCAGCTTGACCAGGGTGTTATCGCCCACGCTATCGTTAAAACGCACTTTATAGCCGACGGTACCGCCCGGTTCGCTGTTCAGCTCCTCGGCAATGCGGTTAGCCACGGTGCGCGCCGCCAGACGACGAGGCTGAGTATGGCCGATGTAGCCATTAATACCGCGCCCCAGTTCGAGACATATTTTAGGCAGCTGGGTCGTTTTACCCGAACCCGTTTCACCCGCCACAATAACCACCTGGTTATCGCGAATGGCCTCGAGAATATCCTGCTTTTTCTGGCTGACCGGCAGGTTTTCCGGATAGGTGATTTCCGGGCGCGACGCCAGGCGCAGCGCCACTTTAGACGCAGCCTGGTCCATTTCCTGCGCCAGAGCAGTCAGAACGGCGAGCCGTGATTCACTATTTTTTACTTTTTGCGCCCCCTGAATGCGGCGGGCAAAACGGCGCTGGTCGCTCAGCATCAGTTGCTTTAACCGGCTTTTCAGAGCGCCCGGGGAGAGAGTTTGATTTTCCATGAGTCTGTTTTATAACGCCTGTCGGCGTGTGGTAACCATGATTGCTATGGGAGATAGCTTATCACAACCCGGCAACAGCCGCCTTGTTCAATAAATTCGAACATAGGATTCGATTTATTACGCTATTCATCCCGTAAATTTGTCACTACTCTGTCTGCCATCAACGGGATAAAGCCCGCTTTTACATTACAAGGAACCACCCATGAGCAAGGTATTAGTTTTAAAATCCAGCATCCTGGCTAACTACTCTCAGTCTAACCAGCTGTCCGACTACTTCATTGAACAATGGCTGGAAAAAAACAGCTCCGATGAAATCACGGTGCGCGACCTTGCGGTTAATCCAATCCCAGTACTGGATGGCGAACTGGTCGGCGCAATGCGCCCAAGCGACACCCCGCTCTCTGCCCGTCAGAAAGAAGCGCTGGCGCTGTCTGATGAGCTGATTGCTG
Organism: Salmonella enterica subsp. enterica serovar Choleraesuis; assembly: GCA_022846635.1. GTDB lineage: Bacteria > Pseudomonadota > Gammaproteobacteria > Enterobacterales > Enterobacteriaceae. The sequence goes on from AP025685.1 coordinate 2,279,157, forward strand.
AAATCAAAGCACACGACGTTATCGTCTTTAACGCCCCGATGTATAACTTCAACATCCCAACTCAGTTGAAAACCTACTTCGACCTGATTGCCCGCGCTGGCGTAACTTTCCGTTACACCGAAAAAGGGCCAGAAGGCCTGGTGACCGGCAAACGCGCTGTGGTTATCTCCAGCCGCGGCGGCATCCATAAAGACAGCCCAACCGACCTGGTTACCCCTTATATGCAAACCATCTTGGGTTTCATCGGCATTACCGATGTGAACTTCGTGCTGGAAGAAGGCGTCGCCTACGGCCCGGATGTTGCTGCTAAAGCTCAGAATGACGCTAAAGCCGCTATCGACAGCATCATCGCCGCCTGATTTACCCCGCCTCGCATCCACCCGCAGCCGCTGGCTGCGGGTTTTTTTATGCTCTAAAGCCCTGTGACTGCTTATAACGGCCCGTTGGTAATCACGGTAAGCGGTTCGTTAACATCGAAAAGGGAACAGTGAATATCTTCGATACCGAAGCCTTTCAGACGTTCGGTATGCATTTTGACATAGGCTCGCGCGGTCTCTTCATCTTCAAAGTAATAAATACCGCCCGCTTCTCCCTCGGCGGCGTTCTCGGTCCAGATCTTCCAGATGAATCCCGGCTCTTCTTTTATCGACTCAGCCAGTTCTCGATACTGGATAGCCATTTGTGCGCCGAATGGTCCAGGGGTTTTAAAATGGATCTGCACGAGTTTATTCATATTGCACTCCTCCTGAGTTAGCCCGGTGCGGATGATTCCTCACCAGTTCTGAGCCTCAATGTAACCGCCTGCCGGCAAAAATGCCCGGTTTCGTCACATTAAAACTGAGAGTCTGGATCTGGTTCCCGCTTTTTTATCGCTATATAATTAAATGCATATCGAATATAAGAACGAAACCATAGGACTCTATCAATGCGCTGTACTACGCGCTCCGGCTGGATGGCTGCCGCCCTGCTGTTTACCGCTTTTCACGCCCACGCCGAACGAACCATTACTGACCAGATTGGCCGCCAGGTTACTATTCCTGACCGGGTTGACCGGGTGGTCGTGCTCCAGCATCAGACCCTGAATATTCTGGTGCAGCTGAATGCGACCGACAAAATGGTGGGTATTCTCAGTAACTGGAAACAGCAGCTGGGAGAGAGTTACGCCAGGCTGGTTCCGGAACTTAATAACAAACCGCTGGTGGGTGATTTAACCCACGTTTCGCTGGAAAAACTGGTGGCACTGCGTCCGCAGGTGGTGTTTGTCACCAACTACGCGCCGCAGGAGATGATTGACTCAATTACCCGTCTGGGTATCCCGGTAGTCGCGATTTCGTTACGCCATGGCCGCGAAGATGAAGCCGCGCGTCTGAACCCGCAGCTGAACCAGGATGAAGAAGACAAAGCCTACACCCAGGGGATGACCGAAGGCATCTCCCTGATAGGCAATATCGTCAACCGTTCGCAAGAGGCCCGCCAGCTTAACGATGCGGCCCTGGCCGGACGCGCTGAAGTGACTAAAAAGCTGGGCAATCTTCCGCCAGAACAACGGGTGCGGGCCTATATGGCCAACCCGGATCTCACCACTTACGGCTCGGGGAAGTATACCGGCCTGATGATGGGGCGCGCCGGTGCTGTCAATGTGGCGGCGGCCAGCGTTCAGGGCTTTAAACAGGTCTCGATGGAGCAGGTTATTACCTGGGATCCGCAGGTCATTTTTGTTCAGGATCGCTATCCTCAAGTGGTGCAAACGATTCTGCACGATCCGCAATGGCAGACTATCGATGCGGTTCGTCATGGCCGGGTCTATCTGATGCCTGAATATGCTAAAGCCTGGGGATACCCAATGCCGGAAGCGCTGGGGCTGGGCGAACTATGGATGGCGCAAAAACTCTATCCGCAAAAATTTAACGGTGTCGATATGCAGTCGCTGGCAAATAACTGGTATCAGCATTTTTATCGCCAGCCATATCGGAGTGAGAAATGAAGCCGGTAATGGCCGCCGGTAGCCTGAGAAGGGTCTGGCCTGCGTTGATGGAGGTATGGGCCGGTTGCGGCGGTAAGCCTGTTACCCCCCATTTTGGCCCCGCCGGATTGCTGTGCGATAGCATCGAAGCCGGAGAGCCGTGTTCACTGCTGCTTTCCGCTAACGGCGCACACCCGCAACGCCTGCTAAGCCTTGGGCGGGCCTTATCTGTGACCAAATTCGCCAGCAATAGCTTGTGCCTGACGGTGCGCGCCAGCGCGGTACATCCGGACGATAACTGGCAGACGCTGCTCGGCAACCCGGCGCTGCGCCTGGGAATGTCTACGCCCGGCTGTGACCCGTGCGGAGATTATGCCGCCGCGCTGTTACAACTCCTGGCCGAGCAGTGGGTTGAAACCGGCCCGGCAATAGCCAAACGGGCGCTGCCTCTGGTCGGTGGCCGGGGAATCAGCCGTCTGCCGGCAGGGGCGCTCGCCGCCAGCTGGCTTATCGACAACGACCTCTGCGATCTATTTATTGGCTATACCAGCTATGCGCCGCGCCTGCGTAATCTTCCGGCATTGCGGGTTTATCCGCTGCCCGCCAGCGTAAACCCGGCGGTAAGCTACGAGCTGGCGCTGATGGACGAGGCCGCCGCACCGCTGGCCCGGTTTATGACCTGCGTTGAAGCCCAGCAAATTTTCGCCGAATCCGGATTTGGTCCACCGCTGGAAGCCAACTGAATCCATGGCCGGAGATAGTTCCGGCCTGAGAACGCCACGCTTTCATTCTGCTCCTCAGAGCGCGCGACTAAACCGGTGCGCGTCTCACCCTGAATTTCTCAGCACACCGCTTTTAGTGGCTCTAAAAGCATGCCTTAGCCTGCGGGAAACCCGCCAGACGACATATTTTGCAATATTTTTGAACTATACCTGAGCCGAAGTTTACGCCAATAATTGTTATATTATAACATTTCATTTGCGGACTATGATGGCGCTTATACATAACGTAACTCACCGCTGGTTTGGCCGTTCTGGCCGCGCCCGCTTTATTCTGCTTACCAGCCTGACAGGCGCACTATGGGCCGCTATTCACTGGGCGGTAGCGTTGCCATGATTGCGCTCAATAACCTGGTTACCGGTTATCACAAGCGCCCGCTTGGCTCGCCGCTGAGCGGATCCTTCCGCCCCGGTAGTATGACTGCGGTCGTGGGCGCTAATGGTACGGGCAAGTCCACCCTGCTACGCACTATTGCCGGACTGCTGCCTCCGGTATCTGGCCGGGTGATACGCCCGCCGCGCCAGACTTTGGGCTGGATGCCTCAACATAGCGAGCTGGATATCCGGTTTCCGCTTAGCGTTAATGAGGTAGTGGCTATGGGCTGCTGGCCTGAGCGCGGTCTGATGCGCGGCCTGCCCCGTGCAGCCCACGCGCGAATTGCCAGTGCGCTCGAGCGTGCGGGAATCAGCGCGTTATCCCATACCCCCATAAGCCATCTTTCCGGCGGCCAGTTTCAGCGCATGCTTTTTGCCCGACTGTTGGTGCAAAACGCGCCGCTGATGCTACTGGACGAGCCGTTTCGTGGCATCGATGAAGAGAGCCGCCGGGTTGTCATGGAGATCATCGAAAGCCTTAATGCGACGGGCACCACCTTTATCGTCGTGCTGCATGACCGGCGGATGGTGATGAAACACTTCAATCGCATTCTGACGCTGCGCCACGGCGCGCATCATTGGGACGAGGCCACCTTCGCGCCCCTGGAAGGAGTGGAATAATGTCGCTGGCTATCACGATGGTAAGCGCCTTTGAAGAATTCGGTTTTATGCGCCGCTCGCTGGTGGCCTGCTTTGCGCTGTCGCTTAGCCTGACGCCGCTGGGCGTATTGCTGATGCTGCGACGTATGAGCCTTATCGGCGATGCTCTGTCGCACGCGGTGCTGCCCGGCGTTGCCATCGGTTATCTGTTATCCGGGATGTCGCTGGTCGCCATGGGAACCGGCGGTTTTATTGCCGGTTTACTGGTGGCTCTGCTCTCAGGCTGGATAAGCCGCGCAACCGGGTTGCGTGAGGATTCCAGCTTCGCCGGACTGTATCTGGGCTCGCTGGCGCTCGGCGTCACGCTTATCTCGCTGCGCAGTTCCGGCGTCGATCTGTTGCATCTGTTGTTTGGCTCGCTGCTGGCGGTGGATAAACCCGCACTGCTGTTTATCGGCGGGATCGCCACCGCCACCCTGGTGGTTTTAAGCATCGGGCTGCGGGCGCTGGTTATCGAATCTTTCAATGCCGATTTTATGCGGGTTAACCGGCCCTGGCTTCCGGGAATTATTCACGCCCTGTTTCTGGCGCTGCTGGTGATGAACCTGGTGGCAGGCTTTCAGATCCTCGGCACGCTGATGACTGTCGGGCTGATGATGCTGCCTGCGATTGCCGCCCGCTGCTGGTCTGAGCGGCTCGGCGTAATTTTGCCGCTGGCTGCGCTTATCGGCCTTATATGTTCGCTGACAGGGCTGCTGATTTCATGGATATGGTCGCTTCCCGCCGGGCCGGCCATTGTATTAGTTGCCTGCGGATTCTTTCTTTTTTCCACACTGGTTAATGGCCTGTGGGGAAAGCTCACCCGTAACCCAAAAAGAGACGATGAGGTCATTCATGAAGTTGATTAAAACAGGAGTTCTGGCGCTCTTTGCGCTGACGCTAAGCGGCCAGATGGCCTATTCCGCGCCGCTTAAAGCCGTGGCGAGTTTCTCGGTACTTGGCGATATGGTTCGGCAAATTGGCGGCGATCGGGTCGAAGTCACCACCCTGGTTGGCCCGGACGGTGACCCGCACACTTTCGAGCCATCCCCCGCCGATAGCGTCACGCTGAAAAATAGTCGGGTCGTCTTTATCAGCGGTCTGGGGCTGGAGGGCTGGATGAATCGGCTAATCCGGGCCTCGGGGTTTCACGGTACCCAGGTTTTGGCTTCAGAAGGGGTGAGCAGCCGCACTATGCGCGAAGACGGACACGTGATAACCGACCCGCACGCCTGGAACAGCGCGGCGAATGGTATCATTTATGCCCGCAATATTACCCGCGCCCTGGCGACCGCATCACCAGAGAATGCCGCATGGTTTGAGGCGCGCGGCAAGGCTTATGAAGCAGAGCTTGGGCAACTTGATACATGGGCCAAAGGCATCTTTGCCGCCATCCCCGAATCTAAACGCGAGGTGCTAACCAGCCACGATGCTTTCGGTTATTTTGGCGAACGCTACGGCGTGCGCTTTCTCGCGCCGGTTGGTTTTTCTACCGAGGCCGAAGCCAGCGCCGGCGATGTCATGAATCTGATAACCCAGATCCGTCAGCTCAATATTCACAGCTATTTTATTGAGAACCAGACAGACCCGCGCCTGGTGCGTCAGATAGCCTCAGCAACCGGTGCCAGGCCGGGCGGTGAGCTCTATCCGGAAGCGCTGAGCAAATCCGGCGGCCCGGCGGCTACCTATGCCGATGCCTTCCGCCATAACGTTATCGCTATCTCGAATGCTATGAAGCAGTAAAGACAGACGGTGTTAGCGCTGGCGGGAGTATAGGAGCAGGCCATGTTATGATAGCCGCCAGTAATCATCTGGCGTTTATCCCCCGGTCTGGAACGAATAACTCTGCGTATTGCTAATGATTGAAGCCATTCATATTCAAAACTATCGCTCAATTGTCGACCTCGAGCTGGAGTTTGGTCGACTGAATGTGGTGTCCGGCCCTAACGGTTGCGGCAAATCTAATGTCTATCATGCCATTCAGCTTCTGTCGGCGGCGGCCAATGGCCAGAGCGCCCAGGCGCTGGGCGAAGACGGTGGGCTTGAGAACGTCATGTGGTCGGGCGATAGCAAGCGCGATACGCCGAAGCGGGTGATCCTCTCCTGCCGGGCGCAGGAGTTTGAATATCAGCTACAGGTGGGCTTTCCGCCCATCATGCCCTATCCCACTCAATTCGCACTCGACGCCGAATTTAAAGAAGAGAATATCTGGCTACCTGGCTTTCACCGGCGGCCTAGCGCGCGAGTGTTACAGCGCAAAAATCAGGCGGTTTTCCTGCTGGATGTAGAAGGCAACCGCCAGACCTATACCGACACCGTCTATGACAACGAGTCGGTATTCGGCCAGCTTAGCGATCCCCATCTTTATCCTGAAGTGTCGAAAGTCCGTGAAATTATGCGCGGCTGGCGCTTTTATCACGATTTTTCGGTATCGCGTCACTCGCCGCTGCGCCAGGCTCAGCACGGTTACCGCTCACCGGTGTTAGCCAGCGACGGCACTAATCTTGCTGCGGCTTTTCAAACCATTGTCGAAATAGGCAATGTTGAGCTGATGACAGAGATTCTTGCCAGCGCCTTCCCTGAATGCCATTTTTTCTGCGAGAACGAACGCTCGCGCTTTCAGGTCAAGATGCAGCGCCAGGGATTGAGACGCCCGCTGCTGGCCTCTGAGATGTCGGACGGTACGCTGCGTTTTCTTTGCCTGACGGTGGCATTGCTCAGCCCGCGCCCGCCTTCCTTTATTGCGCTAAACGAGCCAGAGAACAGCCTGCATCCGGATATGCTGCCCGCGCTGGCAAATCTGGTTGTAGAAGCATCAAGGGAGACACAAATCTGGCTGACCAGCCACTCGCGCCGCCTGGCTGAACTTATAGGCGAGCGCGGTGAGTTCCAGCTCCATGAGCTGGAAAATCGTCAGGGACGGACGGTATTGGTTAACGGCTAAAGACAGGATAAAACGTCAAACCCGGCGGCATCACATTTGGGCATCCCTGCGAATTCAGGATGCCCGCAGCCGCTCAGGGCTTAGTGGTCAGATTATCAAAGGTTAAACGCGGGCGATCCGGTTCTTCTTCACGCAGTGGTTCAACCTGGTGCATGCTCTGTTGGCAGCGCAGCACTAAATCCTGATACTCGCGGGTGCCTTGTTCTTTCCAACGGATCTCTTCGTCACGCAGTTCGCGCACCGCTTTAGCCGGGCTGCCCAGAATAAGCTGGCGCGGCGGAAATTCTGCCTGGGCTTTCACAAACGCCGCCGCACCGATAATGCACGACTCACCGATGCGCGCGCCGTCCATCACCACGGCATTCATTCCCACCAGCGCATTACGGCCAATATGGCAGCCATGCAAAATAGCGCCGTGGCCAATATGGCCGTCAACATCCACCACCGTGTCCTGCTCCGGGAAGCCGTGCATCACGCAGTTATCCTGAATGTTGGCGCCATCTTTAACGATAATCCGTCCAAAATCGCCGCGCAGCGTGGCGTTAGGGCCTACCCACACGTTATGCCCCAACACCACATCGCCAATCAGCACGGCGGTGGGATGGACATAACTATCGCGAGGTACAACCGGGGTTAATCCGTCTATCTGATAAATAGGCATACAAAATTCCTTATTCGTTACGCGCAAGGCCACCAAAACGCTGGTAGTAACCGGCTCCCGGCTGAGGAAGCTCGCCTACCGAGGTTTCGCCAACGGCGCTGACAAACGCCAGAGCGCCGGGCGCCACGCGCTGATAGATATTGATGCACAGCTGGCGGGCGTTTTGCCCAAGCCAGTGCGGAGGCAGCAGATCGTCCGGCAGTAGCGGATCGGTCAGCACCACCCGCCGGTACAGATGAATAAGCAGTAGCTGGATGGAGAAACAGCGCTCCGGGGTCAGCTCCTCGGGAGCGGCGTCGCGCAGCAGCTGAAGCAATGGCCTGAACAGGTTGATAAATTCGGCGTAGCGGCCATTTTTTTCACTCAAATGCCAGCACTCTTCAATTCTGGCCTTAAGCGCCGTTTGCGACATTTCCAGCGCCGAGTGCGCTTCGAAACAGATTACGTTTTCTGCAATTCCGCTCTCATGCAAAAAATGCTGCACCTCGGCCAGGCTCTGAGAGGGAGAGGCCATCAGGCTGGGCGTCAGAGTGCCAAAACCTTGCCAGATAAGCTCTTTTTTGACCTGTTGCAAAGTTTGCTTTTCCAGCCCTTCCGATAACAACAGCAGCCATTTACCGTCCCAGTCCGGCTGGCCGGCCCGGTAAATTTTACTTTCGGCGCGCCGGGTCTGGTTCACACCCGCCGCCGACAGCCGGTAATAGCTGCGTCGCCCCACCCGCTCCGCATCTAGCCAGCCGTCCTTACTGAGCCGGAACAGCGCGGTGCGGACAAAACGCTCGCCAAACCCCATTGGTGCCAATAACGCGACCAGGCTGCCCAGCCAGATTTCAGCACCGCGATGGGCCAGCGCATCGCCATATAACGAAGCAATGAGCGACGTTCCGCTCACCGGCGCAGCGGCCACCGCCTGGTCAATAAATCCATCCAGTTTACTCATTTACTTACTCCATCCTGCGCACAGAAAGCTGGCCGCCAGTGCGGTAAAAGTGAACTAAATTCATTTAGTTATCATAGTGTACCGGCGGCGTCAAACCGGCCAGCCGGTGGCAGGCGGGAGATGGCCGGGTCACCCCGGCCATAATTTTCAGGACTCAATTGCGGAGCGCAGGTCAAAAACCCGCGATGCTTTGCCTTCCGAGCGCGGAATAACGCCACAGTTAACAATCATCACGTCGGTAGAGATCCCCACCATCGACTTAATGCGGTGACGCAACTCGTGGCACACCTTGCAACGCTCGTCATGGCTAAGGAACAGACTGCTCTCTTTCAGCTCAACTTTGACCGACAGAGTGTCAAGATGGCCACGGCGATGTACCTCTAGCTGGTAGTGCGGCGAGAGGTGCTCAAGCTTGACTATCTCTTCCTCAACCTGAGACGGGAACACATTCACACCACGGATAATCAGCATATCATCCGAACGGCCGGTAATTCTGTCCATCCGGCGCATGGTGCGGGCGGTGCCTGGCAGCAGACGAGTCAGATCACGGGTGCGATAACGGATAACCGGCAGCGCTTCTTTGGTCAGCGTAGTGAACAGCAGTTCACCGTGCTCGCCGTCATTGAGCGGCGTACCATCCTGCGGATTGACGATTTCCGGATAGAAATGGTCTTCCCAGATAGTCGGGCCATCGGCGGTTTCCAGGCACTCCATGGCAACGCCTGGCCCCATCACTTCTGACAGGCCGTAGATATCCAGGGCGCGGATCCCTAAGCGCTGTTCAATTTCGTCACGCATTGCGCGCGTCCACGGCTCGGCACCAAACACGCCAACCCGTAGCGAGCAACCGCGCGCATCGCCGCCCATCTGACGCTCCAGCTCCTCAATAAGATTGAGGCAGTAAGACGGGGTAATCATGATGATATCTGGCTTAAAATCGCGAATAAGCTGGGCCTGCTTCTCGGTCTGCCCCCCGGACATTGGAATAACCGTGGCTCCCAGGCGCTCTGCGCCGTAGTGGGCGCCGAGGCCGCCGGTAAACAGCCCGTAGCCATAAGAAACGTGTACTTTATCGCGCGGAGTGCCGCCCGCCGCGCGCAGTGAGCGCGCCACAATGTTCGCCCAGTTATCGATATCATTCTGGGTGTAACCCACCACCGTCGGCTTGCCGGTAGTGCCCGAGGAGGCGTGAATTCGCACCACCTGCTCCATCGGCACCGCAAAAGTATCGAACGGATAGTTATCGCGCAGATCCTGCTTGGTGGTGCAGGGAAAAAGGCGTAAATCGCTCAGTTCTTTAAAATCACTCGGATGTACGCCAGCGCTATCAAACTTGCGTTTGTACATCGGGACATTGTTATAGGCATGGTGCAGCGTCCATTTCAGGCGCTCGGTTTGCAGCGCCTGTAATTCGTCGCGCGATGCGGTCTCAATCGGTTCCAGCTTAGATGCAGTTATCATTATTAGGGTACTCGCAGGTTTGATTAACTCACTCGCTCCAGAATCATGGCAATGCCCTGACCCACGCCGATACACATAGTGCACAGGGCGTAACGGCCCTGGCGACGATGCAATTCGTGGCTGGCGGCCAGCGCCAGTCGGGCACCGCTCATCCCCAGCGGATGGCCTAGTGCGATGGCGCCACCGTTAGGGTTAACGTGTGGGGCATCGTCAGGCAGCCCCAGCTGTCGCAGCACGCCCAGCGCCTGCGCAGCAAATGCTTCGTTTAATTCAATAACGTCCATATCGTTGATGGAAAGCCCCGCCAGCTCCAGCACCTTGCGGGTAGCCGGTACCGGGCCAAGGCCCATCAGGCGCGGCTCAATGCCTGCGGTGGCCATCGCCACAATCCGGGTTTTCGGCGTAAGACCGTGGCGGGCGGCGGCCTGCTCGCTGGCAACGATCAGCGCACAGGCACCATCGTTAACGCCGGAGGCGTTACCTGCCGTTACCACGCCGCCCTGTTTTTTGAACGGGGCGCGCAGGGCGGCAAGCTGGGCCAGGGTGGTATCGGCACGCGGGTGTTCATCCTCGCTTATTTCGTGCACCACGCCTTTTTTACCGGCAATCTGCACCGGGATTATCTGCTCCGCCAGATAGCCCGCCTGGCGGGCTTTCTCAGTACGCTGCTGGCTTTGCAGCGCATAAGCATCCTGATCTTCCCGGCTGATATTTAACAATTCCGCCACATTCTCGGCGGTCTCGGGCATGCTATCAGTCCCGTAAATTTCCTCCATGAGCGGGTTCACAAAACGCCAGCCGATAGTGGTATCAAATATTTCAGCGCTGCGGGAAAACGCGCTGGTGGCTTTCGCCATAACAAACGGCGCACGCGACATGGATTCCACGCCGCCCGCCAGCATCAGCTGAGCATCTCCGGCACGGATGGTGCGCGCAGCCAGCCCCAGTGCATCCAGCCCCGAACCGCACAGTCGGTTTACGGTGGTGCCCGGAACCTCCAGCGGCAGCCCGGCCAGCAGCGTCGCCATACGCGCCACGTTGCGGTTATCTTCCCCGGCCTGGTTGGCGCAGCCGAGCAGCACGTCGTCAATCTGACGCCAGTCTAGGTTCGGATAACGCGCCATCAGCGCTTTAATCGGCAGCGCGGCTAAATCATCGGCGCGCAGTGAAGATAAACCACCGCCGTAGCGCCCGATTGGGGTACGCACGCCATCACAAATAAACGCCTGACTCATAACCGCTCTCCTGAAAGCGTGGTGCCGAGGCGGTGGGCGCGGCCACGAAACAGCGCCACCGTCTTCTCATGCTGATTAATAATTTCGATGTCATAAACACCGGTCAGTTTGCCCTGATGGCGCACGGTGGCGCTGGCGGTCAGCCGATCACCGGCCTGCGCCGGGCGAACAAAATCGATATTGCAGCCGGATGCCACTGCCGCCAGCCCCTGGCTGTTGCAGGCATAAGCAAATGCGGTATCCGCCAGGGAAAAAAGCTGCCCACCGTGGCAGGTCTGATGCCCGTTGAGCATCTCTTCACTTACCGTCATGGTCAGTACCGCGCGCCCTTCACCCATTTCGATAATTTCAATACCGAGGCTGCGGGCGCAGTTATCGCGGGCAAACATCAGGCGGGCGTTATGCCAGGGATCATTGTTCATTGGTACTCTCCAAAAGCGCGCGCTGGCGCAGCAAGGAGCAAGGGCGATAGCGCTCTTCCCCGTAATGACGTTGTAAATTCTCCAGCAGTGTCAGTATCCGCTGCCAGCCCAGCTCCGCGCCCCAGGCCAGCGGCCCGCGCGGATAGTTAACGCCAAGGCGCATTGCAGTATCGATATCCTGCTCGCCGGCCACCCCTTTTTGCAGGGCGTCCAGCGCTTCGTTAACCAGCATCGCCACGGTGCGTGCGACCAGCAGCCCAGGATAATCGCTGACGACCAATACCTGGCGATCGCGTTGCTGGAAGAAGTGCAGCGCTTTTGCGGTCTGCTGCGGCGTGTTATTCCCGGCGGCGGCAACCACCACCAGCGGTGCCTGGCCGTAATCCAGCGCCAGGTCGAACACGACTACCGGACGACCATAATGACTGGCTAGTTCGCTGGCACTTTCGCCTTCGCTGGCAATTAACAGCACGTCATCCAGCTCAATCCATAGCCTGTCTGTGACAGCGTCACTTTCTGGCAGATTGCCGCACAGTGCCGCGAAATTAGCGGGCCACAGCCCGTGTCCGGCCCGGCGAACCACCTGTGCCGCCGCCTCTGACGGCTGCACGGCAGCCACCGGCAGCACGCCCTGATCCAGCGGCCAGCTATAGACGCCACGGCCGCTCTTTTTACCCAGCCGCTGCCCCAGCACCAGTTCCTGTTGTAACAATGACGGCAGGAAACGACGCTCCTGCCAGAAAGCGTTAAATACAGAACAGGTCACGGCAAAGTTCACGTCCTGGCCGATAAGGTCGGTCAGCGCCAGCGGCCCCATTGGGAACCCCCCCGCATCACGCAGCGCGGCGTCAATAACTTCCGGCGGTGCAACCTGTTCTTCCAGCGCCCGCCACGCCTCGGCGTAGTAGGCACGCGCCACGCGATTAACGATAAAGCCCGGCGTCGAGTGGCAGACCACCGGCGTTTTTCCCCACGCCTGAACCAGCGCGTTCAGGGTCGCCACCGTGGCGTCGTCGGTTTCCAGCCCGCGTACAATCTCCACCAGCTTCATCACCGGAGCCGGGTTAAAAAAGTGCAGCCCGGCAATACGCTGGGGGTTATCCAGCCCGGCACCAATGGCCGTGATCGAGATAGATGACGTGTTGGTAGTCAGCAGAGTTTGCGGTGAGCAAATGCCGCTCAGCTCGCGAAACAGCTGCTGTTTAATCTCTAATTTTTCTACCGCCGCTTCGATAACCAGACCAGCGTCCGCAAGGTTCGCCAGCGACGTGGCCGGACGGATACGCCCGAGAATAGCGTCGCACTCTGACTGCGCCATCCGCCCTTTAGCTACTTTGCCTTCCAGGAGTTTGCGAATACCGGCAATGCCTTTGTCCAGCGCCTGCGGATTAATGTCGTAGAGCCACACCGGATGTCCGGCGCTGGCAGCCACCTGAGCAATGCCCGCCCCCATGGTGCCGCTACCGATAACCGCCACCGGCGTAGAGGAGTTCATGGTCATCATCATTTCCCCTTAAACTGCGGCGGACGTTTAGCCAGAAACGCCGCGACGCCTTCGCGATAGTCGGCGCTGCGTCCGGCGAGGCGCTGATAATCACGCTCCAGCTCCAGCTGGGCATCCAGGGTATTGCTTTCCGAGGCCAGCAGCGCCTGCTTAATCAACCCCAGGCCATATGTGGGCTGAGTGGCAAAGTGGCGCGCCAGTTCTGCTGCGCTATCGGCCAGCTGCTCGTCGTCGATAACCTGCCAGATAAGCCCCCAGTCGCAGGCCTGTTCGGCGCTGATTTTTCCGCCGGTCAGCGCCAGGCCCATCGCTCTGGCTCTTCCCGCCAGGCGCGGCAGGAACCAGGTACCGCCGCAATCAGGCACCAGGCCAAGTTTGCTGAACGCCATCACAAAGCTGGCAGAACGGGCGGCCAAGGTAATATCGCAGCCCAGCGCCAGGGTCGCTCCGGCTCCCGCGGCCACACCGTTTACCGCGGCAATCACCGGTTTAGGGAGCCGCGCCAGGCGTTTTACCAGCGGGTTGTAGAATGTCTCTACCGAATAGCCCAAATCCGGCGCTTCGGCAGTCGGATCGACGTTGCGATCGTTTAGATCCTGCCCGGCGCAAAAACCACGCCCGGCACCGGTAATCAGCAGGCAGCGCACCGCGTCGTCGCGTTCGGCCTGGGTCAGGCAATCCTTGAGTTCGCGATGCATGGCGTCGTTAAAACTGTTAAGACGGTCGGGACGGTTGAGCGTTAAACGCATTACCCCATCCGCCACCTCACAAAGAATCAGTGGTTCCATGATTAATGGCCTTTAAATTGTGGTGCGCGTTTATCGAGAAAGGCGGCGATGCCTTCTTTGCGGTCTTCCGTTCCGGCCAGAATCGTGAACAGCTGGCGCTCCTGAATCAGCCCCTGGCGCAGCCCCACTTCCTGAGCGCTTTTAAGCGACTGTTTAGCCGCAGCCAGTGCCAGCGGCGCGTGCCCGGCAATGGTGGCCGCCAGTTTCTGGGTATATTCCAGCGTCAATTCCGGCGGGCAGCAGCGGGCCACCAGCCCGGCCTGCAACGCCTGCGGTGCATCAATGGCCTCGCCGCTTAAGATCATCATCGATGCCAGCGCTTTGCCGACGCTGCGGATAAGGCGCTGGGTGCCGCCAGCCCCAGGCATCAGGCCCAGGGTTATCTCCGGCAAGCCAAAGCGAGCGTTATCTCCGGCCACTACGATGTCGCACAGCAGTACCAGCTCACAGCCCGCGCCCAGCGCATAGCCGTTCACCGCCGCCAGCAGCGGTTTGGGGAACGCTTCGAGACGCGCCCATAATGCCGGGCGCGGATCGGTAAAGGTGGCCGCTAAATCGCGGGTTGCCATCTCTTTTAAATCGGCTCCGGCGGCGAAAAAACGCGTGTTTCCGCTGATAACGACCGCACCGACGCTTTCATCGGCGGCGGCCTGCTCCAGCGCGGTTGCCAGCTCGTCCAGCAGCGCGTTATTAAGCGCGTTGCGGGCCTCAGGGCGGTTAAGCGTCAGGGTCAGCACCCGGTCTGTTTGTTCACGAATAAGCTGGCTCATCACATCCCCTGGGCGTCAAAGTCGATAACCACATCGTCGCCTTTCGGCAGCGCCTGGCAACTCAGCACATAGCCTGCCGCCAGCTGATCGGGCTCCAGGCTGTAGTTAATGCCCATATCAACTTCACCGCGCACCACTTTGCATTTACAGGTGGCGCAGACCCCGCCTTTACAGGCATACGGGAGGTCGGCCCCCTGGCGCAGCGCGGCATCCAGAATGCTGTCATCGTGTGCCGCCATGGTTATCTGGCGCTCGCGGCCATCCTGACGAATGGTCACGGTTTTACCGGTGGACTGGCGGGCGGTTTCACGGCGCGCTGGAGTGATACCCGGCGTATTAAAGTGTTCGATAAAGATGCGTTCTTCCGGCATACCCAGCGCCAACAGCGCCTGCTTGCTGTCGGTCATCATGGCTTCCGGCCCGCAGATAAACGCCCGGTCGAAAGTGGTGTAATCCACCAGCTGTGCGCTCAGACCGGTCAGGTGCTCACGGTCAAGACGCCCGGAGAATAGCGGGCTGTCCATTGCTTCCTGGCTAAACAGATAAATAAGCTGCAAACGCTGAGGATATTTATCTTTAAGATCCGCCAGTGCCTGGCGAAACATCATGCTCTGGCTGCTGCGGTTGCCGTAAACCAGGGTGAATTCACTATGGGGCTCGGTGGCAAGCGTGGCGCTGATAATCGCCAGCATCGGCGTAATGCCAGAGCCGACCGCCAGCGCCAGATAGCGCCCGGTGGTTTCGGCCTGCGGCTGATAGCCAAACAACCCCTGCGGCACCATCACCTCAAGCTCCATGCCGGCGCGCAGGTCGCTGACCGCAAAGCGCGAGAAGCGCCCGCCGTCGATAGCTTTAACCGCCACGCTAAGCTCATCCGGTTTTAACGAGCGGCAAATGGAATAGCAGCGGCGCAGCTCTTCTCCACCGATACTGGCTTTTAACGTCAGGTGTTGACCGGGACGAAACCGGTAGGCTTCCTGGAGCGCGCCTGGGATAGCGAAGGTGATCGCCACCGCATCGGCGGTCTCCGGCTCTATTCTTGCCACTTTCAGGGCGTGAAACGTCGTCATGGCAACCTCAAATACATTTAAAGTGATCGAATGGCTCGCGGCAGCTGGCGCAGCGATAGAGCGCTTTACAGGCCGTGGAACCAAATTCGCTGATAAGCACGGTGTCGTGGCTGCCGCAGCGCGGGCAACTTACCTGCTCGGTCAGATGGGCGTGGCAGCTATGGGCCACCGGCGGGCTGATACCGTAAACACGCAGCCTTTCGCGTGCGTCCGGGGTCATCCAGTCGGTGGTCCAGGCCGGATGGAGACAGAGCGTAATATTGACCGGCGCATAGCCATGGCTAGCCATAGTGTCGCGGATAGCCGCCAGCAAAAATTCGGTAGCCGGGCAGCCGGAATAGGTCGGCGTGAAGCCAATCTGCCAGCCGCTGTCATCGTGAGTGACCGAGCGCACCATCCCAAGATCGGTGATGGTAAGTACCGGAATTTCCGGGTCGCTGATGGTCGCCAGCAGCTTCCACACTTCACGTACTGAAGCTGGAGCCAGGCTTACGTTTTGACTGAGTACGCTCTGCATAGTTAACTCCTTACCACTGCACGCCCGGCATGCTGCGCGGCAGATACTGCATTTCAGCCAACAGCGGGCCTAAGTGTTCGGTATGCAGCCCTTTCTTACCGCCGCTGCGATATGGGGCCTCTGCCGGTTGGGTCAGCCCCGCTTCGCGCAGCCCCGCTTCTACCTCACGCTGCCAGTCGGCCTTCAGGGTTTGCGGATCGACGCCAATCCCCTGCTCCGCCAGGCTCTGTTCCAGCTCATCGGCTTCAAACAGTTCACGGGTGAAGCGCCACAGTTCATTTAGCGCCTGCTGCATTTTGGCGTGCGACAGTTCGGTACCCTGGCCCAGGCGCACCAGCCAGCCGCGGCTAAAGCGCAGGTGGTAACGCACTTCTTTGATAGCCTTGGCTGCAATAGCCGCCAGCTGAGCGTTCTGGCTTTCCACCAGGCGGGTATAGAGCGCCAGGTTCCATGCATCCATCAGATACTGGCGTACCAGGGTGTCGGCGAAGCTGCCGTTCGGCTGTTCCACTAACAGCAGATTGCTGAACTCACGCTCGCCGCGCTCGAAGGCCAGACGGTCTTCGCTATATTCAGTGCCCTGCAATTCGGCGCTGTAGGCCAAAAAGTTGCGGGCCTGGCCCAGCAGGTCGAGGCCGATATTCGCCAGCGCCAGGTCAATTTCCAGCTCCGGAGCGTGGCCGCACCAGGCGCTAAGACGCTGGGCCAGAATCAGGCCGTTATCGCCAAGGCGCTGGCTGTAAAGCGCTACCGGGTCGGTGGTTGGGGTATTGATAACCTGTGTCACGGGCGGCCTCACATATGCTCGATGCCATCGGGGATGGTGTAGAAAGTCGGATGGCGGTAAACCTTGCTATCGGCCGGGTCGAAGAACTCCGGGCGCTCTTCCGGCAGCGAAGCCACGATCTCACTGGCGCGAACTACCCAGATAGAGCAGCCTTCGCTGCGGCGGGTGTAGGCGTCACGGGCATTTTCCAGCGCCATCTGGTCGTCAGCCGCGTGCAGGCTGCCCACGTGGCGATGGGATAAACCCTGTTTGTTGCGGATAAAGACCTCATACAGCGGCCAGTAAACTTTATTGCTCATCATTTGCTCCTTTGGTTCAGGCGACCGCGCGGGCCTGTCGTTGTTTTTCACCGTAAGCGACAGCAGCCTCGCGTACCCATGCCCCCTCTTCCCACGCCTTGCGTTTGGCCGCCAGACGTTCGTGGTTGCAGATGCCGCGCCCGTGAATCACTTCGTTAAATTCACTCCAGTCGATCTCACCAAAACGGTAGTGGCCGCTCTCTTCATCCCAGGTGAGATCCGGGTCTGGCACGGTCATGCCCAGCATTTCAACCTGGGGCACCGTGTTATCGACGAAGCGCTGGCGCAGTTCGTCATTACCAAAGCGTTTGATTTTCCAGGCCAGGCTCTGGGCACTGTTGGGAGAATGGTCGTCATTCGGCCCGAACATCATCAGCGCCGGCCACCAGAAGCGATTGATAGCGTCCTGCAACATCTGACGCTGCTCTTCGCTACCCTCAGCCAGTGCCATACAGGCTTCATAACCCTGGCGCTGGTGGAAGCTCTCTTCTTTACAGATTTTCACCATGGCGCGGGCGTATGGGCCGTAGGAAGTACGGCACAGTGCGACCTGGTTTACGATGGCCGCGCCATCCACCAGCCAGCCGATAACCGGGATATCCGCCCAGCTCAGGGTCGGATAGTTGAAGATTGAGGAGTACTTCATCTTGCCGTCGAGCATCTTCTGATAGATGTCTTCACGGGCGCAGCCCAGGGTTTCGGCGGCGCTATAGAGGTAGAGGCCGTGACCGGCTTCATCCTGAACTTTTGCCAGCAAAATTGCCTTACGGCGCAGCGACGGTGCGCGGGTTATCCAGTTACCTTCCGGCAGCATGCCGACAATTTCTGAATGAGCATGCTGACCAATCTGACGAATCAACGTCTTACGATAATCGTCGGGCATCCAGTCCTGCGGCTCGATGGCCGTATCGCTATTAATGCGCTGGTCAAAGTGTTGTTGGGAGTTCATGACACCACCTTTTTATGATTCCTGATTTTTCAAAATCACAGAATTAATGAATCACTTGATAACCTAAAAGTTACAATTAAGTTAAATACAACCACAAAGCCCGCGCGTGTTCTTTGTGATGCACGTCTCAATATATTTGGTTAAATTTGGCTAAATCAATGAGTTATATGGATCGCCATTTACTACCAAGATCGCATTGTTAACAATTTATTAAAATGACGCTTGATTTTTGTGATTCGCAAAATAAACATATCAGGTAAATATCGCAGTACTTATCGGAGGCAGTGTTATGCAGCAGTTAGCCAGTTATCTCAACGGCGCCTGGCAGTTGGGGAGCGGTTCGAAACGCGTCATTCATCACGCCATCAGCGGAGAATCGCTGTATGAAGTATCCAGCGAGGGTCTGGATATGGCCGCCGCACGCCGGTTTGCTATCGAGAAAGGTGCCCCGGCGCTGCAAAGTATGACGTTCGTACAGCGTGCCGCCATGTTAAAAGCCGTGGCAAAAATGCTGCTGGCCGCCAAAGAAGAGCTTTACCTGCTCTCGGCCCAGACCGGTGCCACCCGCGCAGACGGCTGGGTAGATATTGAAGGGGGTATTGCCACCCTGTTCGCCTATGCCGGCATGGGCAACCGCGAACTGCCGGACGATGTGCTGTGGCCGGAAGACGAGCTTATTCCGCTGTCGAAAAAAGGCGGGTTCGCCGCCCGCCACGTTTTAACCTCAAAATCTGGCGTGGCGGTTCACATCAACGCGTTCAACTTCCCGTGCTGGGGCATGCTGGAGAAACTGGCCCCAACCTGGCTTGCCGGAATGCCGGCCATAGTGAAACCGGGCAGCGATAGCGCTCAGCTCACTCAGGCCATGGTAAAGCTGATTGTCGACAGCGGCCTTGTGCCAGACGGCGCACTCAGTGTCATCTGCGGCGGCGCTGGCGACCTGCTGGCTAACCTCGATGAACAGGACGTAGTGACCTTTACCGGTTCCGCCAGCACCGGTCAAAAGTTACGCTGTCACCCTAATATTGTTGCCCGCTCCATTCCATTCACTATGGAAGCAGACTCCCTGAACTGCTGCATTCTGGGGAGCGACGTCACGCCAGAGATGCCGGAATTCAACCTGTTTGTGCGCGAAGTCGTCAGAGAAATGACCGCCAAAGCCGGGCAGAAATGTACCGCCATTCGCCGCATCATGGTGCCGCAGGCTCAGGCCCAGGCGGTGACCGATGCCCTGCGCACTCGCCTGTCTGCCGTACGTTACGGCGATCCGGCCGAGGAAGGCGTAAAAATGGGGGCGCTGGTGAGCGTGGCGCAACGTGACGACGTGCAGCATCAGGTTCAGACTCTGGTGAGCGGCGGTTGTCAGGTGTTACTGGGCGGCGTTGCCGATATCAGCCAGCCGGGTGCGTTTTTCCCGCCAACCCTGCTGTGGTGCCCACAGCCGGATGAAAGCCCGGCGGTACATGCGGTCGAAGCATTTGGCCCGGTTGCCACATTGATGCCTTATCGCGATGACGATCATGCCATGTCTCTGGCACGTGCCGGCCAGGGCAGCCTGGCCGGAACGCTGGTCACCGCGGATGGCGAGCTGGCCCGCCGCTTCGTCCTTGGCGCAGCCCGCACGCATGGCCGCCTGCAAATTCTTAACCAGACCTCATCGGAAGAGTCCACCGGCCACGGTTCTCCACTACCGATGCTGGTTCACGGCGGCCCTGGCCGCGCCGGTGGCGGCGAAGAGTTGGGCGGTCTGCGGGCGGTGAAACATTACATGCAGCGCACCGCCATTCAGGGCAGCCCGAGCATGATTGCGGCCATTAGCCAGCAGTGGGTACGCGGTGCCGATGTATTTGAAGATGCGGTACATCCGTTCCGCAAATACTTCGAGCAGTTGCGCATCGGCGACAGCCTGCTGACCGCCCGTCGCACCATGACCGAAGCGGACATTGTCAATTTTGCCTGCCTGAGCGGCGACCATTTCTACGCCCATATGGATAAGATTGGTGCCGCCGAGTCGCTATTTGGCGAGCGAGTGGTTCACGGTTACTTTGTGGTCTCTGCCGCCGCCGGGCTGTTTGTCGATGCGGGCGTTGGCCCGGTTATCGCCAACTACGGCATGGAAAACCTGCGCTTTATCGAGCCGGTGAAAATTGGCGATACTCTTCAGGTTCGCCTGACCTGTAAGCGTAAAACCGCCAAACCGCAGAAGAGTGCGGAAGATAAACCGGTTGGCGTGGTGGAGTGGTCGGTGGAGGTGTTTAACCAAAATCAGCAGGCGGTAGCGCTCTACTCGATTCTGACGCTGGTAGCGCGTCAGCACGGGGAGTTTGCTTAGTTGGTAGCTGGCGCTATAGGCCGCGGGTGTGATTGGAACTTTGAGGGTTCCAGTTAGCGGGTTGATGCCTGTGGTTGGGTCAAACCGTGATTTCTCTTTGCGCCAAAAGTGAAATGTTCCGTTCGCTTATGTTCGCCAGAATATAATCCGATTATCACCGTGAACGTGTTAAGGGCTGTGCCGACAGCCCTTAACCCCTCCCAGCGGCCTCCTTTAAGAAACCGGCGCTGCGCAATGCGTGCCTCTCGCTCTCGCGCCTGCGGCACGGCTCGACTCAACATCCCCGTTTCGTTTACTCGTCCCCTCCGTGGAACTCGCCCTGCGGGCCATATGCTTCCGGCATTTTTGACGCGTCCGGCTCACCGGTTTCCATTGGGGTTAACTTCCTCGCTATAGTTTCCGTGCTTTCAGCATCATTTCGGTCACTACTCACGGCTAAATCTGAAGAGAGAAGTCCCTCATTCAATCCGCCGGCGCTCGAGGCAAGCATTTGGGTATTGTTGATATAGCTGGTGCTTTGGCCTACAGCCAGCATTGAGAAGTAGGAAATAACAGATTTGCCGAGGCTGTGATTAGTCTTACTGCTGGTTTTAGGGGCTGTAATTTGATTGTCGGCTTTGTGCCAGAAGCGGACGTTGGAATGCCGAAGACTCTCTAATAGTGGATGGGTAGTTTTGCAGCGGGGTTTACATAGTGCTTGGCTTGCTGCCTTTTACTTAGGTTCTGACGAATACTTCTTCATATGCAGTTCATTGGTAATATAAGGAATATTCTCTTTTTTTTGTTTCTCACCTTCATATCTAACCATAAAGGCAAATGAAAATATTGCTGAACGGGTAATCTGAATCAACTGGCTGAAATGGTGAATAAACTCATCCTCTTTGATAAAAAGAATATCTTTAATCAATTTATAAGACTGGTAAAGATCTTCTGCTTTATCACTTTTGTGCACCACTAAAAATTTATGTTCTAAATCATTGCGCCACTCTTTATAAAAAGCTAATTCGCCACCTTTATTTTTATTTAGGTCAGTAGCAATGCTGTACAATGCTAAAAGTCCAGGTGACTTTATATCTTCAAACCGTTGTCTTCTGTTATCAACGTCTAACTGCCAGAAGCTTTGAAAATAGATATTTCTCTGTAACCCACCCTTCTTTGCGGGTGGATAAACTTTGTGAAGTTCACAGATACATACCGCAATTTTATCGAGAATACCAAAGCAGAGACGAAATGCCGTTCTGACCTTCTCAATATCAATGCCTAAGATCTCGTCATTATGTAACTCTAGAAAATGGCATTCTTCTTTAATTTCATCCGTATCCTGAGGATAAAGGTATTCAAAATAGAGATGGCGGGCAAGTGAAAATTCCGATTTAAAGCGGTTTAATGCCATCTCCATTGGAATAATAAAATCACCGGTTACACCAGAAGAAGAGATGACAAGATTATCGGTGGCACTCCCCACACAGGGGCAATAAAGACCGTGCTCGGACAGCGTCAGATGATTTATTAGGCAGAATTGCCTATATGCACTTAATGCGTCAAACTCCTGTTGCGTGAGCATGTCATCATGCTCATCCGTTTCGCCGTCTGCTGATATACATTTTTCTATTTTATCATTTGTTTGTGCTATGCGTCCAAGATAGAACGATTCCCATTGTGGAGGGATTTTTTTGGAAATAGATGCATTAATATACCCTTTTCGTATCTCCTTTAATTGCTTAATGGAGTATGAAGATGAAACAAGGTTTAGCTCAATGAGCGCGACAGAACGATTGACCCAAGACTGTGGTATATCTAATCCCTTGCGATTAGCGAGGTCATAATATCTTAGTGCTTCACTCATCCTAAATTGGCTTCTTAGTGAATTGGCCAGATTAACGGACAGTTCTGTTTGGAATTCTTCGCTCTCCTGTGAAGAGAGGTTGAAGGCTCGCCAATAGATGTTTTTTAACGAAACGAGTTCTTCTATTGACTGGAATGTGTGGTCGTGAGGATTATCAACACTAATCTTATTAGACAAGGCATTACCATAATTATAATAAAAATGGCTCTCTCCTTGTACATGCGCTAATGCTTCCTTGTTATCATCCATCAGCTTAAAACCAAGCTCTGCTGCATTTTTATGGTTGCTCATTTTCCCAATATCAACAAGACCGCCAGCCACATTCCCCAGCACTATAAAATAATTTTCACCCTTGACCGTTATTTTTCCCAGTTTTTCCAGGAATACAATGGATTGCTGGTATGCCAGGTCAAAATCACCACAGTCAACCAGTCGGTGAATATTGAGACTTTCATCTACAAGTTCTTTTGTAATCATGATTCACTTTCCTTACTTAGATGATTTTTCGTTTCAACAGTCGAATTAGCCTCACCTGATACGTCAATTACTATCGCAGACAGGCGGTTTCGCTTAACCGTTGGCACAGCTTCATTAAGAATGTCCTCCATTGTCGTGGCATTTACTGGGGGTGGTGTGTCTTTCTCCGGGCGAGGGATAGCGTTTGGTCGAGAAGCACCAAACCAGAACACAAGATAGATGCCGTAGCCTGCGGCATCGGGATTGGTAGTATAAAGTTGGTCAAGTTGCTCGTTAAGTGCTCTCCAGACGTCCCGGTGATAATCACGCTTTATCTCAATGGGGATCTTTATTCCTGGAATTGAAATGATGATATCAGCCCTTTTACTCGAAACCATGTGGCCTTCTGGCTCACAGATTATTTGTAACGGATGGAGTCGTGCTCTAAGCAGCTCCAGAAAAAAATTCCGACAGCTCTCTTCAGGCTTAGGCACTAAAATTTGACCATTGCCATTCTCATTCCAGAACTGTTTATAAATATCGGTATTTTCATAAGTAATTCGGTTAGCGATATCCCGCAAATGATCTAACAATAACGCATAGAGATCCATTACATTAGCTGGGGTCTGATTTTTAAGCGTATTCAACGCTTGCTTCCAGTTAGTGTGTTGAAACTGTGATTCCCGATACCGCACCTTCTGGGTGCTTTGAGCGTGCAAGAGATAATCCCGGTAACTTGTACATTCTGGCAGTAATAATAAACGTTCAAATACTTCACCGGCATCGTATGAAGAAAAAGAAGAAACGTCATCAATCAATCTTTTGATAAAATCAGCATACTCCCAATAGTTTGCTGAGTTAGAGTCGTTTCTTGCCACGCGATCTGCATTAGGAAAATGAGTAGCGGAGACAGTGATGATCGCTTCCAATTGTGTTAGTGATAAACGCTGCTCACTACTCCCACGGCCTCCTTTCGCCTTACCTGATAGTTGACGAATGAGCGCTATCATTTCCGGCGCGGATTTTGATTCAGATAAAAATAGATCCTGACACTGGTTTGGAGCGAGTAAATAAATACATACCAGCCAAATTTGATAACTTGGATTTTTGAGTTTTGAGGGTTGCGCTACCATCAACTCAGATAACTGCAATAACTCTGCATGACTCTCAGGATGCGCTAACAACCACCCCACCAGGTTTTGTAAGTGGAGAACATCATCAGGGTGCTCTTTAGCTAGTCTCATAACTAAAGGAACGGTATAGTCGATTGGAATGCAGGTATCATTTAACAGATAGTTTAGTGCACGGATATGTTGCAACTGATTATTAATGCAGAAATTGATAATGTGGTAATAGGTTTTGATGAAAAATGCCGTTTTGTTAAGTATCACATCTCTTTTCCACGGTAATGAATAATCACTTACAACATTATTGTCTTTGGTGAAAAGTGCTAATATCACATCCAGAGCCAATAGCGTTGTTAATAAACCTTCGCTCCATTGTGTAATATCAGGATGTTTTTTATATAACTCATCGCTTCCTGCCAGCACCGCATACCACCATCCGTAATACTCTCTCTTCAGCAAAGCACAATTCAACTCGTCAATTGTGGGCAGATCTGAACGATTTAAAATCGCTAAAAGCCCGGATATCGCATCAGTGACGTTTTCGGCACCTAATATGTCTGCACAGCGCTGCACTGGCGTCAATTTGTCATCAACATCGCTGTATTTCGAATAGTAAATATAGGAAATATGTTTGAGCCACTCCAAATGTTTGCCCGACACAATTTCCTGACGATATAACTCGAAACTGTGCCTATCTTCATAACGCGCCGCGTTTCGTTCTTTCTCATACGCTATTTGTCTAAGATTATGTTTTACTCGCCAATCGTCAATCTCACAGACGATGGAGGTCTCAAACACAGTAGTCAACTTTACATTTAAATGGCAGTACGCGGAAAGAAATTCAAACGCCTCTTGGGATGGCTTGGCACATCGGTAAAGGACCACAAATGTCAGTCGATAAATACATTCAGTTTTATCTGAACCAGCGTCAGCATGGGATAAATAGTGGATAAAACGAGCCAGCAAAAGCTCATCAGGGATAAGATGAAAGGTGCTTTCAGTAAATTCATGTAAGAACAAGTATCGAGGATCATGGCGTGTAAATGAGAGAATGGCGGCGTCTATAATATCTTCATACTGCCAGCTACGATTTTTTATCTCATGAACGATAGATTTCTGCAAATCATCGTAACTGCGATAGTGGTGATAATGGGAGTAGCTATAGAACGTTTTTAGGCACAACCATATCTGATCCGCACTATAATTACTATCCTTGCTCAGTATGTGCAATAAGCCAGCTTCGAGAAAATGCACAACTTCATATTGATTCTTAGATGAGGAATCCCAATCTTTACTGTGATCGTTATGGTATTGTTCAAGATACTCAAAGATAGCGAGAAGACCAGCTGTCGGTACAATATCATTCAGTCGCCATAATGCGCCTATCGGTAATCGCTCACTGCTTATATTTAATGTATCAACCAGCAATTGTGCTATATCCTGTGGTACAAAGTATTCTTGATAGAGCAACTGAATAATATGGTTACGCAACCGGATGCTATCGTGATTTTTGTCTTTTAATCCCGCAAAAAAACGTACTGAAAATTTCTTGCCAGACACTCCAAAATGGATTAATGCTGTTATTGCTTCTTCTTTTTCCGCATAAGAGGAACCCTCTGATTTGACAATATCGATTAAGTCATCACTCAATGCGACTATCGGTGTTGTTACCGATAAGGATTCCAAAACGATCATGCGCAAAGAAAATGACGAATGAGGATCGCGGATTATCTGTCGCAACAGAGTTTCCATTTCTACTGTCGCGAAGCCATTCAGATATGAATTGAGACCGTGATTTCTAAACCAGGGATCACGTTCTGAAAGTTTTGACAGCGCCACAATTAGATTTTGTTTTTCCGCTATCGGTAATGAAGCTGCATCACCATAGGTCAGAACGCCATAAGGATCGGCTTCAATGAATACCTGGGCGTATTGCGGTAAAAAGACCGCTAGCCATGCGTGTAAACCTCTCAACTCTGAAGACGGATATCCATCAAATCCCAGCATACTTCTCAAACGCCCCATGGGTAGCCCTTTGTCAACGATCCCGGCTAACCATTTTGCCGATAAATACTCAGCAATTGTCCTGTGGCTGTAATCAACAGTTTCAAGCTCATCTCCGGCAGAAAAAACCCGCCTCGATAACGCCGCTCTAATTATTTCATGCGAGAAGAACGAGATGGTTCTGTAACTGGGGTATTCTGGTCGGATATCGTTCGGAAGTAGAGAAATCCCGGAAACATCACTCAATATGCGCAACGCGCAAATTGCTCCAGCAACTTGCTCTAATTCGTCGCAGGTATAAATTCCTGAAGTTAGACGCGTATGCTCTTGGCTATGTTCAGTTAAAAGGAACTGTGTCGCAGAGTGGAAAAGTTCAGACCTTGTTCGGGGCCAGTTTCCTTCTTTAACGGCTTCAGCCAGCATTAGCAGATTTTGTGGGTTGTAAAGAAATTCGCTGGCATCATGTTTTTCTGCTTCAGCCAGAAACGTTTCGGGGTGTTCTACACCATTAGCTTGTAGAATTGCAATTTGCTCTTCTTTTGAGAGTGACTGCAAATGTAAAACAACATAGCCTCCCGTCAGCTCAAAATAGGGTAAAAATGCTGACAAGTCTGATTCGCCTAACCAATCCTGAGAGCGACAAGAAATTCTGACATTTTGTGGCGTTTGGGAAAAAAGCCTACGGACGATGTCATCTACAACGTCACTACTGTTACTGGCACTCCTCTTCTCATCTAATGCATCGATGAACAACGTTTTCTGATTATCAATAGGTACGCCACTTAAGAAGTGACGTACTGTCAGATATTTTGCCTCTTGCAATGCCGCAAACTGTTTGAAGAGGTGCGTTTTTCCAGCACCAGGATCACCAAGCAGAACAATATTCGGAAAGTGAAAATAATCACTAAATACCACAGTTTGGGTATCTTTTTCCTGAAGAGGATAGATTTGCCTGACTTGCCTGTTTAGCATTCTATAGGCTCCTGAGTATCTATTTTTGTTCTACCAAATCTATATGGCAGGTTTTGCTCCAAATTTACCATAGACTTTCAGCCGATACCGTAAATCATCTAACCCACCATGGTTGCTATGATGTCACGTTTTAAGTTACATGACAGACTCATAGTGAGCAGAACCGGCTGCTAGGACGCTGTGATCCCATTTAAACATTGATGGAATCCGGGATGACGCTGGCTCCGTTGCATGGGCTGCATGTCACCCAAAGCAGACACTCACAACCCTTTATCCAAACCCTCCCGGCTTAAAACCGGGAGGTTTTGCTAATCCACTCCGCTCAATTTCAACCGCGAATTAAGCCATCATCTGGATGACGGCGGATCGTTGGGATATTACCGGTGTCGTTCAGGGCATAGGGGAAGGTTTTGAGCCAGTTGGTGAGTTTTTGTTTGTTGATATCGACCACGCTCAGGCCTTCCAGGCAACCCCAGAGTTCGCGGGTGTTTTGCGGGGTGATGACGATGCAGTCCGGCATGACGCGGATTTTGATCGGCATGCCGTCGAGAAAACCTGCTTTGGTCAGCCATTCACCTTGCAGAGGAATATATTGATGGCGGATCCGGGAGTGCAGTTCGCAGCAAGCGGCGCTGGTTTCTGCGGTATTAGCTCTGGGATGGATAGCTGCGTCTTCGGTATTTTTTCCGTGCAGACGACGGGCGTTCTTTTTGTGAATGACCTCGGGGAAACGATCGTTTATTTCAGATGACGAAAGATCCGTTTGGGCCACGGTGGATTCTGGCATACACTTCTGCTTAGCCATAAATAACTCCTCGGTAGTTGTTTGTGGTCAGCGGCGTAAAGGTGTTCGAGCACCTTTGCGCTGCGCCTTCTAAAATCCCTTCTTCTATTTCACTGGTTCGAACCTTAACGATTGCGCGCACGGCTATTATACCCTGCTGGATAAAAATACAGGTGAAGTGATAGCGGGCAAAACTAATAAATACCGGGTAGCTTCAGAAAATAATGCTGAGATATGTAACCTTTGCAGAAGAGGCTTAGGAAACAGGATAACCGTTGCATGGCGCTGTGCTTATATTAAGCCTTCGGCAGGCGGTTTGGCTTGTATATGCAATAACGAGGGCTTCCGTTCACTCACCTTTTCCATATCCATCATCGCCAGGATGGAATATAAATCGCAACACATTGACTAGCTGCACACTCAGAGAAATGCGCCCATTCAAATTTATATTCTCTTGCTACATCATCAGAACCCTTAGTTATTAATTTCGTTTCACCTCGTATCGCAGGCACACTACGCCCGACGGGAAAACTTTACTATCCACCAGCATGAGAGATGTTGTGTCTTTTATATTTTTGAATAAAGGAATGCCCTGCCCCAGCAGAATCGGATTAACGAATAGCCAATACTCATCGATAAGGTTTTCCGCCATTAGCGCGTGAGTCGCCGAGGGACTGCCAAACATTAAAATTTCGCTGCCTGCGGTGTGTTTAAGCCTGTTAATTTCGTCGCTTAAATGGCTACTGATAATTTTCGTGCCAGGGTGATTTTTTTCCAATAGCGTTTTTGATAACACCATTTTGTGAGCCGATTTATACCAACGCGAATGCGCAAGGTCATGCGGGCTGGCATCAGGTTTATCGGCAGCCGTTGGCCAGTATGACTCCATCATCTGGTAGGTGATGCGCCCATATAACGCGGTATCGGTCTGTTGGATCCGCTGCTCCACGTATTCAAACAAGTCGGGGCTTAGGCTAATCCAGTCCAGACCCGCAGGGCCATCAGCGGCAGAAGCGACAAAACCATCCAGCGACACATGAACAAACGAGACTATTTTTCTCATGATTTTCTCTCTGCGTAGTTTTGATTACCTGGCTTCGAGGCACGCCAGGACTCGTCCCCTGCCCTTAATCCAGCAACATATGGAATTAAGTATATTTCAGCGACATCATTGCCACTTTAAAAATGAGGAACGGGCAGCGATATCTCCCCTGAATTTGTTCCATCCGCACCTTTCGGCAGCGGGCTATAGTTCCGTTCACGCCACTTTTCTGCCCTATAACCTGTTCGTCACCGGTGAACGGGTTAAGGGGCTGTACCGACAGCCCCTTAACAATCCCGGCGGCCCGATCGCTTCGCCACTGCGTGGTGCCCTCGTTTTATCCGTCTGCCAGCCCGGAATGCGGGCCGTCAGCCGGAACTCCTCGGCTCGCGGACTCGGGGAATGACTTTCTCGCTGTTATTTCCGTTCTTTCAGCAACGCCGTTGCTGCATGGGATAAAAGAATGACAGCAGGAGATCTCCGGCTTTAAGCCGCCGAGACACGACGGCTGACTGCCCGCCAGCGTGAGCATCCGCAGCACACTGCTGGCAGGCCAGGCAGGCAGACATGGAGTAAGCGAGGGAACCGCGCAGCGGCGGCGATCGCCGGCGCCCGGGAGTGCAGAGGGTGGCGGCGCGGCCACCCTTTGCAGGCGCTCTGCGTCAGCGGCAGAAGGAGAAATACGCAACCTATAGAGCGCAACCTGGCTCCGGGGGTTAATACATATGATTCAGCAACATTGGCAATGAGATCGGGTTCCGTTCACGCCACTTTTCTGCCATATAATCAGCCCGTCACCGGTGAACGGGTTAAGGGGCTGTGCCGACAGCCCCTTAACAATCCCGGCGGCCCGATCGCTTCGCCACTGCGTGGTGCCCTCGTTTTATCCGTCTGCCAGCCCGGAATGCGGGCCGTCAGCCGGAACACATCGGCTCGCGGACTCGGGGAATGACTTTCTCGCTGTTATTTCCGTTCTTTCAGCAACGCCGTTGCTGCATGGAATAAAAGAATGACAGCAGGAGACCTCCGGCTTTAAGCCGCCGAGACACGACGGCTGACTGCCCGCCAGCGAAAGCATCCGCAGCACAGTGCTGGCAGGCCAGGCAGGCAGACATTCGTGCGCGAGGGAACCGCGCAGCGGCGGCGTTCGCCGGCGCCCGGGAGTGCAGAGGGTGGCGGCGCGGCCACCCTTTGCAGGCGCTCTGCGTCAGCGGCAGAAGGAGAAATACGCGACTCATAGAGCGCAACCCGGCACCGGGATTAATAAATATGAATCAGCACCATTGGCAGCGGGCTACGGTTCCGTTCACGCCATTTCTCTGCCCTGTAATCAGCCCGTCAGCCGGAACACCTCGGCTCACGGAGCCGGGGATAACTTCCAGAGAAAGAAGCGGACAACGATATACCCCACGACTGTACGGCACGACAGCTATGGCAAAAGCGTAAAAGAAAGGGGCCATCTGGCCCCTTTACACTGCTATCGGATATCGCCGCTACTTCTTCTTCGGCCCCAGAGTTGGGGTTTCGTTAAAGAAGTTCCACGGTTTAAGCAGGGTATGCACCCACTCCGTTGGCATAATTGGCCACTCTTCGGCACGCGCCACATGGGTAGTACCGGTGGTCATCCACACTACAGTATCCGTATTTACCAGCGACTCGTCGTTTTTAGTGTATTCGCCAAGCCCGGTGTCATGGGTTGAACGGTTCGGGTATTTGCCTTCCGGATAGCGTTCATCCGGGTTATAGCGAGTCACCCACAGCTGTTTGTCCATAAAGTTCAGCCGGTGATAAATCCACTCATCTTTGGCAAAGTTGGCTCCAGTCGCTACCGGATGAGTACCGCCCGCGTAAGGAATAATCTGGTAAGAAACCGGGTTACCCATCGCGTTTTCTTTATTCGGGTTACTCATCAGGCGAATGGTGCTTGGGCTAAATTTCTGCGCCGCCGCTTTTTCAGAGTCAAAGGTGTACTGATTAAGCTGCATGGTGCTGGTGCGCGGGCCGCCGCTCTGGTTTGGCTTCACTTCAGGATCCATCGCCACCAGTGAGTTGTTCTCTCCATCCACATCCAGATCCAGCCGGAAGTTATAGATATGCTGGTGGGTGGTGCCGACGATGTTATGGTCGATAAGGGTACCGTAACGGGTATCATCCTTCGCTGTCGCATCGTGCATGGTTTTGGCTTTCACGCCTTTTACCGCCTCGATACCCGTTGCACCGGCATCGATACCGATAGTGCCGTTTTCATGGAACACCCAGTCGAAGATGTAATCGTAGTTGCCGATGGTGCTTATCCAGCGCACCACCAGCTCACGGCGCTCGGCGCTGACGTTTGGTTTACCCATCTCCTGGTGCTTATATTCCGGCCCGGCGTAACGTTCGAAAATAGCGATAGCGCGCGGAATTGTCGTCGGTTTTCCGAGGTAGTCCGGAATAGTTTCGTCGAGGAACACCGCGTTGCCCGGCGCGTCTTTACCCGGGTCCTGAGAAGATGTCAGGGTGCCCATTCCGTAATCGCCGGAGTCCAGATAGGCTTTGAAATACCAGCCGATATCCGGGTCGCCGTAAGGCACTATCATGCCACCCAGCGAGCCTTCATACATAATTTTGCGTTTCTTGCCGTTGTCGTTCCAGGTGACGGTGGAGAACTGCGGGCCGGTACGGGAATCCATACTGAGATGGAACTCCCAGTTCAGCCAGCGCACCGTATCGCCGGTGATGGTGTAGTTTTTACCCTCTGGTTCGCTGATGATAAGCGGCTTCAGCGCCACTTTCTCGCGATCGCGACCATCGTACGGGCGCGCGGCGGTTGGCACCGGAATGACCGGGCCATCTTCAATTTTAATTATCTCTTTCTTCTCTAAATCGACCACTGCCACCAGGTTTTCAATCGGGTGCGCCCAATAGTTGCCGTCGCCCACGTCGAGATAGCTCACTACTTTTAACAGCCGGTCTTCCTGTTTAAGCCCGTCTTTCCCATCGAAATAGCCGACGGTCAGCGGCGTGGTCACGACTTTGGAAGGGTCATCGACACCGTGTTTTTTCAGTGCTTCGGCGAATGGCTTGCTGGCGGTAATTATCTGCTGAACGCTGTTAAAATCGTCCAGCAGTACCATGCCCTGGGCATTATCCACCGCCTGCCAGTGGGTGATTTTCTTGTCGTTAATATTGACCACTGCTTCGGTAATCTGCGCGCCGGTAAGCATACTCACCTGTGCCTGGCGCGGGCCTTCCGTTTTGGTGCCATTGAGCGCAAACGCCCAGACTTCAGCCTTCGGGGGCTCTTTCAGGGCAATCTGGGTAAAACGGGTATTGGGTTTAAAATCCGGGGAGGCCTTAAGAATGGCGACAACGTCGTTAATTTCCTGGGCATTCAGTGAGTTAAGCGGATGGGCTACTTTTTCCACCTGGAAAGTCTGGTCGATACCTGACTGGAACACTTCGTTAATGAAGCCTTCTTCCACCATCGCCTGCTTACCCTTCATCGTCACCGGCACCGTCAGATTCACCGATTTGCCGTTAACTCTGGCGGTCTTTGCTCCGGGCTTTACCTCCACCCACGCGCCGTCTTTAGAAATAGTGTACAGGCCGGCGTAATCATCCCACTTTACCTCTGCGCCGAACTGTTTAAGGGTCTGTTCCAGCGGCACCATATGCGCTTCGCCACCGTGGGCAAAGGCGGCCGGTTGCCAGGAACTGAGTCCCAGGGTCATTGCCAGTGCCAGCGCAATTTTACGCGGGCGGAATGTGAATGAATTTGCCATGCCTGACCTCTGCATCATGTTGTCTTTGTTGGTTGCAGGTAACTGTTTTTAGAACGCGGTATGCATCATTACCCTAACAGCGGCAGGCGCACTACGCTTGCCTCGCTCTGCCAGGCTGTTTGCTGACTCTGCCAGGGGGATGAATGTGTGATCTGATTCCGGCAGACATGTGGGGGCGCCTTATCGATTGTTTGGGTTTGGCACCGTAGGCCGTCTGTTTTTTTGCTGCGTGCCAGGGTGGGAAATTGATGGCTAATATGCCGGGATTATTTGCGGATTGCGCGGCATGTTTTGCGAATTTGGGTTTGGGCTGCTGGCATGGGTATTTAGTCCGGTGTGTCGAGACTGCTGCCGGGTTGCGCTCTATGGGTTACGTGTTTCTCTTCCTGCCGCTGACGCAGAGCGCTCGCAAAGGGTGGCCACGCCGCCACCCTCTGCACTCCCAGGCGCCGGCGAACGCCGCCGCTGCGCGGTTCCCTCGCTTACTCCATGTCTGCCTGCCTGGCCTGCCAGCACTGTGCTGCGGATGATTTCGCTGGCGGGCAGTCAGCCGTCGTGTCTCGGCGGCTTAAAGCCGGAGGTCACCCTGCTGTCATTTTGCTCTCTGATGCAGCAATAGTTTTGCTGAAAGCACGAAAATAACAGCGGAGAAGTTAACCCCCGGATCCGCGAGCCGAGGAGTTCCGGCTGACGGCCCGCATTCCGGGCTGGCAGACGGATAAAACGAGGGAACCACGCAGTGGCGATGCGATCGGGCCGCCGGGATTGTTAAGGGGCTGTCGGTACAGCCCCTTAACCCATTCACCTGTGACGGGCAGATTATTGGGCAGAAAAGTGGCGTGAACGGAACTATAGCCCGCTGCCAAAAGGTGCCAACGTTGCCTGATGCCTTAAAGCTGAAGATCCCTGCTGTCATTCTCATATCCAATGCAGCAATCGCGCTGCTGAAAGCACGAAAATAACAGCGGAGAAGTTAACCCCCGAGTCCGCGAGCCGAGTTGTTCCGGCTGACAGACCGCATTCCGGGCTGGCAGACGGATAAAACGAGGGAACCACGCAGTGGCGAAGCGATCGGGCCGCTGGGATCGTTAAGGGGCTGTCGGTACAGCCCCTTAACCCGTTCACCGGTGACGGACAGATTACAGGGCAGAGAAATGACGTGAACGGAACCCGATCTCGCTGCCAATGTTGTTGAATCATATGTATTAACCCCCGGAGCCAGATTGCGCTCTATAGGTTGCGTATTTCTCCTTCTGCCGCTGACGCAGAGCGCCTGCAAAGGGTGGCCGCGCCGCCACCCTCTGCACTCCCGGGCGCCGGCGAACGCCGCCGCTGCGCGGTTCCCTCGCTTACTCCATGTCTGCCTGCCTGGCCTGCCAGCAGTGTGCTGCGGATGCTCACGCTGGCGGGCAGTCAGCCGTCGTGTCTCGGCGGCTTAAAGCCGGGGGGTTCCCTGCTGATATTTTTATATTTAAAGCGGTAATAGAGTTGCTGAAAGCCCGGAAGCAACAGCGGAGAAGTTAACCCCCGGATCCGCGAGCCGAGGTGTTCCGGCTGCCAGACCGCATTCCGGGCTGGCAGACGGATAAAACGAGGGCACCACGCAGTGGCGAAGCGATCGGGCCGCTGGGATTGTTAAGGGGCTGTCGGTACAGCCCCTTAACCCGTTCACCGGTAACGGGCTGATTATTAGGCAGAAAAATGGCGTGAACGGAACCCGCGCCCGCAGCCAAAAGGAGCCAACGCTGCCTGATGCCTTAAAGCCGAAGATCCCTGCTGTCATTCTCATATCCAATGCAGCAATCGCGCTGCTGAAAGCACGGAAATAACAGCGGAGAAGTTAACCCCCGGATCCGCGAGCCGACGTGTTCCGGCTGACAGACCGCATTCCGGGCTGGCAGACGGATAAAACGAGGTAACCACGCAGTGGCGAAGCGATCGGGCCGCTGGGATTGTTAAGGGGCTGTACCGACAGCCCCTTAACCCGTTCACCTGTGACGGGCCGATTATTGGGCAGAGAAATGACGTGAACGGAACCCATACCCATACCAGCAGCCGCAGCCAAAAAGATACTCCATTAAACGTGAATAAACGGAGCCACTCACATCAACAAAGTATAAAACCCCAGCCAACTGGCGCTCGTCAGGAGCCCAGCGACTGCTCCGCCTTACGGCCGTCGAACTGCGGCACTGGCCTGCGGAAACGGCGGGTCAGCCAGGTCAGATACAGCATCCCCAACGCCGCCCACGCCAGCCCCAGAGTCAGCGACGTGGCTTCGAGGTTAATCCACAGCACACCCACCGTCACGGCCCCAATCATCGGCAACAGCAAATAGTGGAAACGATCCTTCCAGGTTTTGTTATAGCCCTTGCGACGCCAGAAGTGGTTATAAACCGACAGATTCACGAAGGTGAAAGCCACCAGCGCCCCAAAGTTAATCAGCGCCGTCGCGGTGACCAGGTCAAAATAGAGCGCTGAAAGTGACACAATTCCGACCATGATGACGTTGAGCGCTGGAGTGCGCCATTTAGGATGGATATATCCGAAGAACCGCTCCGGAAAGACGTTGTCACGCCCCATCACGTACAGCAGGCGAGAAACGCTGGCGTGAGAGGCCAGCCCGGAGGCCAGGGTATTGACGAAAGTGGTGCACAAGAAGATCGACTGAAACAGTTTGCCCCCAACATAGAGCGCAATCTCCGGGAGCGCGGCATCGGGATCTTTAAAGCGGCTGATATCGGGGAAAAAGAGCTGGATAAAAAACGAGGCCACGATAAAGATAACCCCGCCGTAAAACGCGGTGAGAAAGATAGCCTTCGGGATAGTGCGTGCGGCGTCTTTAGTCTCTTCCGAAAGCGTGGTCACTGCATCAAAGCCGAGGAACGAGAAGCAGACTATCGTAGCGCCGGTAATGATAGGAATCAGATGCGCATTCTCACTGATAAATGGCCGCAGGGACCACACGGTACCGACCCCTTCCCCTTTATGCAGCCCATGAACTACCAGCACAATGAACACCACCATAATCGAGACCTGCACTAGCACGAACAGGGTGTTGAAGTTGGCCACCAGATTGACGCTTTTCAGGTTAGCAGCGGTGAGGATCGCGATAAATGACACCACCCAGATCCACGGTGGCACGCCGGGAAATAACGCCGTGAGATATATTTTCGCCAGCAAGACGTTAATCATTGGCAAAAACAGATAGTCCAGCAGCGAAGACCAGCCCACCATAAATCCAACATGCTGGTTAATCGACTTCTGAGCGTAGGTATAGGCCGAACCGGCTTCTGGAAACTGGCGCACCAGCTTGCCATAGCTAATGGCGGTGAATAGTACCCCGGCCAGCGCCAGCAGATAAGAGGCGGGAACGTGCCCGGCGCTAATCCCGGAGACAATGCCAAAGGTATCAAACACCGTCATCGGCGTAAGATAGGCCAGGCCCATCATCACCACCTGCCAGAGCTTGAGCGATTTACGCAGCCCGGGCTTGCCGTCTCCCGATGTCTCAGGTGGATTAATATTCATGCGCCTTCCCCCTTGTCACCGGGTTGGCATGAAAACGCCTGGCACTGATAAAACTGGGGAATAATGACGGGAGTCGCCGACTTGCATGGCGCCTGGCGTCGAAAAGCGTCACCGAACTCCGACAGCCATCCTGCGCCAACTGCCCCGCATCTCCATGCGAAAGTACTAATCTCTGCTTCATCTTATTTCCTCACCACACAGCGTCATTAATTTTGGTCTGAGATCCAGTCCGGTGGCCTGCTCGGCTGCTGCCCCAAAATCTCGGAGGCCAGCGTCCTATTTCCGCGCACATGGGCACCCGTCCGCTAGCCGCAATACGCGGATTGGGCGTTACTCAGTACCTGTCTGATTTCTTATTCTGTGATAAACAACTTAAAATGAATGAATGCATTTTGTTTCAACGACAGCAGACGGCAAAAGCCCTGCGCACAGCGGCCTAACTTACTGTATTAGAAACTGATTAATGCTCAGCACCTCCACCAACAATCAGGCTTTGCCGGGCTACCCGGCCCTCAAATTAACTAACCCGATTCGGTAAAATTTGCCACCACAAATGGCAAATCTTATCGGGAATTGGCGAAATATATTACTGGCGTCATATTTCCGGCATCGGATAACGCCACGCGGCTCCAGATGGGCTAAGGCGGCGGTAAGATATCGCTTCTTGCCGCCGCCTTAGTGGTATTGATTATGCTGCTGCGACGCCCGTAAACACTAGGCCTGTGGCTTATGGCCCCTGAACTGGCTGGCGTCGATGTCATACTGCTTCATCTTGCGCCACAGGGTAGTCCGGCCAATGTTCAGCAACTGCGCCATTTCCCGCACCCGACCACGCGTCACCCGGGCGGCATGCAGGATAGCCTCCTTCTCCATGGCGGAAAAACTCAGGCTGGCGGGTATCAGTGCGGATTCACTCTGGCTAGCGGGACGATCGCTGAACAGATAGGCGGGGAGATTGCTCAGCCGGATATGCCCGTGCTCGCTGCTGATGGCGATATTTTCGATGATGCTGTAAAGCTCAAAGTCATTCCCTGGCCACGAGTAGGCGACCAGCTGGGCCAGCGCATCTTCATCTACTTTCAGGCGGGTAGAGAAGCGCCGCTCCAGATGGCGCAGCCGGTCGCGCACCAAAGAAGGGATGCTATTGCGCCGATCGCGCAGCGGCGGAATAACGATTTCAAACGAATGCAGCGCGTAATAGAGCTGACGACTAAAGCGGTTCTGCTCCACCAGATTGCCAAGATCCACCCCGGTGGTGGCTATCACTTTCACGTCTACCGGCACCAGGCGGCGGGCGTCCAGCCGGGTCACTACGCCCTGCTTAATCACCTGCAACAGCGTAGATTGGAGCTCGGGCGCCAGATATTCGATTTTCTCCAAAAACAGGGTGCCGCCGCTGGCCAACTCAAGGCGACCGAGGCGCCCTTTCTCATCTTCAGTGGCGGCGCTGCCGATAAAGTCCAGGCCCAGCGCGCTGTCGGCATAGAGCTGGCAGTTAACCGCAATAAACGGGCCGGCGGCGCGTTCGCTTTCGTTGTGAATAGCCTGAGAGAGCCGCTCTTTGCCAACACCCTCTTCGCCGCGCAGCAGTACCGGAAAACTTCCCCTGGCCGCCTGGCGGCCAAAATGGATCAAGCGCCGGGTATCAGGGTCATCAGCCGACATTTGGGCAAACGTATGGTTCACTTTCCCCAGCTGGCTGGTCATCAGCTGGCGCATCTGCTCGACCGGATGCAGCAGCAGAATAAAGCTGGTGCCCGGTTCCTCAATAATCGGCTTCAGCGTAATCACCGCATCAACGAATTGATGCTGGCTTTCGAAGGTCACTTCGGCATGGCTCAGCGGCCTGGCGTGCTTAATCGCGCGTTTCAGCAGCGGCGGCAATGTCACCAGCTCGGCAAGATTTTTCCCCTGACAAGACTGGGCATCGAGGTGCAGCAGGCTGGCGGCCTGGAGGTTGAGAAACTGTAGCGCCCCCTGCTCGTTCCACGCCATCACGCCGTCATCCATGCTCTCCAGTAGCCCGTACATCTGGTTAAGATGGCGATTGGACTCTGCAAGCAGGCTATCGGTCAGCAGCGAATTGCCAACTTCCCTGGCCATCGCCAGGGTCAGCGATAGATCGGCGGCACTGACATCCTCACACGCACAGCAGAGCGCAATAGAGCCAAACAGCCGTCCATGATTATCAAATACGGGAGTTGAGCAAAATGCCCACTCAAACAGCGCCTGTTTAAAGTGCTGTTCACCCAGAGTTTTAACCGGCTGACTGGTCATAGAGGCGAGAGAGAGCGCGCAGCTGCCGATAATGCTTTCGGCGCAATAGCTGCCGTCTACAAACCCCAGCTCATCGAGCCGTTCGAGGGTCTGCAAGTGGCCGCAGCGGGACAGGATGCAGGCGGACTCATCGAGGATCAGTAGTGCGCATGGCCGACCATCCATAAACTCCCAGGCGTCCTCCAGCGCAGCCTGGCCGATGGTCAACAGCGCCGTTTTACGGCGGCTGATAGACTGGAACGTTAGCCCCTGAGCCTGGTGTGGCCGGGTCCAGGTTTCGCGCTGCATCATCTTGCGGCAACGCTGCCAGGACTGGGCAATCACCGCGGGTAGCGCCTGCTCCGTCGGTGGGTTGTGGATGGTCATAACCGCTCTCCCTTTTATCGCGCAATGGTGTGCCGCTGGCAGGCGCATAAAACAACAACCCCCGGAGCCAGCGGGGGCATACCGGGGGAAGCTATATGTTACGGGCTATTCCGCTTGCGGAACAGCCCCGCGGCATGCGCCAATCAGCAACGGGCTAGCCACTGAGCACCGAGCCGGTCTGCCGTTAAGATAGCGCCATACACACTGTCCGCAGTGACGGCAAACGGCATGTTATGGATCGTTTCGCCTTCTGCACAGGTAGCCTGCGCCACGGCGCGGATCTTCTCTTCAATGCCCTGTTTCACGCCCATCTGTTCCAGAGTCACCGGTAGCCCGACTTTTTGACAGAAACCGAGCACGGTCTCAATTTCTTTCATCGGGCTGTTCTGCAATACCAGCTGCGCCAGGGTGCCGAAGGCCACTTTTTCCCCGTGATACAGTGAGTGGCACTCTTCCAGAATGGTAAATCCGTTATGAATAGCGTGGGCGGCTGCCAGACCGCTGCTTTCAAATCCGATGCCGCTAAGATAGGTATTAGCTTCAACAATGCGCTCCAGCGCAATGGTGACAACGCCAGCCTCAGCGGCCAGGCGGGCTTTTTCACCTTCCGCCAGCAGCGTGTCGTAGCACAGACGCGCCAGGCTTAGAGCCGCGGCAGTAGATTGCCCGCCGGCCATGCTTACGGCGCGGGCGTCGTAGCAGGCTTTAGCCTCAAACCAGGTGGATAGCGCATCCCCCATTCCGGCCACCAGCAGGCGCACCGGCGCTTTGGCGATAATCGCCGTGTCCATCACCACCATATCCGGGTTTTTCGGATACACCAGATACTCTGCGAACTCGCCGGCCTCGGTATAGATAACCGACAGCGCGCTGGTGGGGGCATCGGTTGAAGCGATGGTCGGAATAATCACCACCGGCAGTTTATGGTAGTAACCGAGTGCCTTGGCGGTATCGAGCGTCTTCCCGCCGCCGACACCGACCACGCCTTTACAGCCCTGCTGTTTCAGAATGGCGCCCAGGCGATTAATTTCCGCATGGCTGCACTCACCGTTAAACCGTTCGGCGTGACAGCTAATGCCGTTTTCATGGAGGCCGCTCAGCACTTTATCGCCAGCCAGTTTCATCACAAAATCGTCAGCAATGACAAAGAAGCTGTCGGCCAGATTTTTAGCGTACTGACCAAACAGCGCCGCCGCATCAGGACCCTGAAGATATTTCGCCGGAGACTGAATAACTTGTAGCATTCTCTACACCCTCACTTTGAACTCATTTCCATGATGGCGTCGGGCGGCACCGGACTCTGTTTTCTCTGCGAAGACAGAAGCGCCGTCGACGTGGTGACATCACTGTAGAGCGAGCGAGAGTCAAAAAAATTCCCCTCTATTTTGTTTCATTATGGAACTCTTAATCGGCAACAGAGTTCCATAATGAAACACAAATCATCGTCAGACGGCGCATTTGCGATCCATGTCCAGACTGAGTTCACATTCCTGGCTTTTCAACCCGTCGGCCGGAATGCTTTTGCGCAGGATGCTCGGGGAAAATATACCCGCCGCCCCGGCAGGACAAGTCGTTCGCGGCGGTTTTATGAAGCTGAAAACCGTGTTCCTGTTCTCATTTTTCGTAAGATGCACGCAAGTTAGTTCCAAAATGAAACATTTTTAATCATTAGAGTTCCACTATGGAACACTAAACGGCGCTGATTTTATTTTTTTACCCCCAGGAGAGAATGAACTCACCGGCCAGATTTAACGAGGGGCTTCTCCCGGCCGGAACCCTACATAGGGCGAGCCGATAATGGTCGCCCCGGCAATCTCCTGCGGAGTATACATAATGAAAAAACTGATTAACCGTGTGGAAGATGTACTGACCGAACAGCTAACCGGCCTGGCGAAAGCCCACCCGGGGCTGAAGCTGCACCAGAACCCGGTATTTGTCACCCGGGCCGACGCGCCGGTAACTGGCAAGGTGGCACTGCTTTCCGGTGGCGGCAGCGGCCATGAACCGATGCACTGCGGATTTATCGGCCCCGGTATGCTGACCGGGGCCTGCCCCGGTGAGATTTTCACCTCGCCGACGCCGGACAAAATGTTTGAATGCGCCATGAATATTGACGCCGGTGCCGGGGTTTTATTGATTATTAAAAATTACACCGGCGACGTACTGAATTTTGAAACTGCCACCGAGCTTCTTCACGATAGCGGAGTCAGAGTCACTACCGTAGTTATAGATGACGACGTGGCGGTTAAAGACAGTCTTTACACCGCTGGCCGGCGCGGTGTGGCTAACACCGTATTGATTGAAAAGCTGGTCGGCGCGGCGGCCGAGCGCGGGGATGACCTGGCGGCCTGCGCCGCACTGGGACGCCGGCTCAATAACCAGGGCCATTCCATCGGTATCGCCCTGAGCGCCTGTACCGTCCCCGCCGCGGGCAGTCCCTCCTTTGAGCTAAATGACAACGAGATGGAGTTTGGCGTCGGCATCCATGGCGAACCGGGCATCGACCGACGCCCGTTTACCTCACTGGATACCACTGTCGATGAGATGTTCGCCACTCTGTTAGAAAACGGCCGCTACAGCCGCCCGCTGCGCCACTGGGATCCCGATAAGGGACGCTGGCAGGAAGGTATCGAAAACAAACAGCCGCTCCAGGCCGGTGACCGGGTGATTGCGATGGTCAATAACCTCGGCGCTACGCCGCTTTCGGAACTGTATGGTGTCTACAATCGGCTGGAAACCCGCTGCCGCGAATCAGGAATTGAGATCGCCCGAAGCCTGGTCGGTACCTGGTGCACCTCGCTGGATATGGTCGGTTTTTCCATCACCCTGCTCAAGGCGGATGACGAAACCCTCGCGCTGTGGGACGCCCCGGTTCATACCCCAGCGCTGACCTGGGGCAAATAAGGAGAATGACAATGTCACTGCAAAGGAAACAAATTGTCGATTGGCTCTACCGCTGTGGAGAAATTTTCACCACCCAGTGCGATTTTCTTACCGGACTGGATAAAGAGATAGGCGATGCCGACCACGGCATGAATATGCGCCGCGGATTTAGCAAAGTGGTAGAGAAACTGCCGTCGATTGCCGACAAAGACATCGGTTTTATCCTCAAGAATACGGGCATGGTGCTGCTGTCTAACGTCGGCGGTGCGAGCGGCCCGCTGTTCGGCACTTTCTTTATTCGTGCAGCTCAGGTCACTCAGGCGCGCCAGAGTCTGACACTTGAGGAGCTGTACCAGACCATACGCGAAGGGGCCGATGGCGTCGTCAGCCGCGGTAAAGCCGAGCCGGGCGATAAAACCATGTGCGATGTCTGGCTGCCAGTGGTGGACGAACTTAAACGCGCCAGCGAGCAGCACTTATCGATCGTCGCTGCCCTGGAGGCGGCCTGCGAGGTCGCCTCTCAGGCGGCTCAGTCGACGATAACGATGCAGGCGAGAAAAGGCCGTGCCAGCTATCTCGGCGAACGCAGTATCGGCCATCAGGATCCTGGTGCAACCTCAGTACTGTTTATGATGCAAATGCTCGCTGCGGCGGCTAAAGCGTAATCCAGAGGAATAAGGCGATGGTAAATCTGGTCATTGTTTCGCACAGCGCTCAGCTGGGCCAGGGCGTCGGGGAGCTGGCCCGGCAAATGCTTATCGGGGATGGCTGCAGACTGGCCGTCGCCGCCGGGATTGACGATCCGGAAAACCCCATTGGCACCGACCCGCTAAAAGTCATGGCGGCGATCCAGTCCGTAGCCGATGCCGACGCGGTGCTGGTGCTAATGGATATGGGCAGTGCCCTGCTCAGCGCCGAAACCGCCCTCGATCTGCTGGAGCCGGAGATTGCCGGCAAAGTTCATCTGTGCCCGGCACCGCTGGTCGAAGGGGCATTAGCCGCCGCGGTTAGCGCCGCCACCGGCTCCGGCATTGAGAAGGTCATGCGCGACGCCCAGGACGCGCTACAGGCTAAACGCCTACAGCTTGGCTTCCCGGCGCAGGAAACCGCCAACGAGGTGCCCGCAATAAGCGACGACGGCGATGCCCAGTCCGCCACCGTAACAATCCGCACCCCCAACGGCCTGCATGTCCGTCCGGCTTCGCAGTTGGTGAAGGCGCTGGCCGGATTCAACGCCCAGTTATTACTGGAAAAAGAGGGTAAATGTGTCGTCCCGGACAGCATTAATCAAATCGCCCTGCTCCAGGTTCGCTGCCGCGATCGGGTGCGGCTGATAGCCAGAGGCACGGACGCCGCTCCGGCACTGGCCGCCTTTCAGGCTCTGGCGAAGAGCAACTTTGGCGAGACGCTCCCGGCGGCGGGCGATGCCGCACCGCTCTCCACGACGACTGACGAGATTTGCGGCGAAGTGCTGCGCTACCGACCAGCCGAATACTCCCTGGATACGTCGCCAGCCGAACGACCAGAAGAAGAGTCGCGCCGCCTGAAAGCCGCCATCGCGCTTACCCTGGAGGATTTAAATCAGCTGACCGCGCTGGCGGCGGAAAAATATTCGGAAGACATCGCCATGATTTTCTCCGGCCATCACATTCTGCTCGACGATCCCGAGCTGCTCCGTGAGGCCGATAAAATTCTGTATCAGCAGAACTGCCGCGCCGGGCAGGCCTGGCATCAAGTGATGACCGGACTCAGCCAGCAGTATCGCGCTTTGGACGATAGCTACCTCCAGGCCCGGTATATTGATGTAGACGATCTGCTGCACCGAACCCTACGCCACCTGGCCGGGGCCGAAGAAGATAGGCCGCAACTGCGCCAGCAGCAAAGCATTATCGTGGCCGACGATCTATTCCCCTCAATGATCTTACAGTTGGACGCAGACAGGGTCGCCGCTATCTGCCTCAGCGGCGGCAGCCCGCTGGCACACGGAGCGATCATTGCCCGGGCGGCAGGCATTCCGTTCCGCTGCCAGCTAGGCGATGCCACCGCTGCATGGCGCACCGGCGAGAACCTGACGCTGGATAA
Source organism: Salmonella enterica subsp. enterica serovar Choleraesuis (assembly GCA_022846635.1). GTDB lineage: Bacteria > Pseudomonadota > Gammaproteobacteria > Enterobacterales > Enterobacteriaceae. The sequence continues at coordinate 2,322,723 of AP025685.1, forward strand.
CTAACTTCCGGCACCATCCGTAGTTCCCGATTTTATTTTCCCGACGCCCGCTTGCGGATATTACTGGCCGGGCGTCATCTCTCATGCTCAGGAAACCGTTATGTCACAATTTTTTTATAACCAACGCGAAAATCTTGTTAATGACGCTATTGAAGGGGCCATTATCGCCAGCCCGTGGGACAACCTGGCCCGGCTGGAGAGCTCCCCCGCTATCCGCATCGTGGTACGCCGCGAGCTGGATAAAGAGAAAGTGGCGGTTATCTCCGGCGGTGGTGCCGGGCATGAACCGGCCCACGCAGGCTTTGTCGGCAAAGGGATGCTGAGCGCCGCCGTGTGCGGCGATCTGTTTGCCTCTCCCAGCGTGGATGCCGTGCTGACGGCAATTCAGGCGGTAACCGGCGACGCGGGCTGTCTGCTGATTGTCAAAAACTACACCGGGGACCGGCTGAACTTCGGCCTGGCGGCGGAAAAAGCCCGCCGTATGGGATATCGGGTTGAGATGGTCATTGTCGGCGACGATATCTCCCTGCCGGAAAATAAACATCCGCGCGGCATCGCCGGGACGGTGCTCATCCACAAAGTGGCTGGCTATTTCGCCGAAAGCGGTGCCGACCTCGATACCGTGGTGCGCGAAGCCCATCGGGCGATGGAGCGGGTCTTCAGCATCGGGGTGGCACTATCCAGCTGCCACCTGCCGGGCGATCCGCAAGACGAGGCGCGTAGCCATCCGGGCCAGGCAGAACTGGGAATGGGGATCCACGGCGAACCGGGAGCCAGCGTTATCGACACCCAAAATAGCGCCGAAGTGATCGGCCTGATGGCGAAAAAAATCGCCGCAGCATTACCCACCAGTGGCCGCCTGCTGCTGATGCTCAACAACCTGGGCGGTGTCTCGGTGACCGAAATGGCGATCCTGACCCGTGAGCTGGCCCATTGTACGCTGGCCCCACGTATCGACTGGCTGATTGGCCCCGCCCCGTTGGTTAGCGCGCTCGATATGAAGGGTTTTTCGCTCACCGCCATGGTACTGGATCCGCAACTGGAGAAAGCCCTGCTGGCCGATGCGGAGACCGCGGGCTGGCTGGCACCGGTGCGCCTGCGCAGCCAGACTATCGCCCCCTGCGCTATCCGCAGTGCCCGGGTCGATTTCACCCCATCAGAAAACCCGCAGCTCAGCCGCTATGTAGAAATGGTCACTGCAACGCTGTCGAATCTTGAGGCGAAGCTTAACGCCCTGGACGCAAAAGTCGGTGACGGCGATACCGGCACCACCTTCGCCGCCGGCGCCCGGGAGATTGCCAGTCTGCTGCACCAGCATCAGTTGCCGCTAGACCAGCCAGATATCTTATGCGCCCTGATAGGCGAACGACTGACGGTGGTGATGGGCGGCTCCAGCGGCGTATTGATGTCGATCTTCTTTACCGCCGCAGGCCAGGCGCTCCACGCCGGCCAGCCGCCAATCGCTGCTTTGCAGGCGGGGCTGGCTCAGATGAAATTTTACGGCGGTGCCGATCTGGGCGACCGAACGCTAATCGATGCACTGCAACCGGCGCTGGAAGCCCTGGCGCAACATCCAGGCCAGCTGGAGGCGGCGTACCTGGCGGCGCAGGCCGGTGCCGACGCCACCAGCCGGGCGACCAAAGCCAACGCCGGTCGCTCCTCTTACCTGAACAGCGATAGCCTGGCCGGGAATATGGATCCCGGCGCCTATGCGGTGGCAATGGTATTTAAGGCCCTGGCCGCTCAATTCTGGGGCTAATCCGCGCTTTAATTGAGCAGTACTAGCGAAACATAAGTAAGTAAAAGCGGGCCTGGCCGGCAGAGCGCTCACATACGGCTAGCCGGGTATGCTCGCTTAACCATAATGACTTCCTGTGGCTCCATCATCTTAGATATATGTTGGCACTCAGAGCGCATCAAAAGGCTCGCGACTACTCCCGTGGTGGCCGGCGCACCAGCAATTAGGATAGCCATCGTCGCCCTTTGCCACTCCAGGGTGTATTATGCGGCGCGTTTTTGACAACGGTGATTATGCTGAGTAATACAGCGCCGGTTGTTGATGGTTAGATATGGAGTTATTAGTGAAAAAATTATCGGTTATATTTTCTTCTTTTATTGCTTTAGGCATTTCATTTTCTGCCTGCGCCGCCTGGCCGCCGGAAACAGGTGCAAAAGTGCCGGGTAACGCACTGGAGTACCCAACCCGGCTTGAGCCGTTAAATACCTCTCTGGAAAAGCTGTTAAATTCCGACGCCTCAGTTATTTCTTCTTATGCCGGTGAAACCGGCCCGGTAGTCACTCTGCGATTGAATAGCCGCTATATCATTTGCATGGTTAAGGGTGCCGGTATCGGTTCCGACCAGAAAGTGGCCACTTCTAAGTGCTACGCCATGAACTAAGGCCAAAATATCCTGGGGCTGATGCGGGCGTTCATCATCAGCCGCAGGTTGGCTTTACTTTCCTGCCTGAATGGCCGCCTGCGGTGTCACATACCACACATAATCGGCCTGCTCCGCGGTGATTGCGCTGCCATCTTCGGCCAGCATCAGCACCATTAAAGAAGTATCAGGCTGCAAATCCTTAATATGTAACGGAACCCCTATTTGTTTTGAGGCGTGATAGCCTCCGGCAATTAACAACGCTGGAGTCGGCGCGGCCAGTAGTTGCTCTGCCATATAACGATCGCGTTGCTGCTGAATCGCCAGCATCCCTTGAAGCTGGGCCGACGGAATTTTGCCGCCGTGCATATCGACAATGATTGCGCTGATGGCCTGCTGAACTTCAGGTGCCGTGGACAAACGGCCTTTCGGAAAGGTCGGTTTTTTATAGAGCGCCATCACCCGATCACGATTGATATTGGCAGCCAGTAGCGGATACGGGGCGCTCAGCGCGGGCATCACCACATCACCATACATCGACCACGGCCAGCCTTTTTGCCAGCTCAGCCGCTGCTGAATCTCCGCTTCGCTAAGTTCAGAGCTGGTTTTAAGAGCAGCCTTCACTCCCTGGACGGCGGGCTGCTGCCCGGCGGTGAGCATCTCCAGTAATACGCTGCCCTGCGGGCGCTGCTGCGCCAGGCTCACCAGCAACCAACTTTCAATCTCGTGGTGCCGCTTATTGTCGTGTTTTTCACCCACGATAAGGCGCGGTGCCGCCGTCAGCCGGGTTAATAGTTGCTGACGGGTTAACTTCTGCCCGGAGTGCAGGTCGATAATTATATCGTTAGTCGCATTATCAGAAACTCCAGGAGCACGCGAAGCCATCCTGTGTGAAGTACTGCTACATGCAGCCAGCGCCAGGCTGGCAACTAAGATTAATAGCTTTGCGTATATACCTTTTTTCATGTCCTTTGCCTGTTATTAAGTGAAATATCCATTTTTGTTAAAAGATAATAAAAGAATTGCAGATTCTAATTTAAGCCGGCCTGTTGGTAACGGAAAATTTACCAAACGGAATAAGCACTGGGCGGGTAATCCAGAAATGAGAAAACTCAGAATGCGTGAGAAAGGAATCTAAGCAGATAAAGGGCACTGGCGCGAGAATGGCGGGCTTTAGCGCCGGAAAACCAGAGTTCCGGCGCGGTTTCGCAAGATGTATTAATCCACCAGACGGGTTTCGATACGGTTTACGCCTTTGCCTTTATTTTTGCGCGACAACTGCACCCGGCCAATTTCACTAATATTGGCGACATGGGTGCCGCAGCATGGCATCTCAACACCGTGACATTGCCAGGTACGTACACCATTTTCTACGCTGAATGTTACCGGGTGACCGGCAGCAATATAGTCATTGATCTGGCTTTCCAGGACGGCGAGCCCATCGGCATCAATATTGGCCGACATCCGATAATCGGTGCGATCTTTCTCCTGGTTAACAAAAGATCCTTCGGTAGACAGATAGCCCGGTAGCGCGGTAATAAACTGCTCGACCAGATGGCTGGCAGTATGCAGCCGCATGGTGCGCAGGCGGCGCTCCCGGTCAATAATCCCTTCTACCGGCTGGCCGATATTGAATGCACCAGGGTTTTCCACGTAGTGCTTTATTGGCGCATCAAGCGCCAGGCGGCCATCTTCACTTTCATCTACATAAACCGCCGTCACGGTCTGCCCGTTCAGGGTTCCGGCATCAAATTCCTGATTACCGGACAACGGATAGAACAGCGTGCGGTCAAGGATGATGTAATCATCGGCAATTTCCGTCACCACTGCGGTAAATTTATCGTCATACGGGCGTTGGTCGAACAATCTTTGAGTAGCAGCCATGAGCTCCCTCCGGTTATAAAGCGAGGTAGAAATAAGAAAAGATACGCTTAACGTAACCATTCCGCCTAAGGCAGTGTGGCCGGTGCAGAGGCACCGTTGGCAAAGGATGGTGAAGGAATGACTTTATATATCCCCGGCACCAGACAACGCTGACGGGTTATTTTTGAGCGTGATGACGGACGTTGGCAATCAATAATCACGGCCAGACTAAAATAGAGCTCGAATAGCGAAGTAACCGTTTCCGGCCGCTATCTCAAGAAAATAAATAGGCGATTTTTATTCATAATTAATCAGTGGCGGTAACATCTAACCCGATAGGAAATCACTCCAGGGTTTTGATTACTGAATAGGTAGCGAGCCGGTTTCCCGGCCCGCTACCCGTACGTTAATAACGCACGCAGACAGATTTGGTTTCGCAGAACCCATCCAGCCAGTCGGGGCCAAAGTCGCGGCCAGTACCGGACTGTTTCATGCCGCCAAATGGCAGGTTGGCATCAATTAGCGTATGGCTGTTGATCCACACGGTTCCTGCCTGGAGCCGGTTGCTGTAGTCCAGGCCGCGGCCCAGATCGCGCGTCCAGACGCTGGCGGTCAGCCCGTAGTCGGAGTCATTCGCCAGACGCAGAGCCGTTTCCCCGTCTTCCACCCGAATCAGGTTAACTACCGGGCCGAATACCTCTTCGCGATACAGAGCCAGCGATTCATCGGGATTGATAACCAGAGTCGGAGCAATGTAATAGCCGCCATTGCCCGGTCCGGCATCGCCGCCAATCAGCTCTGCCCCGCCGCGCCGCGCATCGTCCAGAAAACCGTTCACTTTCTGCTGATGAGCTTTAGAGACCAGCGGGTTTATCTGGAAACTTGGGTCCATACCCGCCCCAACCCGCAGGGATTTTACCGCGCCTTCAAAATCCCCGGCCAGGCGGTCAAACAGTGGCGCTTCAATATAGATGCGCGAACTGGCCGCGCACACCTGGCCCTGATTGAGGAAGCTGCCCGTCATTAGCCCTTCCACCACCTGTGCCGGATCGGCATCTTTCAGCACGATTGCCGGGTTTTTACCACCCAGCTCAAGGGTCACTCGAGTCAGCGTATCCGCCGCGCTGCGAGCAATGGCTTTACCGGTCTGGGTAGAGCCGGTGAAGCTCACTTTTGCCACTTTAGGATGAGTAGACAGCGCCGCGCCGCTAACCGCGCCGTTGCCAGTCACTACATTGAGGACACCATCGGGAATGCCCGCTTCGCTTGCCAGCTCGGCAATACGCAGCAGGGTGAGCGGCGTGGTTTCCGAGGGTTTAATCACAATAGTGCAACCCGCCGCCAGCGCAGGCATGATTTTCCACATACCAATCATTAGCGGGAAGTTCCACGGGACGATACCAGCTACCACCCCTACCGGCTCTTTTCGCGTCCAGGCCTGGTAGCGCGCCCCTTCCGGCATTGGAATAGAGACATCCAGCGTGCGGCCGCTGATTTTGGTGGTCAGCCCGGCGGTATAGCGCATCCAGTTAAGGGTACATCCCAGTTCAAAGGCGCGGGAAATAGCAATGGATTTGCCCTGCTCCAGGGTTTCCAGCTGAGCCAGCTGTTCCTGATTTGCTTCCACCAGGTCGGCAAAACGCAGCAGGATCCGTTCACGCACGGCGGGAAGCATTTGCGACCAGACGCCTGAGGTAAAAGCGCGCCACGCGGACATAACCGCCCGGTCAACATCGCTGGCGCTGGCATCGGCAGTGCTGGAGATGGCCTGCCCGTCGGCAGGGTTATAAACGGTCAGCCGCGCGTTCTGGTCGGACTCGCTCCAACGGCCATCAATATATAGTCCGTGCTGGCGGCCCAAAAACTGGCGTACGCTTTCCAGCACATTCACCTGAGTTGCGGACATAGTGTCTCCTTATGGCACAGGGAATTCATCGCATTGAGTCTAAGACAGGCCGCACAGTCGCGCTTGCGTCTGTCTGACAATCAGTTTGTTTCCTGTGACAACCTGCGCAATATCCGCCAATGATTAGCAATATCTCTCGCGTTGCGAGAGCCCTTTCTTATAGTCTGCGCTTACATCTGGAGACCATATAACATTAATGCAACAATACCGGATGTCAGATAACGGAGGCAGCGATGGCGGGGCAACAAAGTCTTGATAACTGGCTGACACAGGTAAATCGAGTGTGCGGAAAGTTCCGCGCCCGGACGCTCGGCGATTGCTTCCAGGGCGCTATCGACGAGTTTCACGCCAATGCAATGAAACTCAGTACCGTGACGGTTTCTCAGGCCTGCCTGTATCGCACCAGTAAAGAGATAGCCCAAAGCGACGATGCCTGGTTCTATACGGTTTTCCAGCTGGATGGCGAAGCTTTTATGGAGCAGGATGGCCGCCAGGCCAGGCTCCAGGCGGGTGATATCACGCTGATTGACGCTTCGCGGCCCAGTACCTTCAGCTGGCGTCAGGAGTCGCGTCAAATCTCGCTGTTATTACCGCGCCGCCAGCTAGAACAAAGCATGCAGTTCGCGCCGATACCCTGCGCTACGGCGCTGCCTGCCACGCTGCCTATGGTGAAGTTAAGCCATAATCTGCTGCGGGAAAGTATGGGGGAAGGACCAATGAGCGCTCAGGAGAGCGAGGCGGCAATGGCAGCAATCGGTGCGCTGCTGCGCCCGTTGCTTCAGGGCGGTGAGCCAGCCGTGAGTAAACGCGATCGCCAGTTTGATGCGGTGCTGGCCTTTATTGATGAACAGATTCAGTCCAGCGAATTACGCCCTGAGTGGATTGCCGGGCAGAACAACTTATCCGTGCGCAGCCTGTACCGAATGTTCGCCGCACGTGGCCTGGTGGTGGCTCAGTATATTAAAAACCGCCGCCTCGACCTGTGCGCCGAGGCGTTACGCAGCCCGGCAAATCAGGAGAAGCTGGCAGGTATCGGCCTCAACTGGGGCTTTGCCGATCACAGCCACTTCTCCACCGCCTTTAAACAGCGCTTTGGTGTATCACCCAGCGCCTGGCGTAAACGCTATTTATAGCTATTTTTTGAGCCACTGGCCGTTGATACCACGCACATATTCACCTTTGCCTGCGCGTTGCACCAGTTTCTGACCGGCAAGCCGGGCCACATCGTCTGCCGATACATTATTCCCCTGGGCCAGTTGCTGATAGTTCTGGGCGCGGGCCGCATTGATTTTCTGCACCAGTGCCAGCGTTTCACTATCCTGGGCGCGAGGGGCCAGATAACCACTTAAGGTTTCTCCCACCCGTCCGGAAGCACGGGCCTCATCCAGCGTTAAGGCCGACGCAGGAAGAGCCAGCAGCATGCCGCTCACCCCTAAGGCTAATAATAATTTATTCATCGGTGCCCGAATCCTTACCAAACAGATCGCTACGGTTTTTCAGCAGAGACTCAACGTCTTTATCCACTTTGATGTGGATTTCATGTTCGATTTTGACATTCATATTTATGGTTATCGGTGCCTCAGGCGCCGCCACCTCAATACGCGGCACACAGCCGCTGAGGCTTAAAACAGTACATGCCATTAACAGACTGACCGGTAGCTTCATTATTGGTTATTCCCCTTGCAAACGATCGCTCCCGCCGCGCAGTTAGCATCGGGTAACGACATGTGTTGTTCCAGCCAGGACTGTAAGTTATCGCCGAAACGCAGGCTGCGCCACAGCGTAAACAGGTTCTCCTGGTGCTGATAGTTAAGTTTGACGGTATTACGTTTGCCGTCGACCTCGCTTATCCCTTCAACCTGCGAGGCCATGCTCAGCACGCCCAGGTTATCCAGACTGATATTCGTCCATGAGTGGGCTATCTCCATATAGCGTAACCAGTTAATGGCTACGCCTGCGGCGATATTATCTTTTTCAATAGCATCAGCCATGTCTTTATCCAGACGCAGCGTCAGCGGGCCGGGGTTGCTTAGCCAGCCGTCTTTGACTATCCAGCGCGGATGGTTAAGCCATAGCGGCAGCGCGCCATTTACCCGGCCAGACATAGCAAACTGTTTAACGTTAATTGCGCTGATAAGCTTGCTGGTAGAGAGATTTTCAAGCCGTAACAACGCCGCATCGTGCTGCGGCATACGCAACTGCTGCATGGAGATTTTACCGTCCAGCACCTCAACCCCGACATTGCTTAAAAGCAGCGGATGTTCATCGCTCCACGGATACTGGCCCTGCAAATCGGCGCTGAAGTTTTGCGCCGGGAACTGGCTTTTGATTTCGGCAATCCTCAGGCGTACCGGGCCACGGGTACCGAGCTGCCAGCCTTTGGCATCAAAACGGAACGGCAGCACAAAATCGACGCCATTAATTTGGTTGTCCGGCAGCCAGGCACTCCCCTGTTTCAGCACCGCGTGGCCGCCCGCCTCAAATCCCTGTCCGGTCGCGGCCGAGAATGAAACCTGAGCATAGAGTGTGCCGTCTTTCAGAGTAAGTTTGGCATCTGCCGGAATGAGCGGCTGGAAGACCGTAAGCTGTTGGCGCGGCCACCAGGCCTGACCACGCAGGCGTTCGCCGTCCCATCGACCGTTGACCCGCACCGGGCCAATCGCCTGCGCATTGAGCGCCCCCTGATACAGGAAATGCGTCGGATCGCTGCCGTTAACGCTAAATTTCAGGGTCGAAGGCGGTAGCGTACTACCGGCGCTGAAAGTCGTTTCACCGGCATCCAGCGAAAGTGCGCCGCTAAAAGATGGCTTATCCTGCGAACGCCGCCATTCAACCGGTTTTTCCAGCACCAGCCGTGGCTTGTGCATGGTCATTGTTCCGTACTGCAACTGATCAAAACCGGTGGAGAGCTTATTTAGCGTAATGACTTCGTCATGCCAGTCGCCGGTGCCATCAACGTCCCATTTGGCATGCATTGGATCAAAGCTGCCATTGCCCCAGTACCGCCATTGCCAGCGCCCTTTATCCGGCAGGAACTGGCTGGCTTTACCGTCAAGATGCAATACAAAATCGCCCATCTGATTCTCATGGGCGCGAAGAATAGCCTGCAACCGGCCATCGACCCCTTCGCGGGTGACTTTTACCCCCGCCAAAGGTAGCCGCACATCGTCAATATTTAAGGTATCCACCAGCCGCCCCTGTGAACGCAGCAGCGCGCCCGGCTGGAACGCCACGACAGGATCGGTCAGCGGGCCGGTTACGTTAACCGGAAGTTTGGCGTACAGGATAAGATCCTGCTGCTTCACCTGTCCTGATGCCTGTAAAGGCATGCTACTGTTGGTCATGCTTAATTTGCCGGGACCAAAATTGAGCACAATATTGCCTTTACCTGCATCGCCTTCGGTCAACACATTAAGACGACCGGCAATCTCGGTTTTATCCAACCCTTGCTGCCAGTTCTTAGCATTAATGCCAACCCGGCCGCTTAGCGGGAACCCGCTGTATGGCCAGAACCAACGGCCATCGCTGATGCTTATTTTGTCGGCAGTTACCGTCCAGGGAAGGTCGAAGAGTGGCTGGTCGGCATTTGCCCCCATAATCAGCAGCTGGCCGCTGTTCTTTTGCCATTCGAGGCTGGCATCTACCTGCTTCGGATCCTGAGGAAGCTGCAATTTTGCCTGCAAGTGGCCTTCGGTTGGCAAACCGTCCGGCACCAGCGGTAGCTGCAAATCCCCCACCAACGCCAGAGGCGGCTGACCATCGAGTACATTAACTTCCAGCTGGCTAATCGTCAGGTTGCGGCCTTTAACTTCACCGGCCAAAGTAACCAGATCGCCCTGAAATTTTAGCTGTTGATGTTCGGGAGCCAACGCCGCCGTTAACTTACCGCTGTACTGCGGCCACGGCGTTAGAGAAAGTTTATTAATAGTGACCCAGCTGCGCGGCAGCATCGCCTGCCACTGGGCAAGAGTGCGCGGCGCTTCCGGGCTGCTGGCTGAGGCTGGAATTTTGGCGATACAGTCTGGATTTAGGGTTAAAGCACCTATATTAAGATCCCAACGGCTGGGATGACTCAAAGTGGTATCGCTGACCCTGGCCAGTTCGCAATCCCCGGCGATATAGCGAAAATCAGGCAGCGTAATGTTATGGCGTGAAAAATCTGGTCCACTTTCCATGGAAATGCGTGTGCCCGCCGGCAGCCAGATCCCGGCCAGTGAAGGTAACCAATGCGCTACCGTTAGCAATAATGTTAACGGTATTAGAATAATAAGTAACAGCAGCGCTAAAATCGCTTTAAGCTTACCCTTCATGGGCAATTAATATCCTGAAAGAACATAACAATTAGATGCATAGTACATCATTCTACTCCGTAAGATCAGGTTACATAACCTGATTAGTCAAGGTTAGCAAATACCGTCTAAAATTAACTGCTCCTAATGAATAAATTATATTTCAAGAATTGTAAGATTTTTTTATATATGCTACTTTTTGGGTAATTTTCTTGGAGATAATTTTATGAAACTGGCGGTATACAGCACCAAACAATACGATAAAAAGTATTTGGAGCATGTTAACCAATCTTATGGTTTTACTATTGAATATTACGACTTTTTATTAAATGAAAAGACGGCAAAGACCGCTGCTGGTTGCGACGGTGTTTGTATTTTCGTTAATGATGATGGCAGCCGCCCGGTACTGACCGAGCTGAAAAAATGCGGAGTTAAATTTATTGCTCTGCGTTGCGCCGGATTTAATAACGTGGATTTAGATGCTGCCAGGGAGTTGGGGCTTAAAGTTGTTCGCGTACCGGCATACGACCCTGAGGCCGTAGCCGAGCACGCCGTAGGTCTGATGATGTCGCTTAACCGCCGCATTCATCGCGCTTACCAGCGTACCCGCGATGCAAACTTTTCCCTTGAAGGTCTGACCGGCTTTACCCTTTATGGTAAAACCGCAGGCGTTATCGGTACCGGTAAAATCGGTATCGCGATGCTGCGTATTCTTAAAGGGTTTGGTATGCGTCTGCTGGCTTACGATCCGTATCCAAACCAGGCAGCGCTGGATATGGGCGTTGAATATGTTGACCTGCCAACCCTGTATCGTGAATCTCACGTTATTACCCTGCACTGCCCGCTGACGCCAGAAAACTACCACCTTCTGGATAAGTCCGCGTTCGATCAGATGCGTGATAACGTAATGATCGTTAACACCAGCCGCGGCGCGCTGATTGACTCTCAGGCGGCAATCGACGCCCTGAAAGCGCAGAAAATCGGTTCCCTGGGCCTGGATGTTTATGAGAATGAGCGCGAGCTGTTCTTTGAAGATAAATCCAACGACGTTATCCAGGATGATATCTTCCGCCGTCTGTCTGCCTGCCATAACGTGCTGTTTACCGGCCACCAGGCATTCCTGACCGCAGAAGCATTGACCAGCATCTCCGAAACCACGCTGCATAATCTCCAGCAGCTGGAGAAAGGTGAAACCACCCCTAACGAGCTGGTGTAATCTCTATAAGGCGCGGTTCGCCGCGCCTTTTTCAGAACTATCCTGTCACTGAATCCCCAACCTTCTGCCACACTCGTTTACAGTATATTAACCCCGAGTGATATCAGGCCTTACGGCCATGGAAAATGATGAAATTCAGAACGATAGCGATGCTTTTTGCGCTGATGGCTGCGGCTACTGGCTGCGCAGCAACGACGGCTGACGTAAGCCCACAGGCGCTATTACATCATCGATTTGTGCTGATTAAGGCAGATGACGCAAATGTTGCTCAGAACAAGATGCATCCTAAAGAGCTGAGTTTTGGCGAAGGAATGCATGTTTATGGCGCAGTTTGCAGCCGTTTCCGCGGGCAAGGTGAGCTTTCAGGAGCAACGCTGAGGGTTCCAGAGCTGATAACGACCGTAGAGGCCTGTCAGACGCCTGAGGAACAGAAGATTGATGAGCTGACGCGTAAGATGCTTGCCGAGGGTGTAACCCTGCGCATGCGGGGCCAGCAGCTATGGCTGTTAACCCCGCAACATACGCTGGTCTGGCAACTAGCCGATTTAGTGGGTTAATTACCGCCCACAGCTACCGGAAGCCAGTGCGCCCTCGCTGCAACGCTTGCCGTTAGGCAAGGCGCACATACCGATGGCAGAGCCATCAAGCTGACGGGCGACAGAAAGAGAACCACCGACCATGGCGCAGTTAGCCTGCCCCTGACCGGTCATCGCCGCACGCAAGCCGGGCGCAACGTGCGCGGCGGTTGCCTGCTGGGCGGGTTCACTGCTACATGCTGACAAAAAAATAGCGGCCACCGCTACTAATGCTGCTCGCATCGTGATTATTCCCCCGAGTGTATATGCAAAGCCTTTGAATAATGGCCTCGATATTCGCCGCTGTCGAGGTACAACCCTGCATAATTCATCATCTGAAACAGTTTTTTGCTGCTTTTTAAATTTCTATCACTTTTTTAGCCATCTCAGAGGGGGTAAATGAAGGGATTATCGCGTAACGTGACTGTTTTGGGGGTGTTTATCACGGAAATGGCGGGGTTATCGATTAAGACAAGTCCCGTTGGATATATGACCATGTGGTCAAAGTATTCCCAAATCCGATAATTTTAGTGGGCTATTGTTATTAAGTGGATAATAGGAATTATTAGTATAGCCACAAAAAAATAAGGTTATTATTTCGCGACAACAATTAACCTTCCCTTCACCTGTCGCTGCTATCTGGCTAAAAATATTAATACTCGCTCGTTGCTAATCAACATAACGACAAAATTCATTATTAGTTGATGCTCAGATACATCCACTCTCAACAATTAATCGGCATTATCATCGTCATATCTCAGGGATTTAAAAAAGCTCGGAAAAAGTGCCCTCTTGATATCAGACTTATCATCGATACGCGGAAAATAAAAAGAGGAGGTTGCAATAACCTCCTCTTTTACTTTTTAACCTTTACCGGCCGCGACCACCGATGGCGGTCTAACGCCAGGACAAAAGTCTGGCGTTAACCGCTTCGGCAGATAGCCGATATAAGCTTCATCCCCATTACGCTTTAACGCGACTGGCAATAATGGCATCCGCCACATTACGCGGGGCTTCGGCATAGTGATGAAACTCCATGCTGTAAGTAGCCCGTCCCTGCGACATGGATCGCAACGTGGTGGAGTAGCCAAACATTTCGGCCAGCGGTACGTCGGCGCGAATAATCTGGCTGCCAAAACGCTCCTCCATACCCTGCACCATGCCCCGGCGTGACGAGAGATCGCCCATAATATTACCGGCGTACTCCTCCGGAGTTTCCACTTCCACGTGCATTACCGGCTCAAGAATAACAGGGTCTGCTTTACGCGCGGCCTCTTTAAAACCAAAAATCGCCGCCATGCGGAACGCCATCTCCGAGGAGTCAACGTCGTGGTACGAACCAAAAGTCAGGGTCGCCTTAACGTCAACCATCGGATAACCGGCCAGCACGCCGCTGCCCATTGCTTCGCGAATCCCTTTCTCTACCGAAGGAATATATTCCCGTGGCACCACGCCGCCTTTGGTAGCATCTTCAAACTGGAAGCCACTACCCGGTTCCAGCGGCTCAAGGGTAAGCACAACGTGCCCATACTGCCCTTTACCGCCGGACTGACGAACAAATTTACCTTCGACATCTTTGACCGTTTTACGCAGAGTCTCGCGGTACGTTACCTGCGGACGGCCAATATTGGCCTCCACGCCAAACTCGCGCTTCATGCGGTCTACGATAATCTCCAGATGCAATTCGCCCATGCCAGAGATAATGGTCTGGCCTGACTCTTCATCCGTATGCAGGCGGAACGACGGATCCTCCGACGCCAGGCGCTGCAACGCGATACCCATTTTCTCCTGGTCCGCTTTGGTCTTCGGTTCAATCGCCAGCGAGATAACAGGCTCTGGAAACTCCATACGTTCCAGAGTAATTACCGCATCCGGAGCGCTAAGGGTGTCACCTGTGGTCACATCCTTCAGGCCAACGCAGGCGGCGATATCTCCGGCGCGCAGTTCCTCGACTTCATGCCGGTCGTTAGCGTGCATCTGAACAATACGGCCAATGCGCTCCTTCTTATCTTTTACCGGGTTGTAAACCACATCGCCTTTTTTCAGCACACCAGAGTAAACGCGTATAAAGGTCAGTTGGCCGACGTACGGGTCGGTCATCAGCTTGAACGCCAGCGCCGAAAAAGGTTCATCATCACTGGCATGGCGTTCAGCCGGCTGGCCCTTTTCATCCACGCCCTGAATGGCTGGAATATCCAGCGGCGATGGCATGAGCTCGACAACCGCATCCAGCATGCGCTGGACACCTTTATTTTTGAACGCGCTACCACATAACATCGGCTGGATTTCACCCGCGATTGTCCGCGCCCGCAGCCCGGCAATAATTTCCTCTTCATCGAGGGTTCCGGTCTCCAGATATTTATCCATCAGCTCGTCGGTCGCTTCCGCCGCCGCAGAGATCATTTTCTCTCGCCACTGTTGTGCCGTATCCAGTAACGACTCAGGCACCGGACCATAGGTAAAGGTCATCCCCTGAGTGGCATCATCCCAGATAATCTCGCGCATCTTAATCAGATCTACCACGCCTCTGAAGTGCTCTTCCGCACCCACCGGAATCACGATCGGCACCGGGTTGGCTTTCAGGCGGTCAATCATCATCTGCACCACGCGGAAGAAGTCGGCTCCCGGTCGGTCCATTTTGTTGACGAATGCCAGGCGCGGTACGTGGTATTTGTTGGCCTGACGCCAGACGGTTTCCGACTGTGGCTGCACGCCGCCCACCGAGTCATAAACCATAACAGCGCCGTCCAGCACACGCATGGAGCGTTCAACTTCGATAGTGAAATCCACGTGTCCCGGCGTATCGATAATATTGATGCGGTGTGGTTCAAAACCACCGTCCATACCCGGCCAGAAGCAGCTTACCGCCGCGGAGGTAATGGTTATTCCGCGTTCCTGCTCCTGCGCCATCCAGTCTGTGGTTGCCGCGCCATCGTGTACTTCACCCAGTTTGTGGCTCATCCCGGTATAAAACAGGATGCGCTCAGTAGTGGTTGTTTTACCGGCATCGATGTGCGCGGAGATACCGATGTTGCGATAACGTTCAAGGGGGATGGGTCGGGGCATGATGCGTCCTTAGTCTTTAGACTGTGTTACGCGGCCGGAATTAGCCGCCATTCATTTAACGTCGTTTAAGATAGTACAATTGTACGAGTATATTAGTACTATTTTTAACTATTATAACGATTGATCCCGCCGTGATTTACTTTGCTGCTTCAGAAACGTAGTGTAGGCAAAATTGCGGCCAGCCGCCGCTGGACTGCTTTGCCGCTACCGTCGATACAGGAATATTATGATTGCAAATCATCCCGAACGAGAACAAATCCGCCTGGAAAATGTTCTTTCCGCGCTGGGCAACCCGCTGCGCCTGGAGATCATTCGCCAGCTGGCAGACGGTAGTGAGCTGAGTTGTAATGCCCTGCGCCATGAAGAAGTTGCTAAATCAACCATGACCCACCACTGGCGGGTTCTGCGGGACAGCGGCATTATCTGGCAACGCCCGCAGGGGCGAGTAAATATGATTTCGCTACGCCGGGAAGATCTGGATGCCTGTTTCCCCGGCCTGCTGGAGACGTTATTACAAGTCATGCAGAAAGACTAAGAGCCCTGCGCCGCCGCAAGGCGGGCTTTGAGCGGTAAGCAGACAACCGTCTCCCAGACTTTTTTGGCGTACTTTTCCTCTACACTTGCCCTTCCTTCTTATACTCCTGACCGGCCTTCTCCCCATCGATTTGGCAATCAGCTGCCCCTAAAACCATCACGCCACAGCCACACCGGTATGCAAACGCATCAACACCGCTTTTGGTAGTTCAACCGCACCACAACCAAAGTGCAGATGCTTTTGCCAGAGACAAACAGGTAAGTTTCGGAGTTATTAAGAAATCGTTTCAAGTCGGCTGAAATTAGAAATCATTCTGAGATCCTGGTCACCGTCGCTCTTTTAGCGATAAATATATTCTTGCAAAATTTATATCGAATGGTAAAACCTTTAGAAAACTAATAAGGAAAAAACCATGAGACGTATTGATTGGCTCGTTAACGGGGCTGTAGCTTTTGCATTCGTAACATTAATGTTTATGTCCGTCGGAATAATAAAAGTTCGACCTACCATTATGGTTCCAGACGCACTGATTATCATAATCTTTGCTTTGGAACTTATCGTAAAACCATTGAATAACAAGTAGTTAATCACAAAACACCCTTACTGAGTGGCGTTCTGTTTTTTGCTGTTACAGGCAAGATAATATTTTTCAGCCCGGATTATTAATAAAACTGAATACCTGCCACGCATGTTAAGTGAAATTAATAATCGATAAATTAATAATACTAAACAACGGCGAGCTTTATATTTTCCATAACAGATATTGGTGGGGAGATTAATAACGCCCGGTGTTAATTATGACGCAATATAATTCATCAAGGCAGAAACATATTGCCTGGACTTTATTGCTTTTTAGTGACATTTATAGGCTAAAAAATAAACAAAAAGCAGATGACGCATATCCGCACAATGACATGTACGGACAAACCTCATAACACAAAAACGAAAATCGCCAGCCAGCCCTTTTGCTAAAATTAACCCTATCTATCTTGGGTTTAAAGCGCCGTCAGTCTCGGGCGGCTGCATGTTTAAGTGTATAAAGGTGTTTTATGATTACCATCGACGGGAACGGAGCGGTCGCGTCTGTCGCATTCCGAACCAATGAAGTCATCGCAATCTACCCCATTACGCCAAGTTCCGCGATGGCGGAACAGGCTGACGCCTGGTCGGGCAACGGACTGAAAAACGTCTGGGGCGACGTCCCTCGTGTGGTTGAAATGCAGTCTGAGGCCGGTGCCATTGGCGCCGTACACGGTGCGCTCCAGACCGGCTCTCTTTCTACCTCGTTTACATCATCGCAGGGCCTGCTGCTGATGATCCCAACCCTGTATAAGCTGGCCGGGGAACTGACCCCTTTCGTGCTGCACGTTGCGGCTCGTACCGTGGCCACTCACGCACTTTCTATCTTTGGCGATCACTCCGATGTGATGGCCGTGCGCCAGACCGGCTGCGCGATGCTATGCGCCAGCAGCGTGCAGGAAGCGCAGGACTTTGCGTTAATATCGCAGATGGCGACGCTCAACAGCCGGGTACCGTTTATTCACTTCTTTGATGGTTTCCGCACCTCGCATGAAATCAACAAGATTGTCCCGCTATCGGACGATACTTTGCTAAAATTACTGCCGCAGCAGGGCATTGATGAGCACCGTGCCCGCGCGCTGAACCCGGAGCATCCGGTCATTCGCGGTACTTCCGCCAACCCGGACACCTATTTCCAGTCCCGCGAAGCAACTAACCCATGGTACAACGCCGTCTACTCACACGTTGAAAAAGCGATGAGTGACTTCGCCGCTGAAACTGGCCGCGAATACCGCCCATTTGAGTACTATGGCCACCCGGAAGCCGACCGCGTCATTATTCTGATGGGTTCGGCTATCGGTACTTGTGAAGAAGTCATTGATGAGCTGCTGACCCGTGGCGAAAAAGTCGGCGTGCTGAAAGTGCGTCTGTTCCGTCCGTTCTCGGCGCATCATTTATTAGAAGTTTTACCGCAGTCTGCTCGTCGTATTGCGGTGCTGGATCGCACTAAAGAGCCGGGCGCACAGGCAGAACCGCTGTACCTGGATGTAATGACCGCGCTGGCAGAAGCGTTTAGCAACGGTGAGCGCGACAGCCTGCCAAAAGTTATCGGCGGACGCTATGGCCTCTCCTCCAAAGAGTTTGGCCCGGAGTGCGTGCTGGCGGTATTTAATGAACTGAGCGTCAGCTCGCCAAAACCACGCTTTACGGTTGGTATTTACGATGATGTTACCAATCTCTCGCTACCTCTTGTAGAAAATACCCTGCCGCGCCGCGCGCGTCTCGAAGCATTGTTCTATGGTCTGGGCAGCGATGGCAGCGTCTCCGCCACCAAGAACAACATCAAAATTATCGGCAACGCTACTCCGTGGTTCTCGCAGGGCTATTTCGTTTATGACTCCAAAAAGGCCGGTGGCCTGACGGTTTCTCATCTGCGCGTTTCCGAGCGACCGGTCAATTCGGCTTATCTAATTAGCCAGGCCGATTTCGTCGGTTGCCACCAGCTTCAGTTTATCGATAAATATCAGATGGCTGAGCGCCTGCGCCCCGGCGGTATTTTTCTGCTGAACACCCCTTACGCCGCCGACGAGGTGTGGCAGCGTTTGCCGCAGGAAGTACAGGCAGTACTGAACCAGAAACAGGCGCGTTTCTACGTGATAAACGCGGCGAAAATCGCCCGCGAATGTCAGCTCGGCGCTCGTATCAACACCGTTATGCAGATGGCGTTTTTCCACCTGACTAATATTCTGCCGGGCGACAGCGCGCTGGCTGAATTGCAGGGTGCGATCGCTAAAAGCTACAGCAGCAAAGGTCAGGAAATTGTCGATCGTAACTGGCAGGCACTGGCGCTGGCCTGTGAATCGGTGTTTGAAGTTCCTCTGCAGCCGGTCGATGAGCAAAGTGCACACCGTCCGCCGATTGTCTCCGACTCCGCACCAGACTTTGTTAAGACCGTTACCGCTGCAATGCTTGCCGGGCTGGGGGATGCGCTGCCGGTTTCCGCGCTGCCGCCGGATGGCACCTGGCCGGTGGGCACCACCCGCTGGGAAAAACGCAATATCGCCGAAGAGATCCCAATCTGGCAGCCGGATATCTGTACCCAGTGTAACCACTGCGTCGCGGCCTGCCCGCACAGCGCCATTCGCGCCAAAGTGGTTGCGCCTGAGGCGATGGAAAATGCGCCGGCCAGCCTGCAATCGCTGGATGTAAAATCACGCGATATGCGCGGCCAGAAATATGTATTGCAGGTCGCACCGGAAGATTGCACCGGCTGTAACCTGTGCGTAGAAGTCTGCCCGGCTAAAGACCGCCAGAATCCGGAAATCAAGGCCATCAATATGAAGTCGCGCCTTGAACATGTGGAAGAAGAAAAAGTTAATTTCGACTACTTCCTGAACCTGCCGGAAATCGACAAAAGCAAGCTGGAGCGCATCGATATTCGTACCTCCCAGCTTATTACACCGCTGTTTGAGTACTCCGGTGCCTGCTCCGGTTGCGGTGAAACGCCTTATATCAAGCTTCTTAGCCAGCTGTATGGCGATCGGATGCTGATTGCTAACGCTACCGGCTGTTCGTCTATCTACGGCGGGAACCTGCCGTCAACGCCATATACTACCGATGCCAATGGCCGCGGCCCGGCGTGGGCCAACTCGCTGTTTGAAGACAACGCCGAATTTGGTCTGGGCTTCCGCCTGACCACCGATCAGCGCCGCAGCCGGGTTCAGCGCCTGCTGAATCAGCTCGCGCCAACCTTGCCAGAAGCGCTGGTTGCCGAGCTCAACGGCGAAGCAACGCCGGATGTGCGCCGCCAGCAGGTTGACGCACTGCGCCAGGCACTGGCCGGAAACGACAGCAGCGACGCGCGCCAGCTGATGACCGACGCCGACGCATTGATCGATAAATCCGTCTGGATTATCGGCGGTGACGGCTGGGCTTATGATATCGGCTTTGGCGGTCTCGACCACGTATTGAGCCTGACTGAGAACGTCAACGTACTGGTGCTCGATACCCAGTGTTACTCCAACACCGGTGGTCAGGCTTCTAAAGCAACCCCTCTGGGTGCGGTAACTAAATTTGGTGAGCACGGCAAGCGTAAGATGCGTAAAGACCTGGGCGTCAGCATGATGATGTACGGCCACGTTTATGTCGCGCAGATTTCATTGGGTGCTCAGCTTAACCAGACCGTAAAAGCTATCCAGGAAGCCGAAGCTTATGACGGCCCGTCGTTAATCATCGCCTACAGTCCGTGTGAAGAACATGGTTACGACCTGGCGCTGAGCCATGACCAGATGCGTCAGTTGACCGCAACCGGCTTCTGGCCGCTATTCCGCTACGATCCGCGTCGCAGTGAAGAAGGTAAACTGCCGCTGGCTCTGGACTCTCGTCCACCGTCAGACGCGCTGGCCGAAACGTTGCTTAACGAACAACGCTTCCGCCGCCTGAATTCGCAGCAGCCGGAAGTTGCCGCTCAGCTCTGGAAAGATGCCGCGGCCGACCTGCAAAAACGCTATGATTTCCTGGCGCAAATGGCCGGTAAAGCAGAAAAAGCGACTGACTAATCACAGACTCGGTCTGAAAGCCCGTGAAGAGCGGGCTTTTAATCAGCAGGTTTAGTCTTTGATATAAAAAAAGCCCCGCCGGATTTATCTGCGGGGCTTTTTATTATCGAGCATCAGGAATTACAGCGCCTTGAGAATGGCCTCTACGCTCTGCTTCGCATCACCAAACAGCATCTGGGTATTCTCTTTAAAGAACAGCGGGTTCTGCACACCGGCATAACCGGTATTCATTGAGCGCTTAAACACCACGACATTCTGCGCTTTCCACACTTCCAGCACCGGCATACCGGCTATTGGGCTGCCGGGATCATCCTGCGCCGCCGGGTTAACGGTATCGTTAGCGCCAATGACCAACACTGTGTCGGTATCGGCAAAGTCATCGTTGATTTCATCCATTTCCAGCACGATGTCGTATGGCACTTTGGCCTCTGCCAGCAATACGTTCATATGCCCAGGCAAGCGCCCGGCCACCGGATGAATACCAAAACGCACGTTGACCCCTAAAGCGCGCAGGCGCGAGGTAATTTCCGCCACCGGATACTGAGCCTGAGCGACTGCCATACCGTAGCCTGGGGTGATAATAACGGAGCGCGACTCTTTCAACAGTTCGGCGGTTTCCTGGGCCGTTATCTCCCGATATTCCCCTACTTCCTCCTCATGCGC
Organism: Salmonella enterica subsp. enterica serovar Choleraesuis; assembly: GCA_022846635.1. GTDB lineage: Bacteria > Pseudomonadota > Gammaproteobacteria > Enterobacterales > Enterobacteriaceae. The sequence goes on from AP025685.1 coordinate 2,343,791, forward strand.
CGACGGGCCGCCATCGCTACCAAAGCCACCGGCAATCACGCTGATAAACGAGCGGTTCATCGCTTTACACATGATGTACGACAGAATGGCACCCGAGGAACCGACCAATGCACCGGTGACAATCAGCAGGTCGTTACTGAGCATAAAACCTGCCGCTGCCGCTGCCCATCCCGAGTAGGAGTTCAGCATCGAAACCACTACCGGCATATCGGCACCGCCAATGGATGCCACCAGATGCCAGCCAAATGCGAGGGCGATTAAGGTCATCAACACCAGAGCGAAAGTTTGAGTACCGGTACTTTCACTGCCCACAAAGCGGAACAACAAAATCAGGGAAACGACCAGCGCCAGCAGGTTAAGTTTATGACGATGGGGCAGCATCAAAGGCTTTGACGAGAGTTTGCCCTGTAACTTGCCAAATGCCACCAGCGATCCGGTAAAGGTCACCGCACCGATAAATACGCCAAGGAACACTTCGGTTAGGTGGATATTCTCCATCACCGCCGACATGCCCGGTCCGTGGTCAATGTAGCTGTTATAGCCCACCAGCACCGCAGCGAGACCAACAAAGCTGTGCAGAATAGCGACCAGCTGCGGCATGCCGGTCATTTCTACCCGACGCGCCAGGCGAATACCGATAGCACCACCAATAATCATCGCCACTAAAAGCCAGCCAATGTTACTGGTATACGGGCCGAGAATCGTCGCTATCAACGCAATCGCCATCCCGGTAATGCCGAAAATGTTCCCCTGACGCGAGGTTTCGTGTTTCGATAACCCTGCCAGACTAAAGATAAAAAGAATCGCGGCAACAATGTATGCTGCTGTTACTAATCCATCAGACATTGCTAACCCCTTATTGTTTACGGAACATTTTCAGCATGCGCTGGGTTACGGTGAAGCCACCGAAGATATTGATGCTGGCAATCAGTACCGCAATAAAGCTCAGCACGCTCACCCAGCCCCCATGGCCAATTTGCAGCAACGCACCGACCACGATTATCCCGGAGATAGCGTTAGTCACCGACATCAGCGGTGTGTGTAGCGCATGGCTAACATTCCACACCACGTAGTAGCCCACCACGCAGGACAGAGCAAATACCGTAAAGTGCCCCAGGAACTCAGGAGGAGCCACGTTAGCCAGCCAGCCAAACAGAATGATGACCAGCGCCAGCAGCGCATACTTACGCCATTTGGGTGCCGGTTTTTCCGGTTCAGCGACGGCAGGCTTCGACTGAGCCGCAGCGGCTTTAGGCTGGGCGGAAACCTGAATAGGCGGTGCCGGCCAGGTAATTTCGCCATCGCGCACCACGGTTACGCCGCGGATAACCACATCGTCGAAATCTATCTGTACCGTGCCGTCTTTTTGCTTACACAGAAGCTTCATCAGGTTGACCAGGTTGGTACCGTAAAGCTGTGAAGACTGGGTTGGCAGGCGTCCGGCCAGGTCGGTATAGCCGATGATTTTAACGCCGTTGTCAGTGGTGAAGATTTTGCCCGGTACCGTATATTCGCAGTTACCACCGTTCTGAGCGGCTAAATCCACCACCACGCTGCCCGGGCGCATGCTATCGACCATTTCGCGGGTAATCAGTTTAGGTGCCGGTTTGCCGGGAATAAGCGCAGTCGTGACGATAATATCCACTTCACGCGCCTGGGCCGCGAACAGCGCCATTTCGGCCTTAATGAACTCGTCCGACATTACTTTCGCATAGCCGTCGCCGCTGCCCGCCTGCTCTTCAAAATCGAGCATCAGGAATTCAGCGCCCATACTTTGCACCTGCTCTTTAACTTCAGGCCGGGTATCAAAGGCACGGACCACTGCCCCCAGGCTACCCGCCGCGCCGATGGCAGCAAGGCCGGCAACGCCCGCACCGATAACCATCACTTTAGCTGGCGGGACTTTCCCGGCGGCGGTTATCTGGCCGGTAAAGAAGCGGCCAAACTCATGGGCTGCTTCAACAATCGCCCGATACCCGGCGATGTTCGCCATAGAGCTCAATGCATCCAGCGATTGGGCGCGTGAGATGCGCGGCACTGAGTCCATCGCCATCACAGTAATGTTATGCGCAGCCAGTTTCTCCAGCAACTCCGGGTTCTGAGCTGGCCAGATAAATCCGGTCAGTAACGCGCCGGGTTTTATCAGCGCGATTTCATCGTCTGACGGCGCATTAACTTTTAATATAATATCGGACTGCCAGATATCCGCCGCTGCGCGCAATTCAGCCCCGGCGACGGCATAGGCCTGGTCATCAAAACTCGCCAGCCTGCCCGCCCCTTGCTCTACCGCAACCGTAAAGCCCAGCTTTAATAGCTGGCCCACGGTTTCTGGCGTGGCGGCCACCCGGGTCTCGCCGGCCAGTCGCTCCGTTGGTATACCAATTCTCATAGTATTCCTTTCCATCGATTTTGATGATGAATGATGTAAGGCGTAATGCCTTATCCCTGCTGGCGTATAACGGTTGCCAGTTTAGTTATTGACCACCTCAATAATGACTAAAACGTCAGTACATAGTTAACCGATTGAAAATAACCTGGTAAGTCGAAGTTGGAAACCAGTTACAGTCAGCAAAATGCGCAAATAATGCAATGGGGCCTGACAAATGCCGTTTTTCACTACTATTCGTCTGTTAAGCATGCATCTGCCCCGTGTTAAGGCATAAGAAACGATAATTATCTGGATGCACACACGCAATTAACACGAAATTAACATTGCATTATTGTCATTTATCCATTTAAAGATGCACAAAAATCCATTTTTCCTATTCATCAGAAGTTGTTATCAATGGTGTGACCCAGGTTGCAGCATGCAAATAAATTGCCGCAGACAGCTACAAACTTTCTATGCATAATCAACGGCTGGCAAATAAACAAAGAAAGCAAAACCTCACGTAGTTTTTACATTGCGCAAGGCGAAGGATCTTCTTTTATGAAATATAAGCACACTCTGTTGGTAACCGCCCTGTTATCGCTGACCTCTTTGTCAGCCCAGGCAGCTACCGAGCTGACACCCCAGCAAGCCGCGGCGCTCAAACCTTTCGAACGCATTAACATCACCGGGCGCTTTAACTCCCTGGGTGATGCGGCTAAAACCGTATCCCGTCGCGCCGACAATATGGGCGCTGACTCTTACTACATCGTCGACACCAACGATTCTGGCAACAGCGGCAACTGGCGCGTTGTGGCCGATATCTATCATAAAGATGCCCCGAAGGCCGATAAGCCGTCCAACCGGGTTATTAATGGCGTGATGGAGTTGCCGAAAGAGCAGGCATTCGCGCTGGAGCCTTTTGATACCGTAACCGTATCCGGCTTCTTCCGCAGCCAGCCAGATGTGAACGACGCCATTACCAAAAAGGCAAAAGAAAAAGGCGCAGCCTCCTTCTTTATCGTGCGCCAGATTGATACTAACGGCGGCGGCAACCAGCAAATTACCGCTTATATCTATAAAGCTGACGCTAAAAAACGCGTAGTACAGTCGCCAAACGCCGTACCGCGCAACTCACAGGCAGGTAAAGCACTGCTGGCCGCTGGCGGTACCGCCGCAGCGACCGTAGAGATCCCAGGCGTGGCCTCTTCAGAGGCACCATCGGCTGAAATTGGTCGTTTCTGGGAGACTCAATCATCCAAAGGCGGGCGTTACACTGTCACGCTTCCGGATGGCACTAAAGTTGAAGAAGTGAACAAGATAACGGCCGCCCAGATGGTACCGTTTGATAACATCAAGTTCACCGGCCACTTCGGTAACATGACGGAGGTTTCTTACCAGGTTGCTAAGCGTGCAGCGAAGAAAGGCGCGAAGTACTACCACATTACCCGCCAGTGGCAGGAAAGCGGCGGTAACCTGACGGTCAGCGCCGACCTTTATAAATAATTCCCCATCGGTTTCGTCCAGCCTATGCAGCGACGAAACCGGTAGCTCAACGGGTGGACCGATGTCCGCCCGTTTTTACAGCAACCGGCCAATTATCTGGCACCGAACATTGCAAGCCCGCCCCCCGATCCGTACAATCTCGCGCCTTAATGCGTTTAGCGTTTTATGCGCTTTAATTCGATATTTATTCCGTTTATTCGCCCATTCGAAGGATGGCTATGGAAAAAAAGCTGGGTCTGGCCGCACTGACTGCGTTAGTGCTGAGTTCAATGCTGGGCGCGGGGGTCTTCAGCCTGCCGCAGAATATGGCCGAAGTAGCAAGCCCCGCCGCTTTGCTGATTGGCTGGGCCATTACCGGCGTCGGTATTCTGATGCTGGCGCTGGCCATGCTGCTGCTGACGCGCATCCGTCCCGATCTTGACGGCGGGATCTTTGCTTATGCCAGCGCAGGTTTTGGTGAGCTGACAGGTTTTCTTTCCGCATGGGGCTATTGGCTGTGCGCGGTTATCGCGAACGTCTCCTATCTGGTTATCGTCTTCTCAGCACTGAGCTTTTTCACCGATACGCCCGAATTAAAACTGTTCGGCGACGGCAATACCTGGCAATCGATAGTCGGCGCTTCGGTGCTGCTCTGGCTGGTACACGCGCTGGTTTTACGCGGTGTACAAACTGCGGCCAGTATCAATCTGGCGGCGACCCTGGCTAAGCTGGTTCCACTGGGGCTGTTTGTGGTACTGGCCGTGATGGCGTTTCAGCTCAATACCTTCCGCCTGGATTTTACCGGACTAGCGCTGGGCGTTCCGGTATGGGAGCAGGTTAAAAACACCATGCTGATTACTCTGTGGGTATTTATCGGGGTTGAAGGCGCGGTGGTCGTGTCGGCAAGGGCGCGTAATAAGCGTGATGTGGGCCGGGCGACGCTGCTGGCGGTTATCGCCGCTCTGGGGGTTTATCTGCTGGTGACGCTGCTGTCCCTGGGCATCATGCCGCGCGATGCGCTGGCTGAAATGCGTAACCCGTCAATGGCCGGATTAATGGTGACCATGATTGGTCCCGTGGGTGAAATTATTATTGCCGCCGGTCTTATTGTTTCCGTGTGCGGGGCCTATCTCAGCTGGACGATTATGGCCGCAGAAGTTCCGTTCCTGGCGGCGACTCACCGGGCTTTTCCGAAATATTTTGCCCGCCAAAACAAGAATAATGCGCCGTCTGCCTCGCTATGGCTGACCAATATCAGCGTACAGATTTGCCTGGTGGCTATCTGGCTGACCGGAGCAAACTACAACAACCTGCTGACCATCGCCTCAGAGATGATTCTGGTGCCTTATTTGCTGGTAGGGGCCTATTTACTGAAAATTGCCCGTACCCCGCTGCAATATTTTATTGGCGCAGGGGCTACGGTTTACGGTATCTGGCTGCTCTATGCTTCTGGTTTAATGCACCTGCTGCTTTCAGTTGTCCTTTATGCGCCAGGCCTGCTGGTCTATCTTTATGCCCGCCGCAGCCATCAGATGGAACAGCCGCTGACAATGGTTGAGAAAAGTATCATGGCGCTGATGCTTATAGGCGCGCTGCCAGCGACCTGGATGCTGACGGTATAACCCGCTAACCAGACAGGAGTTTTTATGATGCCCGCCCGACAGACTATCGTTATCACCGGAGCCGGGCGTCGTATCGGCCTGGCGCTGGCCCGCCATTTCCTTGATAGAGAGATGGCGGTAATAATCAGCTACCGTCAGCGCACCGCTGCCATAGAGCAACTTGAAGCAGCGGGCGTAACGTGCATCTATGCCGATTTTTCCAGCGACTCCGGTATTCTCACCTTTGCCCAGGCCCTGGAACAACGCGGCCAGAATCTGCGTGCGATTATTCATAATGCCAGCGCCTGGCTACCGGAAAGCCCGGAGACGCCCGCAGCGGAAACCTTACAGGCGATGCTGCAGATTCACGTCCACGCCCCTTACCTGCTTAATCTGGCTCTGGAGCCGCTGTTACGTGGCCAGGGTGCGGCAGGTGCCGATATTATTCATATCACCGATTATGTGGTCGAGCGCGGCAGCAGTAAACATATCGCCTACGCCGCCAGTAAAGCAGCCCTAGATAACCTCACCCGCTCTTTTGCCAGCCGGATGGCCCCGGAAGTAAAAGTTAACGCTATTGCCCCGTCGCTAATTATGTTTAACGAAGATGACGACGAAGCCTACCGTATTCGCGCCCTAAATAAATCGCTGATGAAGCTGGTTCCCGGGGAGCAGGAAATCGTGAATGCCGTCGAGTATATTTTGAGCAGCCGCTATATGACAGGCCGAACTCTGGCACTGGATGGCGGTCGCAACCTTACCTGAAATTAAGCTGCCGTTTATGGCAACCAACGGCGGCTGGGTGTAAGGTGTTTTTTTTCCATCATTAGCGTTGATTATGAATAAAATTGTCTTTGTTGAAGACGATCCCGAAGTTGGGGCGCTTATCGCCGCCTACCTCGGTAAACATGATATTGATGTCGTCATTGAAACCCGTGGCGATCGCGCTGAACAGGTTATTGCGGAACAGCAGCCTGACCTGGTGCTGCTCGACATCATGTTACCGGGCAAGGACGGTATGTCTTTATGTCGCGATCTGCGCCCTGGCTGGCAGGGTCCGATAGTGCTTCTGACTTCGCTCGACAGCGATATGAATCATATTCTGGCGCTGGAGATGGGCGCTAATGATTACATTCTCAAAACCACCCCGCCAGCCGTATTGCTGGCCCGCCTGCGCCTGCATCTTCGTCAGCATGCCCAGAACCAAACCGGCAGTGAGCCCCGAAGCCTGAAACCGCGTCAAACCCTGAATTTTGGCACTCTGTGCATTGATGCGCTAAATCGCCAGGTGACGCTTGGAGGCGAGATAGTGCCGCTATCGACATCTGATTTTGACCTGCTGTGGGAACTGGCGACCCATGCCGGTCAGATAATGGACCGGGATGCCCTGCTGCTAACGCTACGCGGCGTAAGTTATGACGGCATGGATAGAAGCGTGGACGTCGCAGTGTCGCGACTGCGTAAGAAACTGCACGATAGCGCCACAGAGCCTTACCGGATTAAAACCATCCGCAATAAGGGATACCTGTTTGCACCGCACGCCTGGGAAAGCGTGGAGTAATAACTCGCTAAGTTCGGCATCAGCGCTATTCCTGCTTTATAACGCCAGTGAATAGCGCACGCCCCATCAGGCCCCTGTTACCAGCCACCTATCACTACTACTTGCACACATCCCGGTGTTGCTACTGTAGTCTGGCGCGTAAATCATGTTCGCTGGCCGGATGTTTTTCGCCATTTTTTGGATTGCGTAATGTATATGTACGAGTGCCGTTTTCTTCGGAAATAGCGTCAATAATCCAGTGGCTGCCGTCAGTCAGCACCACTTCCTCACCCTGCTGAAATAATGACTTTTCCATATTCACCTCCTGTAATTGTGACTATTAATTATAGTCACCCTCAGAAATATGGCACATATGGTATTTGACATTGAGAGCCGGGCGTTATTTAATTGTCATACAAATTAATACAGCATTAGCCTGTTTTCGCTCTGGCCCAACCGATGTAAGCCAGAGCGTTTTTTTATCTATCGTCCACCGGTGTAAGAAATTGAATTTTAATTGTTTATCTTCTTTAAGAGGTAAACGTTTGCCCCTATAGTGTCAAATTCAGGCCACTGGCGGCTTTACGCTGGCAAAAAGACCATTAGCTGATGGTTAACGCACGAATCACCGCGGCCATCGCCTCGTTGGTCAATGGGCTGCGCTCTATTTTTTTATTCGCCAGCGCGGTACGTACTACGCCAGCAATGACAATATGTTTGGGTTCCTGCCCCAGGTCGCGCATCTCCAGCACCACTTTCCCGACCACCCGACACATCTCCTGATACAGCACCTCATCATTGCGGGTTTTCATCTCTACTCCTGTGATTATTTGTGGTTAACAGACGAGTATAGCGGCTGTATTGTGGTCTTCGGCTTAAGAACGTGCGACCGGAGGTTTATTAACCAATTGCCGGATTTTCAATACCGCATCTGCGCCAACCATTGGCCATAATTTCCCGGCAGGAAATAACGACAAATTGACTTAAGGCGCTGTACACTGAGCCTGCCGCAGCGTCAGAGAGCCTGCTGACGGCAGTGGACCCGCGGCCTGCATGCGGCGAAATGATGGTTTATGGTGCGTCTATTCTATGAAGAAACTTTTTATCCAGTTCTACCTGCTACTGTTTGTCTGTTTTCTGGTAATGACAATGCTGGTTGGCCTGGTCTATAAATTTACCGCCGAGCGGGCTGGTCGCCAGTCATTAGATGATTTGATGAAAAGCTCGCTCTATCTGATGCGCAGCGAGCTTCGCGAGATACCACCGCGCGACTGGAACCGTACCATCAACGATCTGGACCTCAATCTTTCCTTCAAACTAAATATTGAGCCGCTTAATAAATTCCATCTGGATGCAACCGATAGCCAGCGACTGCGCGAAGGTGAAATCGTTGCGCTCGATGCCGAGTACACTTTTATTCAGCGTATTCCACGCAGCCACTACGTACTGGCCGTTGGCCCTATTCCCTATTTATTCTTCCTGCACCAGATGCGGCTGCTGGATGTGGCGCTGATTGCATTGATTGCCTTTTCGCTGGCTATCCCTGTATTTATCTGGATTCGACCCCACTGGCAGGACATGCTCAAAATCGAAACCTCTGCCCAACGTTTTGGGGCTGGGCATTTGGACGAACGTATTCACTTTAGCGAAGAGTCGAGCTTTAAGCGGCTGGGCGTCGCCTTTAACCAAATGGCTGACAACATTAATGCGCTGATTACCAGCAAAAAGCAGCTGATTGATGGTGTGGCTCATGAATTGCGAACGCCGCTGGTACGCCTGCGCTATCGGCTAGAAATGAGTGAAAACCTGAGTGATGAAGAGTCGCTGGCGCTCAATCGAGATATCGGCGCGCTGGAGGCGTTGATTGAAGAACTGCTAACTTATGCCCGCCTCGACAGACCTCAAACCGAGCAGCAGCTTAGCGTGTTTGATATGAGTAGCTGGCTGGATGATTACATCGCTGACTTACAAATTATGCATCCTGACCACCAGCTTTCGCTGGAGCAAAATCGCGGGGCCGATTATGGATTAGTCGATCCCCGGCTAATGGCCAGGGTACTGGACAATCTGGTCAATAACGCCCTGCGCTATAGCAACAATCAGCTGCGTATTGGGCTATGGCGCGACGGCAACCAGGCTCTGTTGCAGGTAGAGGATGACGGGCCAGGAATTCCCGAGGAGGAACGTACGCGGGTATTTGAGCCTTTTGTCCGCCTCGATCCCAGCCGCGATCGGGCTACCGGTGGCTGCGGGCTGGGATTGGCGATTGTTGCCTCCATCGCTCAGGCCTGTGGTGGCGGCATCAGCGTAGACAGCAGCCCTCTCGGTGGCGCACGCTTTCGCTTCTCCTGGCCGGTGGTTTCCGACCAGGCCACGACCAACGCTTAACCGCCAGCGCTCACATGCCAGACAAGAGCAGGCACGTGGCTGACCACGGCTCTACCGTTAAAATCTTGAAGTATGTTGTAATTAATTCACTCCTTATTCTCTGCCACTGGCTTGTCTTCGCCTTGCGGTTTATACTCCATGGCAGACCATAAAGTATGTTGTAACTATCCGGAGCCGCTTATGGATTACGATTTGCCGCAACGCCTTACCGCGACCTTCCGCGCGATGGAGCTAAACCTGCTTGAGTTAAAAGAGCAGATGAGCGCCTGCCGGTTATTAGTCGCCCGTACTTTTGAGCTGCCGCCGGTGGTTAAAGGTGAGGAAGAGAACCCGCGTGAACAGATTGAAGTCCGCCAGCGGCTGGGCAAAAAGGCCTGGAGCCAGACATTAGACCATTTTAGCCATTTGTTTATTCAGCAGCAGTCGGAAAATCACAGTACCAAAGCGGCATTGCGCCTGCCGGGAGCCGTTTGTCTCGAGGTATCGCCCGACCAGCGTATGGAAATCCTGCGTCTAACGGAAACGGTTAATGGTTATAAAGAGCAGCTTGAACATCTGGTGACGGTAGAGACCGGTCTGCCCAGCGCCGCCCGCTTTGAATGGGTGCATCGTTATCTGCCAGGGCTGATCACCCTTAACGCCTATCGCCGCCTGACATTGATTGAGCAGCCTTCCACGGTCAGATTTGGCTGGGCCAACAAGCAAATTATCAAAAATCTGCGCCGGAATGAGGTTCTGACCATGCTGGAAAAGAGCCTGAAAGCGAACCGGGCCGTTGCGCCATGGACTAAAGAGCAGTGGGCAGAACGAATAACCCAGGAATATAACGATATCGCCGCCCTGCCGGAAAATGCACGGCTTAAAATTAAGCGGCCGGTAAAAGTACAGCCGATAGCGCGAGTCTGGTACCCGCGCCACCAGAAGCAAGTGCAGTATGCCTGCCCATCACCGCTAATTGTGCTGTGCCCCGATGCCAGCCGCAATTCAGTGCCAGAGATAGGCGAGCTGCTTAACTACGATGCGGAAAATATTAACCACCGTCACCGGCCATTAGCTGAACCGATGACCTTAATGATCCCGCGTCTGCACCTGTGGCTGGCCCCCTGAACCGTCAGGCCCGGCTGCCGACCATATTCTCTGGTACCACCCATTCATCAAACTGCGCATCGGTCAGATAGCCTAGCGCCAGCGCCGACTGGCGCAGAGTTAGCCCCTCTTTATGCGCTTTTTTAGCTATTTCCGCGGCCTTGTCGTAGCCAATATGAGTGTTGAGCGCGGTCACCAGCATCAGCGATTCATTAAGCAGCCGATCGATACGCTCCCGGTTTGGCTCAATGCCAGAGGCACAATGCTCGTCAAAGCTCACCATCCCATCGGCCAGCAGGCGCACCGATTGCAGGAAGTTATGGATAACCAGAGGACGGAATACGTTTAGCTCAAAGTTACCTGAAGCCCCGCCGATATTAATCGCCACGTCATTACCCAGAACCTGGGCGCACAACATGGTCATGGCCTCACACTGAGTTGGATTAACTTTGCCAGGCATGATCGAGCTGCCGGGTTCATTTTCCGGAATAGAAAGCTCACCAATGCCGCAGCGCGGGCCGGATGCCAGCCAGCGTACATCATTGGCGATTTTCATCAGCGACGCGGCCAGCCCCTTCAGCGCGCCGTGGGCCTGAACCAGTGCATCACAGCTGGCCAGCGCTTCAAACTTATTCGGGGCGGTGACAAATGGCTGGCCGGTCAGTTCGGCCAGGGCCTGCGCTACCCGCCGGGCATATTCGGGATGGGTATTTAAGCCTGTGCCCACCGCCGTACCGCCCAGTGCCAGCTCCGCCAGATGAGGAATTGCATCGACAATATGCCGCCGGCTGTGGTTTAGCATCGCCTCCCAGCCAGAAATCTCCTGACCAAGGGTCAACGGCGTGGCATCCTGTAAATGGGTGCGGCCAATTTTGACGATATCGGCATAAGCCTGCGATTTTTTCTTAAACGTCGCCGCAAGAATATCCAGTGCAGGCAACAGGTCATGGTTAATCGCCTGCACCGCCGCCACATGCATCGCCGTCGGGAACACATCGTTAGAGCTTTGGCTTTTATTGACGTCATCATTTGGGTGAATTTTACGCTCCATCCCGCGTACGCCACCGCATAGCTCACTGGCGCGGTTAGCCAGCACCTCGTTCATATTCATATTGCTCTGGGTGCCGGAGCCGGTCTGCCATATCGCCAGAGGGAACTCATCCGGATGTTTTCCGGCCAGAACTTCATCCGCCGCCGCAATAATCGCCGCACCTTTAGCGGCCTCCAGCAGGCCAAGATCCATATTCACCTGAGCCGCCGCCCGCTTGGTCTGTGCCAGTGCGGCAATCAGCGCCACCGGCATCTTCTCGCTAGAGATTTTGAAATGCTCGAGAGAGCGCTGGGTCTGCGCTCCCCAAAGTTTATCGGCGGGTACGGCGATTTCGCCCATCGAATCTTTTTCGCTGCGCTGCGCGGCCATAGTAGCTCCTGTTATCAATTTTTCGTCCGGCACCCGCCGAACGTTAGTTAAATGTTAACGAGAATAATTATGAGACAGGATGATGAAAGCGCATGGTGATTCGTGCTGTTAAAATATTAAGGCCGCCCGCAGGCGGCCTTATCGATAATAACAATGCGAATCAGGTGGTTATTTTACGCAGCGGCTGCATTGTCCGGACAGGATCTGCGAGAAGAAGTCGTTGCCTTTGTCATCCACCAGGATGAACGCCGGGAAGTCTTCCACCTCAATTTTCCAGATAGCTTCCATACCCAGCTCAGGGTATTCCACGCATTCCAGGCTCTTAATACTCTGCTGCGCCAGCACCGCCGCCGGGCCGCCGATGGAGCCAAGATAGAAACCACCGTGTTTATTACAGGCATCAGTTACTTGCTTACTGCGGTTGCCTTTTGCCAGCATGACCATACTGCCGCCATGCGACTGCAACAGATCCACGTAAGAGTCCATACGCCCGGCGGTAGTCGGCCCCAGGGAACCTGAGGCATAGCCTTCCGGCGTTTTGGCCGGGCCTGCGTAGTAAACCGGGTGGTCCTTGATGTACTGCGGCAAGCCTTCGCCACGATCGATACGTTCTTTCAATTTGGCGTGGGCAATATCGCGCGCCACGATAATAGTACCGCTGAGCGACAGACGGGTGGAGACTGGATAAGCAGAAAGCTGGGCCAGAATATCGCTCATTGGGCGATTAAGATCGACGCTGACGACTTCGCCTTCCCCGGCTTTGCGCATGGACTCCGGAATAAAGCGCCCAGGGTTATGCTCGAGCTTCTCGATCCAGATACCTTCGCGGTTAATTTTGGCTTTGATGTTACGGTCGGCAGAGCAGGAAACGCCCATACCCACCGGGCAGGACGCACCGTGGCGAGGCAGGCGGATAACCCGCACATCATGAGCAAAATATTTGCCACCAAACTGCGCCCCCAGCCCCAGGTTCTGAGCCTCCAGCAGCAGTTCTTGTTCCAGCTCAATATCGCGGAACGCCTGGCCATGCTCGTTACCTTCGGTCGGCAGCTCATCGTAATATTTTGCTGAAGCCAGTTTCACGGTTTTAAGGTTGGTTTCCGCCGAAGTACCGCCAATGACAAAGGCGATATGGTATGGCGGACAGGCCGCGGTGCCGAGCGTGCGCATCTTCTCCACCAGGTAGTCTTTCAGCTTCCCGGGGCTTAATAACGCCTTGGTTTCCTGGAACAAGTAGGTTTTGTTCGCCGAACCGCCGCCCTTGGCAATACAGAGGAATTTATATTCGTCGCCGTCCACGCTGTAGAGATCTATCTGAGCCGGCAGGTTGGTACCGGTATTGACCTCTTTATACATATCCAGCGCCGCGTTCTGGGAATAACGCAGGTTGTCTTCGATATAAGTGTCGTACACCCCACGGCTCAGAGCCGCTTCATCGCCACCGCCGGTCCAAACCCGTTGCCCCTTTTTACCGACGATAATAGCGGTGCCGGTATCCTGGCAGGTTGGCAGAATGCCTTTGGCGGCAATCTCGGAGTTACGCAGAAATTGCAGCGCAACGTAGCGGTCGTTCTCGCTCGCCTCTGGATCGTCAAGAATGGCGGCGACCTGTTGTTGATGGGCCGGACGCAGCATAAAGCTGGCGTCATGGAAGGCCTGGTGCGCCAGGCGCGTTAAGGCCTCGGGTTCAACTTTTAACACCGGCTGGCCCTCAAATTCAGCCACCGACACGTGCTCATTGGTCAGCAGATAATACTCGGTGTCATCTTTAGCGAGGGGAAAAGGCTGTTGGTAATGGAATGGCTTATTCGATTTATCAGACATGATGCTCTCACTTACTTCAGTCACGTTAAATCCATTTCTGCGGCGATTTTATCTCCATATCACCGCAAACGGGTAACACTATGCTACACAATTTTTTAACAAAAACTGAGACTGCGCCGACTTTTTCCCGCCGGGCGTTACTTCCGGGCCAAGAATTGCTTTAATGAGACAAAAGAAAACAACTAAAGGCATTGATAATGCAAAAATTAATCAACTCTGTACAAAACTACGCCTGGGGCAGCAAACGGGCGCTGACCGACCTTTATGGCATTCCTAACCCAGATAATCAGCCAATGGCTGAACTGTGGATGGGCGCTCACCCTAAAAGCAGCTCTCAGGTGATAGGGCCAGACGGTAAAACCGTGGCGCTGCGCGAAGAAATTGACGCCGCTCCGGCGCGTTTGCTTGGTGATAAGGTAGCTCAGCGTTTTGGCGAGCTGCCTTTTTTATTTAAGGTACTGTGCGCCGCCCAGCCGCTATCCATTCAGGTTCATCCGAGCAAGCAGGCATCTGAAGCCGGTTTTGCCCGTGAAAATGCCGCCGGGATTCCAATGAACGCCGCCGAGCGTAACTACAAAGATCCTAACCATAAGCCAGAGCTGGTCTTTGCTTTAACGCCGTTCCTGGCGATGAACGCATTTCGTGAATTTTCCGATGCCGCCGCGTTACTGGCCCCACTGGAACATGTCCACCCGCTGATTGCCGCCTTTCGTCAGACCCCCGATAGCGACAAACTGAAAGCACTGTTTGCCGGACTGCTGGCACTGGATGGCGAAGAAAAACGCCAGGCCCTGGCCCTGCTACGTACCGCTCTGGACACGCAGCGCGGCGAGCCGTGGGACACTATCCGCGCGATTTCCGCCGACTACCCGGACGATAGCGGGCTGTTCTCTCCGCTGTTGCTGAATGTGGTAAAACTCGAACCGGGCGAAGCGATGTTCCTGTTCGCCGAAACGCCGCATGCCTATCTAAACGGCGTGGCGCTGGAGGTGATGGCCAATTCGGATAATGTGTTGCGCGCCGGTCTCACGCCAAAATATATTGATATTCCGGAGCTGATCGCCAATGTGAAATTCACACCTCGCCCGGCCGGCGATCTGCTGACTCAACCGAATGCTGAAGGCGATGCGCTAATTTTCCCTATCCCGGTTGATGATTTTGCTTTCAGCCTCCACCGGCTTAGCTCCGCACCTCAGGCCCTGGAACAAGATAGCGCGGCTATCGTATTCTGCGTCGAGGGGGAGGCCCATTTAGCCTGTGCCGGAGAGTCTCTCACGCTACGGGCAGGCGAGTCGGCATTTATCGCCGCAGATGAGCCATCAGTTACGGTCAGCGGCACCGGCCGTCTGGCACGGGTTTATAATCAACTCAATTAATTACCCTCAATCGGGTTCGGTTGCTACGCTTTCTATGAGAACAGAATTAGCGTTACGCAATCTGCATAGAAAGCAGCCGATAGGCGGTTGGATTATCTTTATAAGATGAACCAGCAGCGGCACGGCTCGCTGAGGATAATAGATTCATACAAATGCGCCGGGTGATAGCCCGGCTACAAAAAGGATTGAAGTTATGAAGAAATCTTTGGTGGCAGTTGGCGTTATTGTAGCCCTTGGCGCCGTCTGGGCCGGTAGTGCCTGGTACACCGGCAAGCAACTGGAACCACGGCTGGATGAGCTGCTGGCTCAGGCCAATGCCCAATTAGATCGCGCAGCGCCGCAGGCTGGCCTGGTACTCAGTTACCAGAATTATCAGCGCGGCGTGTTTTCCAGCGATCTGCAACTGATTGCCTCACCAAAACCCGGCGTTGCCAATGGCTGGCTTAAGCCGGGCGATAGCGTGACGTTTAAAGAAAAAATCGATCACGGCCCGTTCCCGCTGATGTCACTGGCAAAATTTAATCTGCTGCCAGCTATGGGCGCGGTTTCCACCACCCTGGAAAATACGCCAACCAGCGCCCGCCTGTTTGCAGCGGCTAACGGCAAAGCGCCATTTGAACTGCAAACCCGCGTAGGTTATAGCGGCAGTACTCGTTATGACGCAACCATCAATCCGTTAAGCATGGACTCAGCCAAAGGTAAATTTGCGCTGGGTGCCGGAGACTTTACGGTAAAAGCCGATAGCGATCAGAATGACATGGCGATCACCGGTCAGCTCGACAGCGGCCTGTTCAGCACCATTAATGACTACGATCAGCAGGTACAGTTCACCACGGGTAAACTGACGCTGGATGGCAATACCAGCCTGTCTTCTTTTGCTGAACGCATTGGCAAGCAGTCATTGACGCTAGATAAACTGGCCATTGCCGTAGAAGGCAAAGAGCTGGCGATTGTTGAAGGCGTTAAAATCGATGCCAATACTGACGCTGATAAAGACGGTAAGAGCCTGAACGGGCAGATAGATTACAGCCTGGATGCTCTGAAAATGCAGAACCGCAACCTGGGCAGCGGCAAGCTACATGTTGCTATCAGCAAGCTGGACGGCACGGCGATGCATCAGTTCAGCCAGGCGCTGGAGCAGCAGCAACAGGCAATTCAAAAAGATCCTGCGCTGGCAAACGATCCACAAAAACAACAGCAGAAAGCCATTCAGGCCATCACCGATAATCTGCCGCTGCTGCTGAAAGGCAACCCGGTGGTCAATGTTTCACCGCTAAGCTGGAAAAATGATAAAGGGGAAGCCACTGCGAACCTGACGCTGGCGCTGAAAGATCCTGCCGGGCAGCCGGTTACCGCCGCGACCGCAGAAAATCAGCTAGACAGACTGGTGCGCTCACTGGATTTAAAACTCAATATTCCTTTGGATGTCGCAAACGCCTTTATGACTGAAATCGCTCAGCTGGAAGGATATCAGGAATCTGACGCCGCTAAGCTCGCCGAACAACAGGTAAAAGGCGTGTCAGCTATGGGGCAGATGTTCCAGATAACCACAGAGAAGGATAATGCCATTCAAACCAGTGTTAAGTACGCCAATGGTCAGGTCAATATTAATGGCCGCACCATGTCGCTGGATGATTTTATCGGCAAATACACGCTGCCAACCGGCGTCATCCCCGACGCCAACTCGCCTTCCCTGCAATAATTGCTAGCCGCGCCACGGGTAAAGCCGTGGCGTCAGCACCTGGCCGAGCGGAGCGACAGCTCCGTTCGCCACTCTTTCCATAATGCGCTCGGCAACTCTGGCACCCATTTCACGGGCCGGTGTCGTCACCCAACTGACTGGAATATCATCAAGCGCCGTCTCACCCACCTCCGCAAATGCACCGAGCGCCAGCTGACGGTCAAAATAGCTCTCCATACTCCGCTCACCGCCCTGACGCCCGGCGCGCAGCAGCCCAAGCCAGGCACCGGTGGCAATAGTCGCGTTATGGCACACCACGGCGCTAATGGTCGGGTTATGGCGCAGCAGCGCCCCCAGCGCTTCCGCCGCCTGTCGGTGGCTATTATCGCATTCGATAACCCAGTCGCTATGAAACGGCAGACCGTATTGCAGCAGCGTGGCGCAAAAGCCGCCCAGCCGCTCGGCGCGGGTTAGAGAGTCAGCACTTCCCCCCAGCCAGGCAATTCGCTGATGCCCACATTCGATAAGATGACGAGTCAGCACTCTGGCTGCCTGCTGATGGTCGGGACGAATGCTGTCCGCCAGCTCGCTATCTCCGGCCCGCGAGGCCACCACTACCGGCAGCGCCAGCTCTTCAGTCAGCGCCGCGATGCCCGCCAGTCGCCGGGCCGAACCGGCGATGATCACCCCATCCACTCCCTGATTATTCAGCGTGGTCAGGCAACGCTGCATCTGTTCCAGAGTATTGCCGGACTGTGCCAGCAATAGCAGCCGCCCTTCGCGCTCCATCACTTCGCTCACGCCTGCCACCAGCCCTGCGTAAAACGGATGGCCAATATCATTTACTACCAGGCCAATCGACCCACTTTGCCCGCCGCGCAGCGCGGCCGCCTGGCGGTTACGTACGAAGCCAAGCTCTTCAATGGCAGCATTGACCCGCTGGCCGGTATTCGCCGATATGCGCCCTTTTCCGCTGAGTACCAGCGACACGGTACTGACCGAAACCCCGGCTAACAGTGCCACATCATTAATGGTGACTTTTTTTGAATGGGACATATGGCCGTGTTAACCCTCCAGGTAAATCGTTTTATCTGATTGTGATATTAAGCCCATTTTTCGCGCTAAGTTCTGTGATTCAGCACGCACTCGATGTTGATAAAACGTTTTATCATCTTTTGCACACCGAAAAGATGACTGTATGTTGACCAAGGAGTGACTATGGCCTCGAGTAGCACACAAAAAATTACGTTATGGGAGTTTTTCCAGAACCTGGGCAAAACCTTTATGCTGCCCGTAGCGCTGTTGTCATTCTGCGGCATCATGCTCGGCATCGGCAGCTCTCTGTCCAGCCACGATGTAGTAACGCTGATCCCTGCCCTGGGGAACCCGGTGCTTCAGGGGATCTTTATGTGGATGAGCAAAACCGGCTCCTTCGCCTTTAGCTTCCTGCCGGTTATGTTCTGTATCGCCATTCCACTGGGCCTGGCACGCGAGAATAAAGGCGTAGCCGCCTTTGCCGGTTTCGTAGGTTATGCGGTAATGAACCTCGGGGTTAACTTCTGGCTGACCATTAAAGGTATTCTGCCAACTACCGATGCCGCAATCCTGAAGGCAAATAACATTCAGAGCATCCTCGGGATCCAGTCTATCGATACCGGGATCCTCGGTGCGGTGATTGTCGGCGTTATCGTTTTTGTCCTCCATGAGCGCTTCCATAATGTGCGCCTGCCGGATGCGCTGGCGTTCTTTGGTGGTACCCGTTTTGTTCCTATTATTACAACTCTGGTGCTGGGGCTGGTTGGTCTGGTTATTCCACTTATCTGGCCAGTATTCGCCGCCGGTATTAACGGCCTCGGCCATGTCATCAACGGTGCCGGTGATTTTGGCCCCATGATTTTTGGTACCGGTGAACGTCTGCTGCTGCCTTTTGGTCTGCACCACATCCTGGTGGCACTGATTCGCTTTAGCGAAGCCGGTGGTACTATGGACGTATGCGGGCACTCGGTAAGCGGCGCGCTGACTATTTTCCAGGCTCAGCTCTCTTGCCCAACTACTCACGGCTTTGCTGAAACCGCGACCCGCTTCCTGTCGCAGGGGAAAATGCCATCCTTCCTGGGCGGTTTGCCAGCGGCGGCTCTGGCGATGTATCACTGCGCGCGCCCTGAAAATCGTCATAAAATCAAAGGGCTGTTAATCTCCGGCGTGGTAGCCTGTGTCGTTGGCGGCACCACAGAACCGCTCGAGTTCCTGTTCCTGTTCGTGGCACCGGTGCTGTATGTCATCCACGCTCTGCTGACCGGCCTTGGCTTCACCGTTATGGCGATTCTGGGCGTCACCATTGGCAATACCGACGGCAATATCATCGACTTCGTGGTATTCGGCATCCTGCACGGCCTGTCTACCAAGTGGTATATGGTGCCGGTCGTCGCCGCGCTGTGGTTCGTTGCTTACTACGTGATTTTCCGCTTCGCTATCCTGCGCTTTAATCTGCGCACCCCGGGGCGCGATATTGAAAGCGCCGCCAGCCAGGTGGACAGCGCCATTGCCGGGATCAGCGGTAAATCGGGTTACAACGTACCGGCAATCCTTGCCGCTCTGGGGGGACGCGATAACATCGTCACCCTGGACAACTGCATTACCCGCCTGCGCCTGACGGTAAAAGATATGTCGCTGGTCGATAGCGCGGCGCTGAAAGCCAATCGCGCCATCGGCGTGGTACAGCTCAACCAGACCAGCCTGCAAGTGGTTATCGGCCCTCAGGTTCAGTCGGTTAAAGATGAAATGGCTGCTCTGATGCAAACCATCGAAGCATGATGTAATGCCCGGCCTGCGCCGGGCTTTTTCGATACGAGGTTCTATGTTTAATTTTTCCACGCCGGTCGATCGCCACGGCACATGGTGCACCCAGTGGGATTACGTGGCCGACCGTTTTGGTGCCGCAGACCTGCTGCCTTTCACCATCTCAGATATGGATTTCCCCAGCGCCCCATGCATACAGCAGGCGCTGACGGCCTGGATAAATAACGGCGTATTGGGCTACAGCCGCTGGCAGAATGCCGAATTCAGCGGCGCAATTCAGGGCTGGATGCAGCGCCGCTTTAGCAGCAATATTGACCCGCAAAATTTGGTATATGGGCCTTCGGTTATCTACATGGCCGGCCAACTGATTCGCCAGTGGAGCGAGCCGGGTGATGGCGTGGCGGTACACACTCCGGCCTACGATGCTTTCTATAAAACGATTAACGGCAACCAGCGCCAGGTGCTGGCCGTACCGCTTGCAAAAAACAGAGACGGCGGCTGGCAGTGCGATATGAGCCTGCTGGAAAACACTCTGGCGCGCCCGGATTGTAAAATCCTGCTGCTGTGCAGCCCGCATAATCCAACCGGCAAAGTCTGGAGCCGGGAGGAGCTCACCGCCATGGCCGCGCTGTGCCGCCGCCACGGTGTGCGGGTTATCAGCGATGAAATCCACATGGATATGACCTGGGGTGATGCCCGTCATACTCCATGGGACCAGGTTGCGCAAAGCGATTGGGCATTGATTACCTCTGCGTCGAAAAGCTTCAACGTTCCGGCGCTGACCGGCGCATGGGGGCTTATCAGCAATCCTCAGGATAAACAGAACTACCTGGCGGCGCTTAAAGAGCGCGACGGGCTGTCTTCCCCGGCGGTGCTGGCTCTGGTGGCGCAAATTGCCGCTTATAATGAAGGAGCGCCATGGCTGGACGCGTTGCGCGACTATCTGGAGGCTAACCTGCGCCATATCGCCTTGACGCTAAATACCGAATTTCCTGCGCTCAACTGGCAACCTCCCCAGGCAACCTATCTGGCGTGGATTGATTTAAGCCCGCTGGGGCTGGACGATAAAGCCTTGCAGCAGGAGCTGATTGAACATCAAAAAGTGGCGATTATGCCCGGTTATACCTACGGCGAGGAAGGCGCTGGATTTATTCGTCTCAACGCCGGATGCCAGCGCGCGAAGCTTGATGAGGGCCTGAAACGCCTGATTGCCGGAATTAAGGCTCTGCAACGGCGTTAATTTTCTTCTGCTTCCCCTTCCCGTCCGGAAGGGGAATCTTCTCCCCTGCCCGAACTACTCGATATCCTCCCGCCTCAGCCCAATATCATTAAGCCGACGCTCGTCCATGCGCTGCAAAATACGCCGGGTTTGTCCGCGGATATACCATTTTTTAACTGCGCGCCAGATTAATACCAGGCCGAGAAATGGCCGTCGTGCCCGATTTTCATGAAATTCCATATTGCACCTCCCCGTCTGTCTGAGGCTTTATCATCACGAATTTCGGTCATAACAATACAGATTCAAATAGTACTTTTATTTAACATACAGATTAGCTAAAACAGTATCTGCATCCGTTTTTTAGCTTCTTTCTGTACTGGTTTTCTAATCTGTATGGCTGCATTGAGGGATACAGCATGACCCGTTACCAACATCTGGCTAATTTGCTGGCCGATCGTATTCAACAAGGGCTATATCGACACGGCGAGAAGCTGCCTTCGGTACGCAGCCTAAGCCTGGAGCACGGCGTGAGTATCAGCACCGTACAGCAGGCTTATCAGACCCTTGAGACGCTGCAACTGATTACGCCGCAGCCGCGCTCCGGTTACTATGTGGCCCCGGCCAAGGCCCAGCCGCCGGTGCCGCCAATGTCGCGTCCGGTACAGCGCCCGGTAGAAATAACCCAGTGGGACCAGGTGCTGGATATGCTTGAGGTCAATCGCGATAAATCGGTTATCCCATTTAGCAGCGGTGCGCCGGACACGGCGCAGCCTACCCTGAAACCGCTATGGCGCGAACTGAGCCGGGCGGTGCAGCACAATATGGAGGAGGTGCTGGGTTACGATGAACTCTCCGGACGGCGGGAGTTGCGCGAGCAGATAGCCCGTCTGATGCTGGATGGCGGTTCGGTCGTTACGGCGGATGATCTGATTATCACCTCCGGCTGCCACAGTGCGCTCACCCTGGCGCTTATGGCAGTGTGCCAGCCCGATGATATCGTTGCGGTGGAGTCGCCGGCCTATTACGGCACCATGCAGCGGCTGCGCGGTCTGGGGATTAAAGTTATTGAGATCCCAACAGACTCTCAGACAGGAATCAGCGTTGAAGCACTGGAGCTGGCGCTGGATCAGTGGCCGGTGAAAGGTATTCTGCTGGTGCCAAACTGCCATAATCCACTGGGATTTATCATGCCTGACGCCCGTAAACGGGCGATTCTGGCTCTTGCCCAGCGCCACGATATTGTCATTTTCGAAGACGATATTTACGGTGAACTGGCTTCTGATTACCCTCGCCCGCGAACTATTCACTCCTGGGATATCGACGGACGAGTCTTGTTGTGCAGTTCACTGACTAAGACGGTCGCTCCCGGCCTGCGCATCGGCTGGATCTCTCCCGGCCGCTATCGCGATCGGGTGTTGCATATGAAGTATACGGTCAGCGGTAGCAGCGTTCCTGCTACCCAGATGGCGGCAACCACCTTTATCCGCGAAGGCCATTATCACCGTCATATCCGGCGCATGCGTCAGATATACCAACGCAATATGGAGCTTTATACCTGCTGGCTACGTGAATATTTCCCCTGCGGTATCTGCGTGACCCGACCCAAAGGCGGTTTCATGTTATGGGTGGAACTACCGGAGCAGGTAGATATGGTTTGCGTTGCCCAGCAACTATGCCGGTTAAAAATTCATGTGGCTCCCGGCTCGCTATTTTCAGCTTCCGGCAAATATCGAAACTGCGTGCGAATTAACTGCGCTTTGCCGCCAGACGACAAACATCGTGAAGTGATGAAAAAGATTGGCGAAGCGGTGCGAGTGGCCATGGAGTAGCCTTTTCAGATGCGCATAAAAGCTGCTAATACTAAACCTCGTTGCGCAACGTAGCTTTTTTGTAGCAAATGTTTTTATAATACGCGGCACTTTATTCTCTAAAAATATGAGTGCCGCCATGATTGACGCCCGCCTGCCCCTGACTGACCTCCATCGCCATCTGGATGGGAACATCCGTGCCCAAACTATTTTGGATCTTGGCCGCCAGTTTAATCTGCCGCTGCCTGCCTCCTCTCTTGAACACTTAATTCCTCATGTTCAGGTCACCCAAAACGAACCGGACCTGGTGAGCTTTCTGGCAAAACTCGATTGGGGAGTAAAAGTGCTTGGCTCTCTCGATGCCTGCCGCCGGGTGGCTTATGAAAACGTGGAAGACGCCGCGAGCCAGGGCCTGCACTATGTCGAGCTGCGCTTTTCGCCGGGCTATATGGCGATGAGCCATCAGCTGCCGATTGCCGGCGTTGTCGAGGCTGTCATCGACGGCGTGCGGCGCGGAGCAAAAGATTTTGGCGTAGAAGTCCGTTTGACCGGGATCCTGAGCCGTACTTTCGGTGAAGCGGCCTGCCAGGCGGAGCTGGATGGCCTGCTGGCCCATCGTGATGCCATCACCGCGCTGGATCTGGCCGGTGACGAGCTGGGATTCCCCGGCGTTCGCTTCCTGAACCACTTTAGCCAGGCGCGCGCTGCCGGGTGGCGCATTACGGTACATGCCGGTGAAGCCGCCGGCCCGGAAAGCATCTGGCAGGCAATTCGCGAACTGGGCGCTGAGCGTATCGGTCACGGCGTAAAAGCGGTACTGGATCCGGCGTTAATGGATTATCTGGTTGAACACCGTATTGGTATTGAGTCTTGCCTGACGTCGAATATCCAGACCAGCACCGTCCCGGCGCTGGATGCTCATCCACTGGCGATATTCCTGAACCACGGCGTCCTGGCAACCATTAATACCGACGATCCGGCGGTACAGGGCGTGGATATTATTCATGAATATACCGTTGCGGCTCCGGCAGCCGGTCTGAGCCAGGCGCATATTCGCCAGGCGCAAATTAACGGTCTCGAAATCGCATTTCTGAGTGAAGCGGAAAAGCAGGCGTTGCGCAACCGCGTAGCCTGAACGAAGTGACCGGGGCTATGGCCCCGGTTTTTTTGCTATTTTCCTGTCGCGACCTGCGCCTGTTTAAGCGCTTCCTGCTGACGAGCATAACGCTGGGCCATCACCGCACACACCATTAGCTGAATCTGATGAAAAATCATCAGCGGTAACACCATCAGGCCAATCGCACTGGCCGGGAACAATACGTTTGCCATCGGCACGCCGTTGGCCAGACTCTTTTTCGACCCACAGAAAACGATAGTTATCTCATCGGCTTTATTAAAGCCCATCAGACGAGCCGCAAAGGTATTTATCACCAGCACCACCGCCAGCAATACCAGCGAACAGATAACAATAGCCAGCAGTGCCATGGCGTTTACCTGGTGCCAAATCCCTTCCACTACGGCCTCGCTGAACGCCACATAGACCACCAGCAAAATCGATGACCGGTCAGTGGTATTGATAAGTTTTTTATGGCGGTCAACCCAGCGACCAATCAGCGGCCGCGACAGGTGCCCGACAATAAATGGCACCATCAGTTGCAGCACAATGCTGCCGATGGCATGCAGGGTATCGGTGCTGCCCTGCTCAGTATGCATTAATAGCCCGACCAGGATCGGTGAGAGGAAAATCCCCAAAATGCTGGACGCCGAGGCGCTGCATACCGCCGCCGCTACATTACCTCCGGCCACCGAGGTAAACGCGATAGCCGACTGCACGGTGGCCGGAAGCGCACACAGATATAAAAACCCAAGATACAGCGAGGGCGTTAGAAAACCTGGAGTCAGAAATTTCATGGTTAGCCCAAGCAGCGGAAACAGAATAAAAGTGCTGCTAAACACCACCAGGTGCAGTCGCCAGTGGCCGATACCCGCCATAATCGCCTGTCGGGAAAGCTTGGCGCCGTGCATAAAGAACAGCAGCGCGATAGCTGCCGTTGTCAGATATTGAAAACCTGTCTTAACCTCGCCTTTAGCTGGAAACAGCGATGCCACGATAACCACGGCTATCATTACCAGCAAAAATTTATCGATTTTTAATTTTTGTAACCAGCTCATGTTGCTCTCTCTGGCGGTAAAAAAACCGATGCCCGCAGCCATAGCAACTGCGGGCATCCCTTAGCTATCGAGCGGTTATCAGATAAGCGGCAGCGTTGCGCGCCGCTCGGCCGAAGCAATCCCCAACTCAATCAGTTCCATAACGGTAATCGCCTGGCTTGCCGGAACCGGGTTTTCACCCTGGCCGTTAAGCGCATCGCGAATGGCGGCATAGTAAGCCGGATAGTTACCCGGCTGAGTCAGCCACGGGCGTTTATCCAGTTCATCACCCTGCGCCAGAGTGAGCTCGCCGTCGCGCATGTCGTATCCCCAATCCTCCTGCGGCAGACGCTCACCGGCTTTAAGGCGGTCCTCTTGCGGATCCAGGCCAAACTTCACGTAGCTGCCGCGGGTGCCATGAACAATGTAGCGCGCCGATTCCGCCGCCGCCAGCATAGTGCCATGCAGGATAACCCGGCGCTGAGGATAGGTAAGTACCGCATGAAAGTAGTCGGTGGTTTCAGCGCCTGGACGAAGCTGCGCGAGATCGACGTTAATACTGACCGGCTTGCCAAACAACACCAGCGCCTGATCGATTAGGTGTGGCCCCAGATCGTACCAGATCCCGGTACCCGCACCGGTCTGCTCACGCCAGCGCGCTCGTACCTGAGGGCGGAAGCGATCGAAATGCGATTCAAAGCTGGCGACTTCACCCAGGGTGCCGCTGGAGATCAGCTCACGCACCGTGAGGAAATCACTATCCCAGCGACGATTGTGGAATACCGACAGCAGCAGACCGCGTTTAGCCGCCAGCTCTTCAAGCTCGCGGGCTTGTGACAACGTCACGGTGAACGGTTTATCCACTACCACATGTTTCCCGGCTTCCAGGGCCGCTTTGGCCAGCGGATAATGGGTATCGTTAGGGGTAGGAATAATTATCAGATCAAGTTCAGGGTCGGCTATCAGGGCTTGCGGAGAACTTACCACCGGCACCGAAGGCCAGTCTGCGGCAACCTTTCCGGCATCGCTACTGGAGATGGCCGACAGCACCAGCCCCGGCGTTCCCGCAATCAGCGGAGCATGGAAGGTCTTGCTGGCGTATCCATATCCGATAATACCTACACGTATTTTCTCACTCATGCCGAATCCTCTTATCTGTCGAAGCGTCTATTTCAACTCATTTTCCCTGCGGCTAACAACGATTAATTAACATGGCAGGATGTGGAGAGCGTGATTTGGTGTTGTGTGCCATAGCTCCCTGCGGGCGGTGGCATTTTTAGTGAAAATACTTATAATTTGCCGCCTGTATATGCTGTTGTCCGCCCGCTTGCCAGCAATGGAGAATGTATGTCCGCGATTTCCCCGTTACGTATCGGCGGTTGGCTGTTGTTGCCGCTCGCCTGGCTCTTGATGTCGCTGCTGAGTATGACGATATCTATTGCTTATTATGGCACGGCGCTGCTTTCGCCCGCCGCGCATCAGGCGTTAAGAGCACTAAGCGGGCAGCAAATATTACTGTGGTATATTTCTGTGGCCTGCGCCGCGGCGCTGTTTATATACACCTTATGGCTGAGTGTCGCCTTTTTTAAGCGCCGTAGTCTGGTGCGTAAGCATTATATTATCTGGTTGCTTTTCACCGTATTACTGGCGGTTAAGGCTTTTGCCTTTTCACCGGTTAGCGACACGCTGGCGCTGAGACAGCTTCTTTTTCCGCTGCTGGCCGCAGCAATACTGGCGCCCTATTTCAAACGTTCAACGCGGGTTCAACAAACGTTTGTTAACCCTTAATAACCCTATTAACACAAGGTTGTAGCGTTCCGGACTGTGTCCGATAATGGGCGCCCCTCAATTCCAGGTTTGATAATGGCTGATTATCTACTTTTATTTATCGGCACCGTGCTGGTGAATAACTTCGTGCTGGTGAAGTTTCTTGGACTGTGCCCATTTATGGGTGTGTCCAAAAAGCTGGAGTCGGCTATCGGCATGGGCATGGCGACCACGTTTGTGATGACGCTTGCCAGTATTTGTTCATGGCTGATTAACCGCCTAATTCTGGTACCGCTGGATTTAGTTTACCTGCGTACCATGGCTTTTATTCTGGTGATTGCCGTCGTGGTGCAGTTCACCGAGATGGTGGTTCGTAAAACCAGCCCGGCCCTTTATCGACTGCTGGGTATATTTTTGCCGCTGATTACCACTAACTGCGCGGTACTGGGCGTTGCTCTACTCAGCATTAATATGAACCAGAATTTTATGCAGTCGGCGCTATATGGCTTTTCCGCGGCGCTCGGCTTTTCGCTGGTCATGGTGCTCTTTGCCGCCATCCGCGAGCGCATGGTTGTTTCCGATGTGCCGTTGCCGTTTAAAGGCAATGCTATCGCACTTATCACCGCCGGACTGATGTCGCTGGCGTTTATGGGTTTTAGTGGGTTGGTTAAGTTCTGATGTCCATGATTGGTATTGCTATCGCCGTGTTAAGCGCCCTGAGCCTGATTTTTGGCCTGGTGCTCGGCTATGCTTCAAAACGCTTTGCCGTCAAGGAAGACCCTATTGTTGAACGCCTGGAAGCGTTGCTGCCTCAAAGCCAGTGCGGCCAGTGCGGTTACCCTGGCTGCCGCCCCTATGCCGAGGCGGTGGCAAATAATGGTGAAATGCTGAACCGCTGCGCGCCGGGCGGAGAAGCGGTCATGCTTAAGCTGGCAGCCACCCTAAACGTAGCGCCGCAGCCGCTGGGTGATGACATCCCGGCCGTCCCGGTGCGTAAAGTTGCCCGCATTGATGAAAACAACTGTATCGGCTGCACTAAGTGTATTCAGGCCTGTCCGGTGGATGCCATTGTGGGTGCTACCCGCGCCATGCATACCGTGGTCGAATCACTGTGCACTGGCTGCGACCTGTGCGTTGCCCCCTGCCCGACCGCCTGCATAACCCTGGAGCCGGTCTCCGCGACTACCGATAGCTGGAAATGGGATTTGCAGACCATTCCGGTACGCATTATTCCCGTGGAACAACATGTTTAAGTTATTTTCAAAACGGCGCTCAGCTAAACTCTGGGACTTTAACGGCGGTATTCATCCTCCTGAGATGAAAGAGATCTCCACCGGATCTCCAGTGCGCCAGGTGCCGTTGCCAGCCCAGCTCATTGTACCGGTAAAGCAGCATCTCGGCCCGGAGGGTGAACTGTGTGTGAAACCCGGAGATCGGGTGCTCAGAGGCCAGCCGCTGACCCGTGGCCGTGGCCGAATGCTGCCAGTGCATGCGCCCACTTCAGGAACTGTCACCGAAATAGCTCCTCACGCCAGCGCTCATCCTTCCGGGATAGCCGAGCTTAGCGTTACGATTAACGCCGATGGCGAAGACCGCTGGACCACGCTCGATCCGTGGCCGGACTATCAGAATCACAGCCATGAACAGCTTATTGCGAAAATTCACGCCGCCGGTGTCGCAGGCCTGGGGGGTGCAGGCTTCCCTACCGCCGCGAAACTTGCCGGAGGCGGCGATAAGATAACGACGCTGATTATCAACGCGGCCGAATGTGAACCTTATATCACCGCCGATGACCGCTTAATGCAGGATTATGCCGCTGAGGTCATTGAGGGTGTGCGGATTCTGGCCCACATTCTGCAACCACAGCAGACCCTGATTGGTATTGAAGATAATAAGCCGCAGGCGGTCTCTATGCTGCGCGCGGTGCTAGAGCAGTTGAATGATGACAGCATCAAGCTGCGGGTCATCCCGACCAAATATCCTTCTGGCGGTGCTAAGCAGCTGACGCAGATCCTGACCGGACGCCAGGTGCCACACGGCGGGCGTTCGTCCGATATTGGCGTGCTGATGCACAACGTGGGCACCGCGTGGGCGGTGAAACGCGCGGTTATCGACGGCGAGCCGTTGACTGAACGCGTAGTGACGCTGACCGGCCGCGCCGTCAAACAGCCGGGGAACGTCTGGGCACGTCTCGGCACTCCGGTGCGTCATCTGTTAGATAACGCCGGTTTCCAGCCGGGCCGCGAGCAGCTGGTGATTATGGGCGGGCCGTTGATGGGCTTCACTCTGCCGTGGCTGGATGTACCGGTGGTAAAAATCACCAACTGCCTGCTGGTACCCGGCCCCGGCGAAATGGGTGCGCCGCAGAAAGAGCAGGATTGCATCCGCTGTAGCGCCTGTGCCGACGCCTGCCCTGCCGACCTGCTGCCGCAACAGCTTTACTGGTTCAGCAAAGGGCAGCAGCACGACAAAGCTACGGCTTACAATCTTAATGACTGTATTGAGTGCGGCGCCTGCGCCTGGGTCTGCCCAAGCAATATTCCTCTGGTGCAATACTTCCGGCAGGAAAAAGCCGAAATTCGCGCTATCAGCGACGAGGAGCGACGCACCGCAGAGGCCCGGGCAAGGTTTGAGGCTCGTCAGGCCCGGCTGGAGCGCGATAAAGCCGCTCGCAGCGCTCGCCATAAAGAAGCCGCCGCCCGCCCGGATTCCGCCGACAGCGATGCTATCGCCGCTGCCCTGGCTCGCGCTAAAGCCCGTAATGCGACCAGCGCTGAGCCGATTGAGATGACTCGCGGCGAGCGCCCTGATAACACGGCGGCAATTGCCGCCCGTGAGGCGCGCAAAGCAGAAGCCCGAGCCCGCAGAGCCGCAGTCGCCGAGGAAGCGACCAGCGTCGTACCGCAGACTGACTCAGCGCCTGCCGCTGAAGACGATCCGCGTAAAGCAGCCGTGGCCGCCGCTATTGCCCGCGCCAAGGCCCGCAAAGCCACTGCCTCCGGCGAAGCGACCAATGCTGCACCTCAGACTGATTCTGCGCCTGCCGCTGAAGAAGATCCGCGTAAAGCGGCCGTGGCCGCCGCTATCGCCCGCGCCAAGGCCCGCAAAGTCACAGCCTCCGGGGAAGCGACCGGCTCTGCACCGCAGGCTGATGCCGCGCCTGCCGCTGAAGAAGATCCGCGTAAAGCCGCCGTGGCCGCCGCTATTGCCCGTGCTAAGGCCCGCAAAGCCACAGCCTCCGGGGAAGCGACCGGCTCTGCACCGCAGGCTGATGCCGCGCCTGCCGCTGAAGACGATCCACGTAAAGCAGCCGTGGCCGCCGCTATTGCCCGTGCCAAAGCCCGCAAAGCCACAGCCTCCGGGGAAGCGACCGGCTCTGCACCGCAGACTGATGCCGCGCCTGCCGCTGAAGACGATCCGCGTAAAGCGGCCGTGGCCGCCGCTATCGCCCGCGCCAAGGCCCGCAAAGCCACAGCCTCCGGGGAAGCGACCGGCTCTGCACCGCAGGCTGATGCCTCGCCTGCCGCTGAAGACGATCCGCGTAAGGCAGCCGTGGCCGCCGCTATTGCCCGCGCTAAGGCCCGCAAAGCCACAGCCTCCGGGGAAGCGATCGGCTCTGCACCGCAGACTGATGCCGCGCCTGCCGCTGAAGAAGATCCGCGTAAAGCGGCCGTTGCCGCCGCTATCGCCCGCGCAAAAGCCCGTCGCTCCACCACTCAGCCTGCCTGTGAGGAATAAATGGTATTTCGTGTAGCAAGTTCGCCTTACAGCCATAACCACCGTCAAACCGCGCGGATTATGATGTTGGTTATTCTGGCCTGCCTGCCGGGTATTGCCACGCAACTGGCGTTTTTCGGCTGGGGTACTCTGATTCAACTCATCCTGGCCTCTGCCGCCGCGTTAGGCAGCGAAGCACTTGTGTTGCGCCTGCGTAAACGGCCTCTGGGTCCAATTCTGGGTGATAACTCGGCTCTACTTACCGGGATTTTGTTAGGGATAAGCTTGCCTCCGCTGGCCCCCTGGTGGATGGTGGTGCTCGGCACCGTATTCGCGGTCATTATTGCCAAACAGCTCTATGGCGGTCTGGGCAATAACCCGTTTAACCCCGCGATGATCGGGTACGTGGTCTTGCTTATCTCTTTCCCGGTACAAATGACAAGCTGGATGCCATCCACCGAGCTGGCGGCCAGTCACGCAGGGCTAAGCGACGCTCTGAGCATTATTTTCACCGGCCATAACGCCGGCGGGCTGACGATGAGCTCAATGCGTATGGGCATCGACGGTATTAGCCAGGCCACGCCGCTCGACACCTTTAAAACCGGCCAGCACGCGGGGAAATCTTCCGCTGAGCTGCTGGCGATGCCGGTTTATCACGGCGTTATCGCCGGTCTGGGCTGGCAGTGGGTAAACCTTGCCTATCTGGCTGGCGGCATATTGCTACTCTATAAGGGCGCGATTCGCTGGCATATTCCGGTAAGCTTTCTGGTGAGCCTGGCCGTGTGCGCCGGTCTGGGACAACTGCTGGCCCCGGAGCGCTGCGCGCCGCTGATGGTGCATCTGTTTTCCGGAGCAACCATGCTGGGGGCATTTTTTATTCTGACCGACCCGGTCACCGCCTCTACGACCAATAAAGGCCGCCTGCTGTTCGGCGCAATTGCCGGGCTGTTGGTCTGGCTGATTCGCACCTTTGGCGGGTATCCGGACGGCGTGGCGTTTGCCGTACTGCTTGCGAATATTACCGTACCGCTGATTGACTACTACACCCGCCCGCGGGTATATGGCCACCGCTGAGGATTTTTAGATGCTAAAAACCATGCAAAAACATGGCGTAGTGCTCGCCCTCTTTGCGGCGCTAACTACCGGGCTGACGGCCGCCGTCAACGCGCTTACCAAGGACACCATCGACCAGCAGAGCGCCCGCCAGCAGCAGGCACTGTTTGACCAGGTATTCCCGGTAGAAAATTACGATAACCAACCGCTGGAACGCTGTATGGTGGTCAACGATCCTCAGCTTGGTAAAGGTTCGCATAATATCTGGCTGGCGACTAAAAATGGCGCACCAACCGGCGTGATTATGCAGGCTACCGCACCGGACGGTTATTCGGGAGCCATTCAGCTGCTGGTAGGCGCTGATTTTCACGGCAATATTCTTGGCGTGCGTGTGACGGAACATCACGAAACTCCGGGCCTGGGCGATAAAATTGAACTGCGGGTCAGCCGCTGGATCACCGGCTTTGCCGGGCAGCAAATTCTCGGATCGGACGATCCTAAATGGGCGGTGAAAAAAGACGGCGGTCAATTTGACCAATTCACCGGAGCCACCATCACCCCGCGTGCGGTCGTTAACGCAGTAAAACGCGCCGGACTGGTAGCGGAAGGGCTTGAAAACCAGCTCGACCAGTTGCCTTCATGTGGAGCAAGCCATGACTAAGATTAGCAAGATCTTTACCGATGGGTTATGGACCAATAACTCAGCGCTGGTACAGCTGCTGGGGATGTGTCCTCTGCTGGCGGTCACCTCCACTGCAACAAACGCCCTGGGGTTAGGGCTGGCCACCACGCTGGTTCTGACGCTGACCAACAGCGCAATTTCAGCTTTCCGCCGCTGGATGCCGCCTGCGGTGCGTATTCCCATTTACGTGATGATCATCGCCGCAGTGGTGAGCGCCGTGCAGATGCTGATCAACGCTTACGCCTTCGGACTTTATCAGTCACTGGGGATTTTTATTCCGCTTATCGTGACTAACTGCATCGTGGTGGGGCGCGCGGAAGCCTTCGCCGCTCAAAACGGCGTATTCCACTCGGCGCTGGATGGTATGGCTATCGGGCTGGGCGCGACCTGTGCGATGTTTGTTCTGGGCAGCCTGCGTGAAATCCTCGGTAACGGTACGCTATTCGACGGTGCCGATGCGCTGCTGGGCGGCTGGGCCAAAAGCCTGCGTATTGAGCTGTTTCATACCGATACTCCATTCCTGCTGGCAATCCTGCCCCCTGGCGCGTTTATTGGCCTTGGGTTTATGCTGGCAGGTAAATATCTGATTGATGAACGACGCAAGGCTCGCAAAGCGGCAGAGGCCGCAAATGCCGGGCCGGTCAACGCAACGGACGCAACGACGCCATGAATAAAGAGAAACGCCTGGAGATCCTGACCCGACTCAGGGACAACAATCCGCATCCCACCACCGAGCTGGATTACAGCTCGCCGTTTGAGCTGCTCATTGCGGTATTACTCTCGGCGCAGGCCACGGATAAAGGCGTTAATAAGGCCACCGCGCACCTGTTCCCCATCGCCCGGACGCCAGCCGCCATGCTGGAGCTGGGCCTTGAAGGCGTGCGTGAACGGATTAAAACCATCGGGCTATTCAACAGCAAAGCGGAAAATGTGATTAAAACCTGCCGTATGCTGGTCGAGCTGCACAGCGGCGAAGTGCCAGAAGACCGGGCGGCGCTGGAAGCGCTGCCGGGCGTTGGCCGTAAAACCGCCAATGTGGTACTTAACACCGCCTTTGGCTGGCCAACCATTGCCGTCGATACGCATATATTCCGGGTCTGTAATCGGACCAACTTTGCACCGGGTAAAAACGTCGAGCAAGTGGAAGAGAAGCTGCTCAAAGTAGTTCCGGCGGCGTTTAAAGTTGACTGCCATCACTGGCTGATTTTGCATGGCCGCTATACCTGTGTTGCCCGCAAACCTCGCTGCGGGGCCTGCATTATTGAAGACCTGTGCGAGTACCGCGAAAAAACCGAGATTTAAGCTTTTTTACATCCCACCGGTTGCACGCCCCCTGCCCGCCGCTATGATATAGCCCGGGGTTGCTGGAGATTATATGCGTACTGCACGTCGTTATGCCTGGTTGTTACTGCTGCTGGCCGGTCTGGTTATTCTGACCTGTATGGCTCAGCGGCTGACGGCTATGCGCGTTTTGATGCCAGCAGTATCGACTGGCCAGCTTTCAGCCACCAGCCCAAACGCGGCTGACGAATCTCCGGTTACGCCTTGCGAACTCAGCAGTAAATCATTGATGGCAACACTTCCTGACTTGCCGGTAATGTTGCTTCCCGGCCTGCTGCTTATCCTGGCGTTGCTCTTTACTCTGACTCCCGGCGAGCGGCGGCAGCGCGCTCGCGACCTGTTTCTCTCCGCCCCTCCCGGGCGACGGCGACATCTCCAGCTTTGCGTATTCCGTGAATAAAAATCCGCGTGGTTAATCACCCCGCATTGGATTTTTAATTTACGGAGCAATTTATGACTACATTATTGCGAGCGGGCCTGTGGTGCCTGCTCCTGTGGCTGCCTGCCCTGCAGGCGGCCGATAGCGGCTGGATAACGGCCCCGCATAACGACCATGCCAGCGTGCGTCTGCGCAGCCAGGAACTGCCTGGAAAACCGCTGCAAATTCTGCTGGATATCCAGCTGGCTCCCGGCTGGAAAACCTACTGGCGCGCTCCCGGTGAAGGCGGCGTAGCACCGTCTATTCGCTGGAACTCCGGCGTCAAAGATGTGGCTATTCACTGGCCCGTTCCGGCACGTTTCGAAGTGGCCGGAATTGTGACCCAGGGATATCACGGTAATACCAACCTACCCATCACGCTGACGAGTACAGATTCCGGGCCATTAAGCGGCACGCTGACCTTATCAACCTGTAGTAATGTCTGCATTTTGACGGACTATCCCTTTACCCTGGACCGCCAGACGCCTCCGGGCCCAAATTTCGCTTTTGACTTTAGCAAGGCGATGGGGGCGGTTCCGGTCGCTCATGCCTTAACTGACCAGATAACTGCCAGCTACCGCGCCGGTGAAGTGACGATTGAGGCTTTCCGCCCCGAAGGCTGGCAGCACCCGGATGCCTTTTTTGAGCTACCCGATGGGGCGCTACCGGGCGAGCCGATAATAAAAGTGGCCGGTGAGCGCCTGACTATTCAGGTTCCCGCGCGTGACGAATGGGGCGACAACGCACCCGATCTGACCGGTAAGCCGATGATGTTGGTGCTCGCCGATGGCGGTATCGCTCAGCAAGTGACATTGAAACCAGCCGCAGCAATCGGCTCCCAGCCTGTCAGCCAACCGGCCTGGTGGCAGATAGCGCTGCTGGCGCTGGCCGGTGGTTTTATTCTTAACCTGATGCCCTGCGTGTTACCCGTGCTTGGTTTCAAACTTGGTACCCTGCTCCAGGCTCGCGAGCGTAATCGCCAGGAGATTCGTATCGAATTTCTGGCCTCTAGTTTCGGAATAGTGCTGGCATTCACGATGCTGGCATTGCTAATGACCGGGCTGCGGCTTTCCGGGCAGGCTCTCGGCTGGGGCATACAATTCCAAAACCCGTGGTTTATTGGCCTGCTGGTATTCATCAGCCTGCTATTTAGTGCCTCGCTATTTGGTCTGTATCACTTCCGGCTACCGGTAAATCTGACGACCCGGATGGCGACGCATCAGAGTCGTGGTTTAAGCGGCCACGTGGTTCAAGGGATTTTCGCCACGCTACTGGCCACGCCTTGTTCAGCCCCCTTTTTAGGTACTGCGGTCGCCTGGGCGCTCGCGGCATCGCTCCCCGGTTTGTGGGCGGTGTTTATCGCACTGGGGATCGGGATGAGCCTGCCGTGGCTGCTGGTGGCCGTACGCCCGGAGATCGCGCTGCGATTACCTAAACCAGGCCGCTGGATGCTGGTAATGCGCACCATTTTGGGGTTGATGATGCTGGCATCTTGTTACTGGCTGCTCAGCCTGCTGACGATATTTATTGGCCTTAAAGCCACCGTTGCTCTCGGCGTGTTGATGGCGGTAACACTGCTGGTTGCCATTTTCCGCAGTTTTGGCCGCGCAGCGGCGCTCAAAGCCACTTCCGCTGCCTTACTCTCTGCGGTGCTAATCACCGTTGTGTTAGCTCTGCGCCCGGATAGCGCATCCGGATTGCGCCAGGACAATATTGCCTGGCAGCCTCTTAGCGAACAGGCCATTAGCCAGGCGCTGGCCGCCAGGAAGCGGGTATTTATCGATGTTACCGCCGACTGGTGCGTTACCTGCAAGGCCAACAAGTTTAACGTCATACTGCAACCTGAAGTGCAGAAGGCACTGAGTGCTCCGGATGTGGTGGCTCTGCGCGGTGACTGGACGCGCCCCTCCGACGCCATCACCGCATTTCTGACCAGTCGTGGCCAGGCCGCGGTACCTTTTAATCAAATTTATGGCCCCGGCCAGCCCGACGGCGTGATTCTGTCGCCACTGCTTAACCGTAAAGATCTGCTCACCGCCCTCGAAAACGCTAAAGGAGTCCAGCCATGAAATTCGGTTATCTGATGCCATTAAGCGCGCTGCTCATAAGCCTTAGCGCCACCGCCGCCCAGCCAGCCCCCTTCACCCCTCAGCAGGAGCAGAGGATCCGCGAACTTATCCATGAAACACTGGTTAAAAACCCGGCTATCCTGGCAGAAGCTGCCGACGCCATGGACCGCCAGGCTGAAACCCAGCGCAATGCTGAGCTGACACAGTTTATTGCGAAAAATCAGCACAGCCTGTTTAACGACCCGGACAGCCCGCGCCTCGGCGCTGCAAAGCCGCGACTGACGATTGTCAGCTTCACCGATTATAACTGCCCATATTGCAAACAATTCGACCCGGTGCTGGAAAAGGTCGTCAGCCGCTACCCCGACGTCGCGCTGGTTATCAAGCTGCTGCCCTTTCGCTCAGAAAGCTCGCTAAGTTCTGCCCGGCTGGCGCTCACTCAATGGCGTCAGGATAAGAAACCATTCTGGGAATTACATCGTCTGCTAATGATGAAAAAGGGCTATCACGATGATGCCAGTATTCAGCGGGCTGCTGCCAAAGCCGGCGTGACCCACACGCAATCCGATGCTCACAGCATGGAAACGATTAAAGAGAACCTAAGACTGGCGGATGGATTGGGCGTTCAGGGTACACCGGCAACGCTTATTGGGAATAATATGGTCCCTGGGGCAATTTCTGAGCAAGCTCTGAACGACGCTATTCGCCAGGCGCTGGCTGCGGAGAAATCATAATGAAATCTCTGGCCGGCCGCTGGGCCCGCGATTTACTGGTATTACTGATATTGCTGGGCGTCATTATGTGGGGCGTTGACCGTGTTAGAGCGCCCCATATGCCCGTTGACATCGGTTTACAACAGGGAGAAATCACCGGTCAACCCTCGCCTTCACTCATGGCGCTAAGCCAGGATAAACCTCTGCTGGTCTATTTCTGGGCCAGCTGGTGCGCGATTTGTAAGCTCACTACGCCCACGGTCGCCGCGCTGGCGGCCGATGGAATGAATGTGCACTCCGTTGCCCTTCGTTCCGGCGACGCCGCTCATCTGGAGAAAATGCTGGCAGCCCGCGGGCTGAAACTGCCGCTCAGCATCGATCCTGATGGGAAGCTGGCCGCCAGTTGGGGTGTTTCGGTTACGCCTACCTTTGTCGTTCTTTATCGCGGTGAGCTAGTCTCCAGCACTACCGGCTGGAGCAGCAGCCTGGGGCTTAAGGCCCGAATGTGGATGGCACAGTTGTAACAATTAGCACGGCGCCTTTTGGCGCCGTGTTTTTTTCGCAATGCATAATTATTCATGAAGCGTTAAAGGTCATGAATGGCAGGATGATCCTTACAGTTCAAAGAGCTGCTTACACTGATTGATTTCTATTGAATTAAGCAACTCCATAATAGTGAAGTTTTATGCAATCTGACGCATGGGCCGTTTAGCAGAACATTTTTTTCCAGTTCAAAAAGCGATCTCCTTCAGAAAATTCCGCCACAATGTGAAGACGATCACCTTGATAACACGATGTTAATTTAGCCGCGGAATTACTGGCTTAACTCATTGTTATTTAAGCCTCGAAATAGCTATTACCAGTTCATTTACCTGACATGATTATTTTTTACACTGATTTTCACTGCTTAGTAGTTAATAAAGCAGCATATACAACTGGCAAATGCCATTTATGGTCAAAAATAAGATAAATATTCGTCAATTGAACTTATCATAAAATTTAACTCTGTATAACATTTGTTCTATTGAAGGATTATAGCGTCAGGCTTAAATGTAACAGGTTATTACAAAGCCCTTGCCTGAGGCCGCCGGATAGTGAACATTACTTGCCGAACTTCCCTCCATATAACAAAAAAGTGCTTGTCGCCATCGGCAAGACGCTTAAACCTTCCCGCCGACGAGCGGGTCGTAACAAAGAGGTATATGTGTCAACTGCAAACAAAAAACCAGCGGAAAGCGAAAGCATAAGTCTTAACGCTTTTAAACAACCGAGATCGTTCTACCTTATTTTCTCTATCGAGTTATGGGAGCGCTTCGGTTATTACGGCCTGCAAGGCATTATGGCCGTTTACCTGGTTAAACAACTGGGTATGTCGGAAGCTGACTCAATCACACTGTTTTCTTCGTTCAGTGCGCTGGTCTATGGCCTGGTGGCTATTGGCGGCTGGCTGGGCGATAAAGTCCTGGGTACCAAACGCGTTATTCTGCTGGGCGCATTAGTGCTGGCAGTAGGTTACGGTCTGGTTTCATGGTCAGGTCACGATGCCGGTATCGTATACCTCGGGATGGCAACCATTGCCGTGGGTAATGGCCTGTTTAAGGCAAACCCTTCTGCCCTGCTGTCCATGTGCTACGACAAAGATGACCCGCGTCTGGACGGGGCATTCACCATGTATTACATGTCCATCAACATCGGTTCGTTCTTCTCTATGCTGGCAACGCCATGGCTTGCGGCGAAGTTCGGCTGGAGCACCGCGTTTGCGCTGAGCTTTGTGGGCATGCTGATCACCGTGGTTAACTTCATATTCTGCCGCAGCTGGGTTAAACAGTACGGTTCTAAACCTGACTTCCAGCCGGTACATATGGGTAAACTGCTGGCAACCCTGGTGGGTATCGTCGTGCTGGTTGCCATTGCGACCTGGCTGCTGCATAACCAGGAAATTGCACGTATTACTCTGGCTGTCGTTGCTCTGGCTATCGTTATCATCTTCGGTAAAGAAGCCTTTGCCATGCAGGGTGCCGCACGCCGTAAAATGATTGTTGCTTTTATCCTGATGCTGGAAGCGATTATCTTCTTCGTGCTGTACAGCCAGATGCCAACCTCACTGAACTTCTTCGCGATTCGTAACGTTGAGCATTCAATTCTTGGTATCGCGTTTGAACCAGAACAGTTCCAGGCTCTGAACCCATTCTGGATTATGATTGGCAGCCCGATTCTGGCCGCTATCTATAACAAGATGGGTGACCGTCTGCCGATGCCACACAAATTTGCTATCGGTATGCTGCTGTGCTCCGTGGCTTTCCTGGTACTGCCGCTGGGGACTAAATTCGCATCTGACGCGGGTATCGTTTCCGTCAACTGGCTGATTCTGAGCTATGCGCTGCAGAGTATCGGTGAACTGATGATTTCCGGTCTGGGTCTGGCGATGGTCGCTCAGCTGGTTCCTCAGCGCCTGATGGGCTTCATTATGGGTAGCTGGTTCCTGACTACCGCTGGCGCTGCGCTTATCGCCGGTAAAGTAGCCAACCTGATGGCGGTTCCGGAAAACGTGACCGACCCGCTGATGTCTCTGAATGTGTATGGCAGCGTGTTCCTGCAAATTGGTGTGGTGACTGCCATAATCGCAGTACTTATGCTGCTGACCGCGCCTAAGCTTAATCGTATGACCTTCGACGACGCGGCTGACGAAGCCAGCAACGCGCCAAAAGTTAACGCTTAATCGCATTAGTTGTCATAAAGCCGCCTGTACATCACAGGCGGCTTTTTTTTTGCCTGTAGGAGCACTAACATTAGTTTTTCCAGCCCCCTACAAGGAGTAACTGATGAAACTGTTTTACAAGGCAGGCGCCTGCTCGCTTTCACCTCATATCATTCTGCGTGAAACCGGGCGTGACTTCTCTCTGACAGCAGTAGACCTGAAGACCAAACGCACTGAAAACGGCGACGACTTTCTGGCTATTAACCCTAAAGGCCAGGTCCCGGCACTGTTACTGGACGACGGCACCCTGCTGACGGAAGGCGTGGCGATTGTGCAGTATCTGGCGGATTTGGTGCCAGACCGTCAGCTTCTGGCTCCGGTAGGCCGCCTGGTGCGCTATCACTCACTGGAGTGGCTGAACTATATCGCCACCGAGTTGCATAAGAGCTTTGCGCCGCTGTTCACTCCAGGCAGCAGCGATGAAGCGAAGGCCTCCGCACGCCAGGTGCTGGAGAATCGCCTGCGTTGGGTTAACGCCGAACTGGAGGGCAAACAATGGCTGTCCGGCCTGCGTTTTTCCGTAGCAGACGCCTATTTATTTACCGTACTGCGCTGGGCATATGGCGCAGGGCTTGATATGAGCGGTCTGGACAACCTGACGGCCTTTATGGAGAGAATGAAGGCCAGACCTTCAGTTTCCGCAGCGCTCGCGGCTGAGGGCCTCTCCTGAGGGATTTCGGGGGATATCATTGAAACCGACGCGGGCTTTTAGCCCGCGTCGCTATTTTGAGGCCTTTTTACAACTCAACCGCGGTAAAGCGCTCACGCGGATTAGCGATAAGATCCTGGGCCGCAACAACCTGCAATTCGTACTCATTCATCTCTTTGGTGGTACTGATAATGGCGTATACCGCCGCCGTTACATGCTCCAGCGCCTGCGGTAAAGACTCACCTTGCAGTAATTTCACCAGCATCAGACCGCTGGTAACATCACCCACACCGACCGGCTGACGATCGCCGAAATCGACCAGCGGGCGATGAATGTGCCATGCCTGGTCTGCAGTGACCAGCAGCATCTCGAAGCGATCGGTCTGATAACCGGCGCGTGCCAGGTGTTTAACCAGCACCAGACGCGGGCCGCGAGCAATAAGCGCTCTGGCGGCATCCACCGCCTCGGCAACATTGTGAATGCTGCGACCGCTCAGCATTTCCAGCTCCAGCAGGTTTGGCGCAGTCAGATCGCTTGCTGGTAGTGACGCATTTGCATGAAACTCAGCAACGCCGGGAGCAACAATACAGCCTTTTTCCGGGTGGCCCATTACCGGATCGCAGAAGTAAAGCGCGTTAGGATTAGCTTCTTTAACCTTACGCACAATCCCGAGAATATGCTCGCCCTGCTCGGCCGAGCCAAGATAGCCGCTTAATACCGCATCACAACGGCCCAGCTCGCCGATATCCGCAATGCCCTGAACGATTTCAGTAAGGTGTGACGGCGGCATTACGGCACCCGTCCACTTGCCATATTGAGTGTGATTAGAAAATTGTACGGTATTAAGCGGCCATACATTCGCACCGAGACGACGCATAGGAAATTCGGCAGCACTGTTCCCGGCGTGCCCAAAGACCACGTGCGACTGGATAGCAAGAATGTTTTTCATGATGTGTCCGAAATGGATGTAACGGGTCATTGTCAATTTTGCGAAAACTCCGCCGCAGCGGAAGGTAGCCAGATGCGCGCTCTCCAAACGGTAGCGACACCCTGCGGCCTAAATAAGCCTCTGCATGACCCTAAGACAGAAGCAAATCCCAGCGTCGACGTTATCAAAGCTCTGCCGAACGGCGGGTAATAAAAAGGGTGCGCAGCTGCGCACCCTTTAGGAAATAACCAATAATTATTTCCAGCAAATCAGGCAGTAATTTTTCTTACCGCGGCGCAGAAGCGTATAACGGCCGAAT
Organism: Salmonella enterica subsp. enterica serovar Choleraesuis; assembly: GCA_022846635.1. GTDB lineage: Bacteria > Pseudomonadota > Gammaproteobacteria > Enterobacterales > Enterobacteriaceae. The sequence goes on from AP025685.1 coordinate 2,384,951, forward strand.
AAACGGTCGCTATCACTGAAATTATACTCAGGATTGCTTTGCTTTTCGCCATTAATGGTAACAGCATTTTGCGCGATGGTTTTACGTGCCTGCCCGCGGGACGGTTGCAGCTCGCTGTCTACCAGCGCCTGTTGCAGATCCGCATCGCGATTCAGTTCAACCATTGGCATACCGTCCTGAGCCAGCTGAGCAAAGTCAGCTTCCGTCAGGGCGCTCAGGTCACCATTGAACAGGCTTTGAGTAATGCGACGTGCGGCTTCCAGCCCTGCTTCACCGTGAACCAGGCGAGTCACCTCCTCTGCCAGCACGTACTGAGCGCGCGGCGCGGTGCCGCTGGCTTTGTCTTCAGCTTCCAGCGCATCGATATCTTCGAGGCTCATGAAGGTGAAGAACTTCAGGAAGCGGTACACATCGGCGTCGGCGGTGTTTATCCAGAATTGATAGAATTTGTACGGACTGGTTTTGCTTGGGTCAAGCCATACTGCGCCGCCTTCGGTTTTACCAAACTTAGTACCGTCGGATTTGGTAATCAACGGAACGGTCAGACCAAAGACCTGGTTCTGATGCAGACGACGAGTAAGATCGATACCAGAGGTGATGTTACCCCACTGATCAGAACCGCCGATTTGCAGCGCAACGCCGTGCAGTTCGTTCAGGCAGGCAAAGTCATAACCCTGCAACAGGTTGTAAGAGAATTCGGTGAAAGAGATGCCGACATCATCGCGATTCAGGCGCTGTTTCACGGCTTCCTTGTTAATCATCTGGTTAACAGAGAAGTGCTTACCGATATCACGCAGGAAGGTCAGCACGTTCATGCTGCCAAACCAGTCGTAGTTGTTTGCTGCGATAGCCGAGTTGTCGCCGCAGTCAAAATCGAGGAAAGGCGCGACCTGATGGCGGATTTTCTCAACCCACTCATTCACGGTTTCATTAGTATTAAGCTTACGCTCGGTCGCCTTGAAGCTTGGATCGCCGATGAGACCGGTCGCCCCACCCACCAGCGCAACCGGTTTGTGACCCGCCAGTTGGAAGCGCTTCAGGCACAGTAACGGAACCAGATGGCCCAAATGCAAGCTGTCGGCGGTAGGATCGAAGCCGCAATAAAGGGCGATTGGCCCCTGCGCCAGTCGCTCTGCTAACGCTTCTTCATCCGTCACCTGGGCCACAAGGCCACGTTCTTGCAATTGCTTAATCAGGTTGCTAGCCATCAAATTCTCCATATAAACACACCTACACCATTGCCGGTGCACAGCCTTCGCCAGCGGCGAATTAAAAAATCAGGGGGTTCATAGCATAAAGCGCTGACACGGGTTGTGCCAGCGTTACATCATGATTTGTCTTATTCAGCGAGCAGAAAGTTACGGTGCCAGGCGGTCGATATTCCAACCTTCGCCATCGCGCTGATACAAGAAACGATCGTGCAGACGATTTTGACCGCCCTGCCAGAACTCCATCTGATCGATGCTGACGCGGAAACCGCCCCAAAAACTCGGCAGAGGCACTTCACCCTGCTGGAATTTTTGTTTTAATTCGAGGAATTTACCTTCGAGGATCCCGCGCGCCGAAATGCGGCTGGACTGACGAGAGACCCAGGCACCAATCTGGCTATCGCGCGGACGGCTATTAAAGTATTTCACTACCTCAATAGTCGATAAACGGGTAGCGGTGCCCTGCACCATGACCTGTCGCTCCAGCATATGCCACGGGAATAACAGGCTGATACGCGGATTATGTTCCAGATGCTGGGCTTTACGGCTGCCGAGGTTGGTATAAAACACCAGCCCCTTCTCATCGTAATGTTTGAGCAGAACAATGCGCTGATATGGCTGGCCGTTTTCATCAACTGTGGCCACCACCATGGCGGTTGGATCGGCAAGGCGGGCCTCACAAGCCTGCCCCAGCCAGCGCTCAAACAGCGTCAGCGGTTCAGCGGTCAAATCGCTGCGACGCAGACCGCCTTTAGTGTATTCGCGACGAAGATGCGCGATTTCCTCGAAATGATTGTCTGACATGACAAACCTACAAAAATGTGATCAATTTCCGGGTATTCTGCGCCCTGTCAGAACAAATCTCAATGACTGCCAGCCAGCTTACAGTTATGCAGCACAATACGGTCCTGGCGATAAACCGTCGCTTCATCCCCTTTAGACCAGAAAACGTAAATGCCGTCGCTATAACGAGTACCGGAGGCGGAAATCCCCTGTTTCAGGGTTAACGGCTTGTCATCAAGAGTAAAGCTCACTTCTTGCTTCTTATCATTAAGCGCGACATCCAGCGCTTGCTCATCACACTGATAAGTCATGCTATCGGTGTTTACCCGATTAACGAAATTCTGGTAGAAAGTTTCGTAGGTGCTACAGCCCGCCAGCAGCGCGGGTAACATAATAATGAGGATTTTTTTCATTTTCATTGGCTTGTCCTTGAGTCTGCTTTCCCTGGCGCTGATACGCACCAGGGTAAATTAAGTCTATTGGGTTGCCGAAAAAGAAAACTTCAGTTAACTCCGATAATTATATCCGTTAGCAGGATAAATCGCGCCCAGGACTGTTTCAGCACTGGCGCCAGTGACCGACGGCAGGTTACCCGGCAAGCCGGAAATGGTGCGCCATGCAAGCCAGGCAAATGCCAGAGCTTCCATGTCGTCGCCACTAATCCCGGCTTCATCAGTGGTGGAAACTTCCGTTCCCGGCAACAGCGCGGCAAGACGGGCCATAAGTAGCGGGTTACGGCTACCTCCGCCACACACCATCAACCGCTCACAGCCGCCGCTTAACAACACCTGTTCGGCGATGGTGACCGCCGTCAGCTCGACCAGTGTTGCCTGTACATCGGCAACGCTAAGCCCTGGGAAATGCGCTAACTGACGTTCCAGCCAGCCGTAATTGAAGTATTCACGCCCGGTGCTTTTTGGCGCCGGTGCGGCAAAATAGGGATCGTTCAGCATTTGCTGTAACAGTGGAATTATCACTATCCCACTGCTGGCAAGCTCTGCATCTTTATCATAAGCCTTACCCTGTTTGCGCCAGATCCAGGCATCCAGCAGCATATTGCCTGGGCCGGTGTCATAGCCACGCACCGGCAGACCGGGCAGTAATAGCGACAGGTTAGCGATGCCCCCCACGTTCAGCACCATGCGCCTTTCGTCCGGCCTTGCCAGCAGGGCGTGATGAAAAGCGGGAACCAACGGAGCACCCTGACCTCCCAGCGCCATATCGCGGCGGCGAAAATCGCCCACAACTGTAACGCCTGTACGCGCGACTATCTGGTTATTATCGCCGATTTGCATTGTATGGGGCGCATCACCCATCGGTTCATGCCACACGGTCTGGCCGTGACAGCCAATCGCGATGATATCCTGGGCTGCCAGATTTTCCTGAGCCATTAGCTGCGTTACCGCTTCGGCAAACAGTTTTCCGAGCCGGGTGTCGAGCTGACCTAACTGAGAAAGCGTTAACGTCTGGCCCTGGCAAATCGCCAGAATGGCTTGCTTTATCTCCAGCGGTATCGGGTGGCTGTAGCTCGCCTGCTGCGCCACCATCTTATCGTCGATAGCGGCCAACACCACGTCAATACCATCCAGGCTGGTTCCTGACATTACGCCGATATAGCGACCGGACTTCATCTGGCATTCCTTTATAAGGACTAAGAAGAATCTAGTGCATCATAAAGTGTTGGGTAATTCCATGATTCATTATTAGTTTTTTTCGACTAAATATTATCCCTCAGTTATTAGTTTTCTCAGATGTTCTATGGTTTAAGTATGGTTAAGTTGCTTATCACTAGAGTATGATGCCGACGAGCTGGATTAGCTGTAATACTTAGTCGGTGGATACCGTATAATTACAGCGTATACACGTGCCTCTGGCGGCATTGAGTGATGAACAGGAGATTCATAAATGATTTCACGCGTATTGGTTGTTTCGCTGGTTGGTTTGACTCTTGCAGGTTGCGCAAACACCAGCACCTTATCGGGCGATGTCTACACTGCCTCTGAAGCTAAACAAGTACAGAGCGTAAGTTACGGTACCATCACCAATATCCGTCAGGTTCAAATCCAGGCCGGTAACGATAGCAACATTATTGGTACTCTTGGCGGTGCCGTACTGGGTGGTTTCCTGGGTAATACTATCGGCGGTGGTACCGGTCGTTCACTGGCAACGGCTGCAGGTGCTGTTGCAGGCGGCGCGGCGGGTAATAAAATTGAAAGCTCCGTTGACCGTGTTCAGGGCGTTGAGCTGGAAATCCGCAAAGACGACGGCAACACCATTATGGTGGTACAGAAACAGGGTAACTCTCGTTTCTCCGTGGGTCAGCGCGTTTCTATGGCCAGCAATGGCAGCCAGATCACCGTATCCCCTCGTTAATACCTTCCGACGGGGGCCTCCTGGCCCTCGTCTGCTTCATTACACTTCTTTACACCAGGCTCAACAATCCCCATTTAAATTAAGTAATACTGGCGTTCTATGGGCAATTTTATTTTTGTTCAAAATCTGCGCGCCATGTTTTGTTGCGCGCCAAAAAAACAGAAAGCATTAATGGTTTTTTAACCGACAGGCCCTAAATGGATATTCGGGCATTGAGGCAAGGAGTCGCCTTATGGTAAGCAACATCAGCCACTGCAACAAACGTGTGGCCGTCTTTTTGGTAACCAGCACCATTATCATTTTATTCCTGGTGCAATATTTTCAGGCACTGCAAGGTGTATATGCCCCCTTCTCACCGCTTCTGTTTCCAACCTTTACGATATTTTTGCTAGTACTCCACCTGCTGATTGCTGTGTTTATGGGAATGCGTTACCTGTGCGACCTTTCCTGTGGCTATTATCTCGCATTAACATTCGCCTTTCTTAGCTCGGCTATCTTTATGGTCGGTACGCTGCTGAGCTATCCCAGCTATTTTGTTTATTACACCATCAATCCCATAAAGTATAATGACGCGGCGCTGTTCTTTACCTTCCGCCATTTCACGATGGCTCTGATGGTCGGGATTTCAGTTGTCCTTTATGTCTTCCGGGATTTTTGCAGCCGTCACCCCCGAATCAATACCGCTATTTTTATTGCGCTCGCCATCTTACTGGCGGGGTGCATTGTGCTGGGCTACCTATGCTCGAGTCTCGATCCAAGCCTTAGCCTGACCCTGGTAGATGACAGCACTCGTCGCTATGTACCGCTGTGGACATCGGGAATTGGCTACATATTAATGGGAATGTGGGTCATTACGCTGGTTCTGATGCTCTGGACTACCCGGATGAAAGATCTGTTCTGGAGCTCAGGCTCAATGCTGTGTGTCTGTTATATTGCCACCTTGATGGTGCTGCTAACCGACGACCAGACCGAAACCTTTGCCTGGCACAGTTCGCGCATTATTGAAGCCGTTGCCACGCTATTTGTACTGATGACGTTGCTGTCTGATGTATTTCGGTTATACAAAGAATCACGCGAGAAATATTACATCTCATGGCAGAACTCAATCCGCGACCCACTAACCCGGCTCTACAACCGCAGCTACTTTATGGATCATCTCAATGCCCTGCTGCCTAAAGTTACACCGCTTCAACCGTTATCGGTCATTATGAGCGATTTAGACCATTTCAAACGTATTAACGACACATATGGTCACTTACAGGGTGATAAAGTCATCCAATATGTTGCCCAAACCCTGGCCAACTCCGTGCGGGAAAATGATATTGCGGCTCGTATCGGTGGTGAGGAATTTATGTTGCTGCTTAATAATACCAACGCCCATGACGCCTATATAATCGCCGAGAGAATTCGTAAGAAGATTGCTGCTGAAACCGCTGAAAGCAGTCAGGGACAGATTCCGGAAACTATCACCATTAGTATGGGAGTATTTACCAGCTATGGTACCGCCGACTCTGAGGCGTGTGTGAAAAACGCCGACAGCGCGATGTATCAGGCCAAGCGCGAAGGCCGTAATCGGGTAGTACACTTTGATATTACCGAAGCCTCTCCCGACGAAAGCGCGCCCGGGGAGGAGTCAACCGAAAAAAAGGAGACCTCATCATCGCCGAAAATCACCTCAGTGAATGATGACGTCGACTCCCGTATAGCGCCAATTATCCCGCCGGGAATGCGTTAAAAGCAGGCTGACGACACCGCAGTGAATATGGCTCGGTGTCGTCAGGTTGAATAATGTTTTATGGATAAATGCCCGCGTAGGTGTAAGGAGAAAGCTTAATCCCGAGACTGCAGCTCAAGGATGTTTTGCTCAAGCCTGCCGATGATATTTAAGACGGTATCCAGCTCTTCATTGCTGATGCCGGAAAGAATTTCACCACGCGTGTGGACGATGACCTTTTCCATTTGCTCAATGATAGGCTGAGCCTTTTCAGTCAGCTTGATACGTTTAGCGCGGCGATCGTTAGCGCAAGTCTGGCGCGCTACCAGCCCCTTCTCTTCCAATTGATCGAGGGTACGAACTAAAGAAGGCTGCTCAATACCTATCGCCTTGGCAAGCTGGATCTGCGATTGATCCTCAGGCAGACGATGAATGTTGTGCAGCGTCACCCAGTGTGTCTGCGTCAGCTCCAGTGGCTTGAGACGATGATCGATAAGCGCTCGCCAGATGCGGACTAAACGTGACAGATCTGAACCCAGGGGTGATTCCAATTTCATCTCCTTATAATTAGCTTGCTAAGTTGTTGTGCTCATTTTACACTGCCGAAACATTGTTATTATGTTGACTAATTTGATAACTTTTATTGCGTCCGGGCAATGATTCTCAGTGTTATTATACAATTACGCAACAGGAAAACTGCGGACCGGTCGCGCATTTTAAAGGATTATCCCCGATGAGTTATCTGTTTTCGTCCTCCGGCATGCCGCTGAGAGACCTTATCGTTGGCTCTTCTGTCTATTTCCCTCCCGTGTTCAAAGCCGTAATACTCGGTTTTATTATCTGGCTGCTATTGCATCGTTTGATGCGAGAATGGATGTATTCCGGCGAGGTATGGCACCCGACCCTAATGGATCTTTCACTATTTGCGCTTTCGGTAAGCGCCGGATTGCTGTTATTGACAGCCTGGTAAGGAAACCTACAACATCATGAATTTAAAAAAAATAAAATATTTCTCAACCATTCTGGTCTTTATTCTCGCGGCCCTGGTGGTATGGCAAGCATGGACTTATTACATGCGCTCACCGTGGACGCGCGATGGCAAGGTTCGCGCCGAACAGGTCGGCATTACCGCCCAGGTATCCGGCACGATTACTCAGTTAAAAGTCGCAGATAACCAGTTTGTGAATCAAAATGAACTGCTCTTTCAGATAGATGAAACCCCCTATCGAATAGCAATTCTGGACGCGGAAGCTCAACTGGCAAAATCCGAGTCAGACCTGGCCAAAGCGCATAATGAAGCAAACCGGCGTCAGCATCTGCCGCAAAACTACATTTCGGCAGAAGACCTGGATACGGCCAATATCACGGTTAAAACAATGCAGGCACAGGTTAAAGCCGCCACGGCTAATCTTGAACATGCCCGTTGGCAATTAAGTCAAACCGCAGTGCGGGCACCGGTGAGCGGCTGGGTGACGAATCTCTCCACACGCATTGGCGATTATGCCACCGCCGGAAAACCGGTCTTTGCCCTAGTCGACAGCCATTCATTTTATGTAGTGGGTTATTTTGAAGAGACCAAATTGCGCAATATCCATCCCGGCGCCAAAGCACAGGTCACGCTTTACAGTGACGATCGTCGGCTGGAGGGGACAGTATCCAGTATTGGCAGGGCCATTTACGATCAAAGCGTAGAAACCGACAGTAATCTGGTACCTGACGTACGTCCTAATGTGCCATGGGTACGTCTTGCCCAGCGGGTGCCGGTACGTATCGCTTTGGGGCATATACCGCCGGACACCACGCTGGTTTCCGGAACGACCTGCACCGTTTCGATTCAGCGCTGAGGTTGAATATGGATCTCTCATCCATTTCATCCTGGCGTCAGCTCCCATGGATACGCGCCACGCTACCCCAGTGGCGCTATGCGTTACGCGTCTCACTGGCGGCTTGTCTGGCGCTGTCATTTGCCTACGGTCTGGATTTAGATCAACCCTACTGGTCAATGACCTCCGCTATCGTGGTCGGGTTTCCAACCGTTGGCGGAGCCATCAGTAAAAGCCTGGGGCGTATCGCCGGTAGTCTTATCGGTGCCACCGCCTCTTTGATTATTGCTGGGCATACACTCAACGATCCGTGGCTGTTTACTCTGTCGATGGCCTGCTGGTTGTCCTGCTGTACCTGGATCTCGGGGCAATATCAAAATAATGCCTCTTATGCTTTTGCTCTGGCGGGTTATACGGCCGCCATCATCGCATTTAGCATGGTCAATACTTTGGAGACCACAGAACTTTGGGATATTGCCCAGGCACGCGTGTGTGAAGTGATGGTTGGCATACTTTGCGGTGCGGGGATGATGATGGTGCTTCCTAGTTCGTCCGATGCCAACGCGCTGGTTAACGCGCTTAAAAATATGCATGGCCGCCTGCTAGAACATGCCAGTCTGTTGCTTAAGCAGGAAGTGACCGACACCATGCCAGCCGCCCATGAATCACTCATCAGCCAGATCCTTACGCTTAATTTACTGCGTATTCAGGCATTCTGGAGCCATTACCGATTCCGTCAGCGCAATGCCCTGTTCAATTATCTACTCCACCAGCAGTTACGTATGACCAGCGTGATATCCAGCCTGCGACGTATTCTGCTGAGCTGGGATAATCCACCCAAAAATTTGGCGGAAATTCTTAACCAACTGATGACGTTGCTGGCCCAGCCAGATACCGATAAATATCAGGTTGCCCGCCTGATTAGTCAGCTTGAGACCGGGGATCCTTCCGACTATCGCTTTCGGGCTTTCTGGATGCGGCTGCGCTATTTCTGCTCGCTGTACATAAACAATAGCCGCTGGTTACGGCAGATAGAGAATGCATCTCCGATTACCATTCTGACGCCGCCTTCCGCCCATGCACTGGCCCGGCATACCGATAAAACTGAATCCGCCTGGAATGCTTTACGTACTTTTGTGGTGATAACGGTAACGGGCGCCTGGAGCATCAGCACCCAATGGGAAGCCGGCAGCGAAGCACTCTCTCTGGCAGCGATTAGTTGTGTGCTCTATTCGTCATCCAATGCGCCATTTGTCTCTATTAATTTACTGCTGCGAACCCTGCTTGCGCTTACTGTATTTAGTTTTCTGGTGAAGTTTGGGTTGATGATCCAGGTCAGCCATCTGTGGGCATTTCTGGCTTTTTTATTCCCGCTGCTTATTACAATTCAGTTGCTCAAGCAGCAACACCCCAAATATGCCGGGGCTCTGGGCCAGTTTGCGGCGTTTATGGGGTCGTTTATTGCCGTCACAAATCCACCGCAATATGACTACGCCTCATTTTTGAACGACAACCTGGCTAAAGTGATTGGCGTAGGTATGACGTGGGTAGCCTTTTCAGTACTAAGGCCAAGTTCGGATAAACGTAAAGGGCGGCGGCATGTACGGGCCTTGCGGCGATCGTTTATCGATCAGATTAGCCGACATCCGAGGTATTCAGAGGCAGAGTTTGAATCGCTGGTTTATCACCATATTAGCCAGCTGAGCAACAGCAAGGATGAAGCCAGCAGGCGCTGGCTGCTGCGCTGGGGAGTCGTGTTGCTAAACTGTACTCATGTCGCATGGCAGCTGCGGGCCTGGGAAACCCGTTCCGACCCGCTTTCACGGGTGCGGGATACTTGCATCGTGACAATGCGCAATATTATGAGCGAACGTGGCGTCCAACAACGCACTCTGGCGACCGCCCTGGCAGAGTTGCTGCGAATCAGCGAAGCGTTATCCCGCCACCATCAACCCGAAGCGCGAGATTTAGCCGCCATTATCTGGCGGCTTTACTGCTCACTTCGTCAGCTAGAACAGGCTCCGGCGCAAAGTAATGACGTTAGCGGATAACGCCACAGGCGATATGCTTACCGGCAGGATGTAATCGCCCCGCTCGTTGCAGTGAGGCTTCATCGCCACCAGTATCCAACACCAACGCGTGGTTAGTTATCTCGGCGATGGTTTTAAGGCGCGTTTCTGGCAAAGATATATCAGCCTGACCATCGGCATTGACCGTCATTGGCGGCAGGTCGCCTAAGTGGCCATTCCCCCACGGCCCCTCATGTTTACCCGTTTTAGCCGGATCAAAATGATCGCCTGCGGCACCAGCCGCTGTGGCCATACCATTCACTACAGCGGGTTCACAACTGGCAAACTCATGAATGTGGAAGCCGTGAACGCCGCGCGGCAGGCCATTAAGATCGGGCGTAAATTTCAATCCCCCCGGCACTTCCTCGATCTGAATAGTCCCAATACTGTCGCCAATGCCCTGGTCGCTGACCAGATGCATTTCAACCGTTTTACTGGCAGCGAACCCAGTAGAAGCACATAGCAGAAGGCTCAGTGCAATAAGAGATCTCATAATATCCTCAGAAGCAAAAAATATAATAACTAGGGTTATAGTTTACCTAATTATCAATTCCTTCTAAAGATAATTGCTGCTGAAATAAGTTATGTAACTAATATAATCAATACTACTTATGGTACATCATAGCCCAGCGCAGCTTTGCGGATACGGAACCATTGCTGCCGCGTTAAAGAAATATTCTGAGCGGCTATCGCCTGTGCCACTCGTTCTATTTTTCCAGAGCCGATAATAGGTAGTGGCTGCGAAGGTAAAAGTAGTATCCAGGCATAAACCACCTGTTCAATGCTGGTGGCACCCACTTCTTCGGCTATTCTTGCCAACTCTTCACGCAGCGGCTGATAGCGAGGTTCGCTAAACAACAGCCCTCCACCCAGACAAGACCATGCCATTGGCCGGGTTCGTAACTGCTGAAGGCTATCTAGCGTTCCGTCGAGAATCACCTGCTGCTGTACCGGGGAGATCTCAACCTGATTGGTCGCAAGGCTAAAAGGTAAACGCGATTGCAATAGAGAGAACTGGGCAGGAGTGAAGTTAGAAACGCCAAAGTGACGCACTTTACCGTCCTGATGCAGGGCCAGAAATGCTTCGGCAATTTCATCTGCATCCATCAGCGGATCGGGGCGGTGAATCAATAACAGGTCTAAATAGTCGGTATTGAAATGACGCAGTGATTTTTCAGCACTGGCAAGAATATGTTCACGGCGGGTATCGTAATGGCCAATGCCATTCTCTGGAAGCGCCAGAGTGGCAATGCCACATTTAGTCACTATCTCAAGTTTTTCCCGCAGCCCTGGCGCATGACGCAATGCACGACCAAACGCCTCTTCGCACTGATAGCCCCCATATATATCGGCGTGATCGACCGTCGTAATACCAAGGTCGAGGTGTGCGTCAATAAAAGAGGCCAGTTCAGAAGGTGATTTGTTCCACTCCAGCAAACGCCAGTAGCCCATCACCATACGGGAAAATTGCGGCCCCTGCGGGGTTAAAGTTATACGCTCAACCATGTACTTATCCTCAATAATATTTGCTATGAGTATAAGTCTCAGCGGAGCTTAAAACAGTGAAGGTTGATCCGGTTCCTCGCTTTGCGGCGCGCCAGTTGCGCGCAATTTACGCAAAAGACGCCCACGGCATAACCGCAGTACTTCTTGCTTTTGGGTATCGCTCATATTCTGCCAGTTGAAACGCTCATCGCGGCTGCGCATACAACCCCGACAGTAACCGCGTTCATCAGACTGACATATACCTCGACACGGGCTGGGAACCGGAAAAAACTCTAGCTGCTGTGCCACTTCAACCTCTGAACAACAATTCTCTTACAATTGAAGCCTGCTTTATTCGATAGAGCAAGCACTAATGAACAATGGCAAGCGGCTTATCACCACTTAAACTAAGGTTTTCCTCAGTAAGCATTAGTAAAATTTCATAATCAGCAAATATTTATGATTTTTTATGGCCTGCAGGGATGATTTACGGCGCAGTCGCACCGAAATTAAACGTTTCAGCACCATTTTATTAACAGCCGCCAGTTGTGTCCTCACAGGGAACAAACCGCGAGTTATCGATCCGGGCGGTATAGGTTGGGAGACCTTCGCACTATGCATATCCCTCGTGCTATCCTGCGCCCGGCTTGCCGTCTTATGTCACAAAAAATACTGTGCCGGCCTGCGACAGCCCTAGTGGCAAAATTATTCATGGGATGCGCAAAAGCGACTAGCACTCCGCGGATTTTGGAGTGCTTACCAATACCATTATGATGACCAATATTTTTGAAAATCACAGCGCGGAAGCACTGGCACTGCTTACCCCGGCGTTACTGACTTATGCAGTATTCCTCGGGATTTTACCTGCCGTGCTGATGCTTAAGAAGCGCATACGGCCACAATCGCGGTGGCAAACGCTATTGATGCATTCAGTAGCGTTTATTGCTTCAGCTATGATTATCATTTGTATTACCGTAGTATTTTATAAGGACTATGCTTCCCTACTTCGTAATAACAAAGAACTGATTAAACTGGTCACTCCCGATAGCTATACCGACGTATTCCACCACTACAGCCGCAGCCATAACAAAGTGAGCGATCCACGCCTAGTCATGCCTAAAGAAAAAGAAGACGGTGCCCGAACGCTCATCGCAGATGCGTGCAAAACATCAAATCAGCAGTCTGCAGACGTGAAAGTGCAGCCTCTTGCGCCAATGCATCGCGCACCGACCCGCGATGAAGATGAATCGGCCACCGCCCAGCCCGCCCCTTGCTTTAAAGACGCCTGACATTTATCCCGCTGCTGCGTATCGCCTGGACAGACGTTACTTATTGGCCCCAAAAAGTGACAACGTCACTGATGAGCAATCATAAAGCATTAAAACAACCCCTTTTATCAATCCGGCATTAATCGACAAACGCTAATCATTGCATTAGACCGACCGGTCTATTAGATTGACTGCCAATGAACAAACGTACCGATTGTGATACCCGAGAGCATCTGCTGGAAACCGGAGAGCGGTTGTGTCTGGAGCGCGGATTTACGGCGCTGGGCCTGACCGAACTGCTAAAGACCGCAGGGGTCCCCAAAGGCTCTTTTTACCATCATTTCCACTCTAAGGAAGCGTTTGGCGTGGAGTTGATTCAGCGTTATTACCAGCGTTGTGATGCTGAAAATACGCATAATTTTCAGCAAGCAATTAGCGGACGCGAACGCGTTTTGAACTGGTTTCGGCGAACTCAAGAACTGTTTTGCAGTAGCGGTATGTCTGGCAACTGTTTGCCGGTCAAACTATCTGCCGAAGTTTGCGATTTATCAGAATCAATGCGCGATGCGTTAAAACAGGGGTCGGGACGGCTGATTCAGTTGCTGAGCGCCACGCTTCGAGAAGGTCAGCAAGATGGCAGTGTTCCCAATCATATGGTCGCAGAAGAACTGGCGCTAACACTTTACACCCTGTGGCTCGGCTCACATCTACAGGCCAAGATTGCCCGCGATGCAAAGCCGCTCTATTGCGCTTTGCACTCGGCGCAAAGTCTGCTGAGTTCTCCTGAACAATAATCACACGTCACTTTTCAAGCTAGTAATTAACTACGAGGTGTACCTATGTCCCAGGCAAAGCTGTTTACCCCGTTACAAGTTGGGGCAATTAATGTTCCTAACCGCGTATTTATGGCTCCGCTCACTCGTCTGCGTAGCATCGAACCAGGTGATATTCCAACGCCACTGATGGCCGAGTATTACCGCCAGCGTGCAGGTTCCGGACTGATTATTAGCGAAGCCACCCAGGTTTCCGCCCAGGCAAAAGGCTATGCCGGTGCGCCTGGCCTGCATAGCAGCGAACAAATCGCTGCCTGGCGTAAAATTACCGATGGGGTACACGACGCACAGGGCCATATCGCCGTTCAGCTCTGGCATACCGGGCGTATTTCTCATGCCAGCCTGCAGCCTGGCGGCGCGGCACCCGTTGCTCCCTCCGCGATTAAGGCCGACGTGCGAACCACCCTGCGCGATGCCCAGGGCGATGCGGTTCGTGAAGATACCAGCATGCCAAGAGCGCTAAAAACGGAAGAAATTCCAGGGATCATTAATGATTTCCGCTCTGCGGTAGTTAATGCGCGAGAGGCAGGTTTCGACCTGGTTGAACTGCATTCTGCTCACGGTTATTTGCTACATCAGTTCCTTTCTCCAGCCTCCAACCAGCGTGAAGATGCTTATGGCGGTAGTATTGAAAATCGAACCCGTCTGGCGCTGGAAGTGGTCGATGCCGCTATTGATGGCTGGGCTGCCGATCGTATCGGGATCCGTATCTCGCCATTAGGCCCATTCAATGGCCTGGATAATGGCGAAGATCAGGTTGAGGCCGCGCTGTATCTGATTCGCGAGCTGAATAAACGTAACCTGGCATTTTTACATATTTCGGAGCCAGACTGGGCCGGTGGTAAGCCTTATTCCGATGAGTTCCGGGCGCAGGTTCGTGCCAGCTATGATGGCGTGATCGTGGCCGCCGGCGGCTACACTCAAGAGAAAGCCGAAGAGATGATTGCCCGCGGATTTATTGATGCCGTCGCATTTGGCCGCGACTATATCGCAAACCCGGATTTAGCTGAGCGCCTGCGCCAGCACGCCGCGCTTAACCCACAGCGTAGCGAAAGTTTCTACGGTGGTGGTGCCGAAGGTTATACCGACTACCCAACGCTGTAATGCTAATTTGATAGCGGCGTCCGGGCGCCGCTATACTATGAACTACCAGACTATCTGAATTTAAACGCAATTCTATCGGGAGATACCATGCGTCTGTTACACACTATGCTACGCGTTGGCGACTTACAGCGCTCCATTGAGTTTTACACCAATGTTCTGGGTATGAAACTGCTGCGCACCAGCGAAAACCCTGAGTACAAATACTCCCTGGCTTTTGTCGGCTACGGTCCGGAAACCGAAAACGCGGTTATCGAGCTGACTTATAACTGGGGCGTTGAAAGCTACGATATGGGTACCGCTTTCGGCCACCTGGCACTTTCTGTAGATAACGCGGCAGAAGCCTGCGAGCGCATCCGCAACCACGGCGGCAAAGTCACTCGTGAAGCCGGCCCGGTTAAAGGCGGCTCCACGGTTATCGCCTTCATTGAAGATCCGGATGGCTATAAAATCGAGCTTATCGAAGAGAAAGATGCCGGCCGCGGCCTTGGCAACTGATCCTGACGGGCGCGTCTGCGCCCGCTTCTACTGCATCCCCTGCCAAAATTTGCCATAATGCGCGCTGCACTTTCTCCCGAGTAAGAGACTCCGATGGCCGATAACCTTCAAACTGGTGGTCTGTGTGACCGTTTCCGTGGTTTTTATCCTGTAGTTATTGATGTCGAAACTGCCGGTTTTAATGCCAAAACTGATGCCCTGCTGGAAATAGCGGCCGTGACCGTTAAGATGGACAGCGATGGCTGGTTACTGCCCGATGAGACGCTACATTTTCACGTTGAGCCATTTGCCGGAGCCAATCTTCAGCCCGAAGCCCTGGCCTTTAACGGTATCGATCCCAATAATCCGCTACGCGGTGCGGTGAGCGAATACAATGCGCTACACGAAATTTTCAAAGTCGTGCGTAAGAAAATTAAAGATACCGACTGCAACAGAGCCATCATGGTGGCGCACAATGCGACTTTCGATCACAGTTTCACTATGGCTGCCGCCGAACGCGCGGGACTGAAACGTAATCCGTTTCATCCGTTTGTGACTTTTGACACTGCGGCGCTCAGTGGACTGGTGTTAGGGCAGACAGTGCTCGCTAAAGCCTGTATCGCCGCCGGTATTGAGTTTGACGCCAGTCAGGCCCACTCGGCGCTATACGATACCGAGCGCACCGCCCTGCTGTTCTGTGAGCTGGTAAATCGCTGGAAGCGTCTTGGCGGCTGGCCTTTGCCGCAAATGGCAGAAGCAGAAGCTCAAACCCAGGCCGAATAAATTTGCTGAAATTCATACTCTGGCCGTCCTGGACGCAGCTTTTATGACAAGGTTATGCGTCTGACGGCAAGCAGAGTCTGCTTTCATCAGGTATAAAAAAAGCGCCCGCAGGCGCTTTATTTTTACAGCAGTAACTTATTCTGCGTCTTGCTGGCTGTTGTACTTAGCCGCAGTTTCTTTGATCAGTGCCAGCAGTTCGCCACGCTGATACATTTCGATAATGATATCGCAGCCGCCAACCAGTTCACCGTCGACCCACAGCTGTGGGAAGGTCGGCCAGTTAGCGTATTTTGGCAGCTCTGCGCGGATATCCGGGTTCTGCAGGATATCAACGTAAGCAAAACGCTCGCCGCAGGCAGAGAGAGCCTGGACAGCCTGTGCAGAAAAACCGCAGCTTGGCAGTTTTGGGGAGCCTTTCATATACAGCAGAATCGGGTTTTCAGCGATCTGGCGTTGGATTTTTTCAATAGTTTCGCTCATGGTCTTGCTTCCTCAAACTTCTGTCGCATTAATTTGATATTTGTACTACCCCAGCGCCCCCGCGATGTCAATTTGCAGGTCATGATAACGTCGTGCTGAAGAGACATTCAGAATAACATTTTCTGCTCATTGACTGGAGGATGTTTATGCCTGGCGGGGGAAAAATATGACGATTACGTCCGGTGAGTGGCGATTTTTTTCGCACCCGGTAGCAAAAGCCGCTTTTGAGCCTAAAAGTTTATTAACTTTACCTCTCCTTATGGATTAGAATCTTTGCGGTTTACAAAACACAACAGGCTGGCTAACGCCAGCCCTTACAGGGGAACCAGATCAGTGGCGCGGATAAATAAAATTACCCTTTCGCTGTGTGCTCTGCTCTTTACATTGCCCTACACATCATCTTCGCATGCGACTACCCACTCGCGTTCGACGGCGACCCATAGCAAAAATCATCATGGGCATGCCACAGCGGATAAAACCAGGACGGTAAAGGCGAAAGCCAGCCAAAAAGGAAAGACCATTAAGGTCAGCGCGAAAAAGACAACTTCCGGTGGCAATCATTCCGGTAAAAGTAAAACCGTCAGCAACCGTACCCGTACTGCCAGTAACAGCAGTACGCGCTCCAGAAAGCTTGCGATTATCGAGCCGAATGGATTGATTTGGACGGAGAAGTGCACGCGCTTTAAAAAACATTGCACCAAAGTACGAGTCTCATCTTCTGATGACTTAGAGATGGCTAACATGCGGGAAGTGCACAGCATCCGCAGCATGCGCTATAGCTCAGTTCATAAGGCAAAAGTACAAAACGCCCAGCAAACGGCCATGAATAAACTGATGGGTCAGCTCGGCAAGCCTTATCGTTGGGGCGGTAGCTCCCCACGTACCGGCTTTGACTGCAGCGGCCTGGTCTATTACGCCTATAAGGATCTGGTGAAAATCCGTATCCCGCGTACGGCAAATGAAATGTATCACCTGCGCGACGCAGCGCCGGTCGATAAAGATGAACTGAAAAGCGGCGATCTGGTGTTCTTCCGGACCCATGGACGCGGCACGGCCGATCACGTCGGCGTTTATGTTGGCAACGGTAAGTTCATTCAGTCGCCACGTACCGGCCGCGATATTCAGATAACGTCGCTAAGCTCCGATTACTGGCAGCGTCATTATATCGGCGCGCGTCGGGTGATGACGCCGGGCACCATTCGTTAATAGGTCCAGCCTGCCGTATAGGCAGGCTGACTTCTTATCGTCCACATTTTCACACCTTCCACCCAAACGCTCACCCTTTAGGCAACGCACAGATTTCTTTACGATTTCCTTTCCTCTCGATAACAGTTTAGCTTTTGACTTAGCCCTCTATTTGTTAGGCTTATTGCTGCTTTTAGCTATACCGGAAAGCGCTATAACAAGGAGTGAAGCAATGTCATTTGAATTACCTGCACTACCATATGCCAAAAATGCACTGGAACCCCATATCTCTGCTGAGACTATTGAGTATCACTACGGTAAACATCATCAAACCTACGTGACTAACCTCAATAACCTGATTAAAGGGACTCCTTTTGAAGGAAAATCTCTGGAGGAGATCGTTCGGAATTCCGAAGGCGGTATCTTCAATAACGCAGCTCAGGTCTGGAACCATACCTTTTACTGGAATTGCCTGGCACCTAATGCCGGTGGCGAACCAACCGGCGCGCTGCATGATGCCCTGGTAAAACAGTTCGGCTCTATTGATGCCTTCCGTCAGCAGTTCTCTGATGCCGCAGCCAAAAACTTTGGCGCCGGCTGGACGTGGCTGGTTAAACGCCCTGAAGGAACTCTGGCTATTGTTTCTACTTCCAACGCGGGAACTCCGCTGGCAGGAGAAGACAAGCCACTGCTGACCGTTGATGTGTGGGAGCATGCCTACTACATCGACTATCGCAATGCTCGCGTTGGTTATCTGGAGCACTTCTGGGCTTTAGTTAACTGGGCGTTTGTTGCTGAGAATTTTGCAGCCTGATAAGGCCTTGAAAAGATAAAGCGGAGCAATGTGCTCCGCTTTTTTTTGGATAGATTTAAATCAGCAGACTGAATTTACTCAAGAGCATAGCTCGCTTTGGGCTGCCGACGGCTGGCCAGAAGCACCAGCAATAAGGCCACTCCGGCGATTGCCGCACCGGTCAGCGAAATATAGGTATAGCTGAGCCCTGCCGACAGCACGCCACTCCCGGCCGCCGCACCCAATGCGTTGCCAAGGTTAAACGCGCCGATATTGACCGATGAAGAGAGGCCTGGCGCTTCACTGGCCACACGCATCACCCTCATCTGCAGCGGCGGCACGATAGCAAACGCCGCAGCGCCCCAGATAATCATGGCGACAGCGCTGCCAACCGGCGTACGTACCAGCCATGGCATCGCGACCATCACAACCATCAGCAACAGCAAAAAGCCGAGCAACGTGCCGGTAACTGAACGGTCAGCAAAGCGCCCGCCCAGATAGTTACCAATAGAGAAACCCACGCCAATCAAAACCAGCATCGTGGTTACCATGGCTGAGGAAGCATGGGCCAGAGTATGCAGCACTGGGGAAATATAGGTGTAAAGCGTAAACATGGCTCCGGCACCAAATACCGTCGTCAATAATGCCATCACGACCTGAGGGCGCATCAGTACTGCCAGTTCACGCTTAACATCCGGCTTCTCTCCGGCAAGTCCAACAGGCAGCGAGAAGAACAGGCTTATCATGGCAATCACGCCAAGCGCAGCGGTGGCGAGAAACGACATACGCCAGCCGATAGTATCGCCCAGCCAGGTTGCCACCGGCACCCCGCCAATGTTCGCAATAGTCAGGCCCATAAACATAGTTGCGACGGCACTCACCTGTTTATCTTTAGGCACAATACTGGCCGCCACGACAGAACCCAGCCCGAAAAAGGCACCGTGGTTCAGACTGGTAATAATGCGCGATACCAGCAACGTAGTGTAATCCGGAGCCATTGCCGACAACAGGTTGCCGACGGTGAAAATCCCCATCAGTAATACCAGGGCATTGCGCCGTTTTTTCTGATTGAGCAACAGCGTCATTATCGGCGCACCAACCATAACCCCGATGGCATAAGCGCTAATCAGCAAGCCCGCAACGGGAATAGAAACATGCACACCATTTGCGATAACCGGTAGTAATCCCATCGGGGAAAACTCGGTGGTCCCGATGCCGAAAGCGCCTATCGCCAGGGCCAGCAGAGGGAAATTTATTTTCATTATTTTGCTCCGTATTTTTTACGGATAAAAAAACCGCGCCCGGCGATTTAGCACGGCGCGGCAAATTATCCGTTTTGCAGATGGCAGCATGATGACAGCCTTAGGAGCAATAAAAAAGTGTCGCAAATGCAAAGAGCTTTTGCGCAATTAGCACTAATCATAGCGAAATGCGGCGTGGGCACGCCGCATGGGAAGAGTTTACTTAGTTCAGTACGGCAATCAGCCCTACAACGACAATGGCGCCAAGGGCAACGAAAGTGGTCACGAGGGTGTAGCGCAGTTCAATATTCATCTGTTTCTCCTTGTCACGTTAATATAACTTTGCAGATTGGTTTATTTTCCCACAATTAATCCCAGAAATCTTGTAAGAATCTACACCAGATGCATTTTTTCCCTTCCCCTTTTGCGCAAGATAAGACAAAATCCCACGCTGGTTTGAGATGTGCCGCCCCGAGTTTTCTCTCCTGTTGTTGCCTTCCCGAATGAAACGAACGCATAACGGAGCCGAAATGCCACTCAGAGGCAAACGTTTAACCACCTTATTTTCAATATGTTACGATATGGCCTGGAGTAAGAGTTAATGGCAACTATCAAAGACGTAGCGAAGCGCGCAAACGTGTCTACGACGACCGTATCCCATGTGATAAATAAGACGCGTTTTGTCGCTGAAGAAACCCGCAATGCAGTCTGGGCGGCGATTAAAGAGTTACATTATTCCCCCAGCGCCGTAGCGCGCAGTCTGAAGGTTAACCACACCAAATCGATTGGTTTGCTGGCAACCAGCAGCGAAGCACCCTATTTTGCGGAAATTATCGAAGCGGTAGAAAAAAACTGCTTTGCGAAAGGCTACACCCTGATTTTAGGCAATGCCTGGAATAGTCTGGAAAAACAACAGGCTTACCTGTCAATGATGGCGCAAAAGCGCGTAGATGGTCTGCTGGTGATGTGCTCCGAATATCCGGAATCGCTGCTGACTATGCTCGAAGAGTATCGCCATATTCCAATGGTGGTAATGGACTGGGGCGAATCCCGCGCCGATTTTACCGACTCGGTTATCGATAACGCCTTCAAAGGCGGTTACCTGGCCGGCCGCTATCTGGTTGAACGCGGCCACCGTGAGATTGGTGTGATCCCGGGCCCGATGGAGCGCAATACCGGCGCCGGGCGACTGGCCGGATTTATGCAGGCACTCAAAGAGGCTCAGATAACTGTACCTGAAGCCTGGAATGTCCAGGGCGACTTTGAGCCAGAATCCGGATACCGGGCGATGCAGCAAATTCTCGGCCAGCCGACTCACCCTACGGCAATCTTCTGCGGCGGTGATGTTATGGCGATGGGCGCTATCTGCGCAGCCGATGAAATGGGGCTGCGCGTGCCGCAGGATATCTCAATCATTGGCTATGACAATGTGCGTAACGCTCGCTATTTCAGTCCGGCGCTGACCACCATTCACCAGCCGAAAGATTCACTGGGCGAGGCCGCATTCAATATGCTGCTTGATCGTATCGTCAACAAACGCGAGCACTCTCAAACGATTGAAGTGCATCCGCGCCTGGTCGAACGCCGCTCGGTGGCTGATGGCCCATTCCTCGATTATCGCCGGTAAGATTGCTTACAACCATTCGGCGTTGAGCGTGCTGCTGTCACCCAGATAGTCCAGCAGCCAGGTCAGCGCCGGTGAACGCGGCGACTGGCGCCAGCTAAGGCAACAGGCCGCGTCCGGAAACGGATTTTGTAGTTCTAATACCTGCCAGCGCCCGCTGGCAATAAACGGCTCTGCCACGTGATATGGCACCATTCCCACGCATAGCCCAGCGCTCAAACACTCGATACCAGATGACCAGTCGGGTACCACCATTCGCCGCTGGTTATCCAACAGCCAGGTTATTCTCTTCGGCAGAGAACGTGAGGTATCTTCCAGCACCAGTGAAGGCCACGCCCGCAGCTCATCATCTCCAAGCGGAAACGGCATTTTGGCCAGAGCATGATCTTTAGCCACCACACAATGCCAGCCTAAAGTTCCCATATCGCGAAAGCCGTAGCGCCCACCTACCGGTATAGCCTTGGTCGCGCCGATGGCGACCTCGACCCGCCCATCGTCGAGCGCATCCCATACGCCATTAAACACTTCCTGGCTAATCCTTAATTCCACATCAGGAAAGTGACGATAGAAATCAAGTACCAGTTGACGGGTGCGTTCAGGGCGTACAATGTTATCAACCGCTATAGAAAGATGCCCGCGCCAGCCGTTGGCTATCTGCTGACATTGCAGCCTGGTGGCTAGCATTTTTTTGATAACAACCCGGCCTTCATGCAGAAAAAAACGCCCGGCCTCAGTAAGTTCTACGTCACGATGACGGCGTAAAAATAGAGGAACTGCCAGCCACTCCTCAAGCTGACGTACGGTATAACTTACCGCCGAAGGCACTCTATGCAGCTCCTGAGCGGCGGCGCTAAAGCTCCCGGTTCGTGCAACTGCATCAACCACTTCCAGTGAATATTCAGACCACATACCTTCCCTTCAATTTTTTTGATGGCACCTGGCAAATATTAACGTTTCACATCACATTTTGCACTCTCTACACTGCGCCCATAAATATTCCCTGCACTGGTTTTTTATAATGCAACCTTCGAAATCATTTTTGGTCTGGCTTGCCGGGCTCAGCGTACTGGGCTTTTTAGCCACTGATATGTATCTGCCGGCTTTTGGCGCTATTCAGCAATCTCTTGGTACCGACCCGGCATGGGTCAGCGCCAGCCTGAGTCTTTATCTGGCTGGATTTGCGCTGGCGCAGTTATTGTGGGGGCCGCTATCTGACCGCTTTGGCCGCCGCCCCGTGCTGCTCGCGGGCCTGGCCATCTTTGCCGCTGGCTGTCTGGGAATGTTATGGGTATCCAATGCTATTGAGCTGCTTGCCCTGCGTTTTGTTCAGGCAATCGGCGTGTGTGCTGCTGCGGTAATTTGGCCAACTCTGGTTGCCGACCGTTATCCTGCCCACCAGCGCAACCGTATCTTTGCCACTATTATGCCGCTGGTCGGGCTATCCCCAGCGCTTGCCCCGCTTCTGGGGAGCTGGCTGCTGCATCATTTCGAATGGGAGGCGATTTTTATTGTGCTGCTGGGTCTGACGTTAATACTTATGCTGCCCGCCGCACGTCTGCCAAAACATCAGCATCACCCGGTTTCTGCAACCAATGAAAAGACCAGCTTTGGCTCTTTACTTAAAAGCCGCAGTTATCGCGGCAATGTACTGGTCTATGCCGCATGCTCTGCCAGCTTTTTTGCCTGGCTTACCGGGTCGCCATTTATTCTAAGCTCAATGGGTTATGGTCCTGCCGCTATTGGCCTGAGCTATGTTCCCCAGACGCTGGCTTTCTTGATTGGCGGCTATAGTTGCCGTGCTGCATTGAAAAACTGGACCGGTGACCGGATGCTACCCTGGCTGCTATCGGGTTTTGTCCTCAGCGTCGTGATTACCTGGGGTATATCCCTACTGCCAGGGGCCAGTCTGGCAGCAATCCTTACGCCATTTTGTTTCATGGCTTTGGCGAATGGTGCTATATATCCGCTCGTAGTTTCAGCGGCACTGGCCCCCTTCCCTCACGCATCCGGGCGCGCAACGGCGCTCCAAAATACGCTTCAGTTGGGACTTTGTTTTATTGCAAGTCTGGCGGTATCTACCTTTATTTCCCGGCCATTGCTGACCACAACCAGCGTTATGCTTGCTGCGGCCGTCCTGGCAGTACTGGGTTATTTTATGCGTGGAGTGAATAGCACGACCGCGGTTGAAGCCCCCGTTTCAACAGAACCTGCTCGTAACAACAGGTAACAACTAGTTTCTGAGCTGACTATTGTCGGTTGAATCACTGATTGGTCAGATCTATACTCAAGAGATTATTATAAATTTTTATACGTTATTGATTTATCTAGAGCCTCACCTGAGGCTTTAGTTCCCAACTTGGGATTGGCAAGGGGCTTCCCCTTCTTTTTGAACTACGTCGGAATCAGGCATGCGGTCATTGGCCGTGATATTTCTCACAAAACCCGGAATAGCGGCTACGCTTTTTTATGGTTCTAATCACAGAAGGTGATGGAGAAGCTATGAGTTCATCGTGTATAGAAGAAGCCAGTATCAGTGATAATGAATGGTACCGCATAGCCAGTGAAATGCTGGGCAGAGCCGGCGTTGAGATCAATGGGCATTCCGCTGGCGATATTCAGGTAAAAAATCCTGACTTTTTCAAACGCGTTCTGCAGGAAGGCTCGCTCGGACTGGGCGAAAGTTATATGGACGGATGGTGGGAATGCGACCATCTGGATGTATTTTTCACTAAGGTGCTGCGCGCCGGGCTGGAAAATCAACTTCCTCATCACTTAAAAGACACTCTGCGCATTCTTGGCGCTCGTATCGTTAACCTGCAAACTAAAAAACGCGCCTGGATTGTTGGTAAAGAGCATTATGACCTGGGCAACGATCTGTTTACCCGGATGCTCGACCCTTTCATGCAGTATTCCTGCGGTTACTGGAAAGATGCGACCAGCCTCGAAGAGGCTCAGCAAGCTAAGCTGCGGATGATTTGCGAAAAACTCCGGCTTGAGCCTGGTCTGAAGTTGCTGGATATCGGTTGCGGCTGGGGCGGCCTTGCTGAGTTTGCCGCCCGTAACTATGGGGTATCGGTAACCGGTGTAACCATTTCAGCCGAACAGCAAAAGCTGGCTCAGGATCGGTGTACTGGCCTGGACGTAAACATTCTGCTGGAAGATTATCGTGACCTGAACGACCAGTTCGATCGCATTGTTTCGGTGGGGATGTTCGAGCATGTAGGGCCGAAAAACTATGCGACCTACTTCGAAGTAGCCGACCGCAATCTCAAACCCGATGGTATTTTCCTGCTGCACACTATCGGCTCCAACAAAACTGACAATAATGTCGACCCGTGGATTGATAAATACATCTTCCCTAACGGCTGCCTGCCGTCAGTGCGCCAGATAGCCGACACCAGCGAAAAACATTTCGTGATGGAAGACTGGCATAATTTCGGCGCGGATTACGACACTACTCTGATGGCATGGAATGAGCGTTTCTTAGCCGCATGGCCAGAAATTGCTGACAACTACAGCGAGCGTTTTAGAAGAATGTTTACTTACTATCTGAATGCCTGTGCCGGAGCCTTCCGCGCACGCGATATTCAGTTATGGCAGGTATTGTTCAGCCGTGGCGTCGAGCACGGTATGCGAGTTCCGCGTTAAGACATCAATACTGTGTTAGTAAAGGGAGCCTGATGGCTCCTTTTTTATTGCCTGCATCCTGGGCTTATCAGGCGCAAAAAAGCCCGCGCGACAGACAACTGCGGGCGGGCTGGAAAACTCGCAGTATTTAACCCTTAAGGTCGCGGGCTACCTCTGCGGCAATAGCGGATTCTCGGGCGGCCAGCACGCGCTCAACGGTATCCACGATAGCCTGAGTCTGTGGATCGATTTCGATATTGATCTTATCACCCAGCTTTTTAGCGCCCAGCGTCGTGCGCTGTAGCGTTTCGGGAATCAGATGGACGCAGAAACGCGTCGCGGTCACTTCGCCAACCGTAAGGCTGATGCCATCAATGCCGATATAGCCTTTATGCAGGATATATTTCATCAGTGAAGGATCCTGAAGTTTGAACCAGACCTGGCGGTTATTTTCACTGGTGACAATCTTGACCACATCGGCGACGGTCATAATATGACCAGACATCAGATGGCCGCCAATTTCATCATTGAAACGTGCAGCCCGCTCAACGTTGACGCAATCGCCAACCTTTAAATCACCCAGGTTAGTGATGCGCAGCGTCTCTTTCATCAGATCGAAGCTGATATGCGAACCGTTAATTTCAGTGACGGTCAGGCAGCAGCCGTTATGCGCCACGGAGGCGCCGGTTTCCAGGCCTTCCAGCATATCTTCAGGCAGTTCAACGATGTGAGTGCGAAAATTGGGCTTTTCATCAATGGAGACCAGCTTTGCTGTCCCCTGGACGATACCTGTAAACATTTTTACTCCTGATACGCCGCATGGCGACGCCTGATTATTTCAACTGTCAGCACAATAACAGTTGCTCCTGGCGCATTCCAGTGAGTTTCAAAGGCGTTTAGGCTTTTCACTGGCTTAATCGCCGTATAGCGCTAGAATAGTCGGGATATTTCCTCTGCTTTACCTTTGAGCTGCCGTTCGGCGGCCTTTTCTGCTGTAACTGACCACAGCTTCAATAACAATACCAATATGACAGGTGCTACCGTGCAGAAGTATGTAACTGAGGCCCGCCAACTGCTGGCGCTGGCTATTCCCGTGATCCTGGCCCAGGTGGCTCAAACCTCGATGGGATTCGTCGATACCGTGATGGCCGGTGGCTATAGCGCTACCGATATGGCCGCCGTGGCTATCGGCACCTCCATCTGGCTACCCGCCATTCTGTTTGGTCACGGCCTGCTGCTGGCGCTCACCCCGGTCATTGCTCAACTAAATGGCTCTGGCCGCCGCGAAAAAATCGCCCATCAGGTACGCCAGGGGTTCTGGCTTGCCGGGCTTGTGAGCGTACTGATTATGGTGGTGCTGTGGAACGCCGGACATATTATTCGTGCTATGCACAATATCGATCCTGAGCTGGCCGATAAAGCCGTAGGGTACCTGCGCGCTCTGTTATGGGGTGCTCCCGGCTATCTTTTCTTTCAGGTGTGTCGTAACCAGTGTGAAGGGCTCGCCAAAACCAAACCTAGCATGGTGATGGGCTTTATAGGTCTGCTGGTAAATATTCCGGTCAACTACGTGTTTATCTATGGCCACCTGGGCATGCCTGAACTGGGCGGCGTAGGCTGTGGGGTTGCTACCGCTTCGGTATATTGGGTGATGTTTTTCTGCATGAAGTCTTACGTTAACCGTGCAGGAGCAATGAAAGATATTCGTAACGCCTCGAGCTGGTCTCAGCCTGACTGGCAGGTGTTGAAACGCCTTGTACAGCTCGGTCTGCCCATTGCGCTCGCGCTGTTTTTCGAAGTCACGCTGTTCGCGGTCGTGGCTCTGCTGGTTTCACCGCTCGGTATCACTGATGTCGCCGGTCACCAGATTGCCCTGAATTTTAGCTCGCTGGTCTTTGTGCTGCCGATGTCTTTAGCGGCAGCCGTCACCATTCGAGTGGGCTATCGTCTTGGGCAGGGTTCTACTCTGATGGCACAGACCGCCGCGCGCTCAGGGCTTGGGGTGGCGGTAATGATGGCGGCAGTGACAGCTATCCTGACCGTTGCCTTCCGTCATCCGATAGCCATGCTGTATAACGACAATCCGGAAGTTGTAGCCCTGGCTGCACAGTTGATGCTGCTGGCCGCGATTTACCAGATTTCAGACTCAATTCAGGTTATCGGCAGCGGCGTATTACGTGGCTACAAAGATACCCGCTCTATTTTCTTCATCACTTTTATCGCTTACTGGGTGCTGGGGTTACCTTGCGGCTATCTGCTTGCGCTGACCGATTATATCGTGCCGCGCATGGGGCCAGCAGGCTTCTGGTGGGGCTTTATCATCGGCTTAACCGCTGCGGCAATTATGATGTTGTTGCGTATGCGCTTTTTACAACGCCAGCCTGCCGCGACTATTCTGGCCCGCGCTTCTCGTTAATTGTGCCTGGCCGCTTCACCGCGGCCAATTTTTAGATAATCTCTCCCTGACCGCCGTTTTTACCATCAGTCCCACTTCACCTGGCCCCCATGGTGCTGAATAATTTTCTATTCGGTTACTCACCTGTCCGCTCCTGGCGGCAGTTTGACCCGCTAGTTGTGCAGATTCACAGCAATCGCGTGAATTCTTAGAGAAAATTGTCATTTACCCCTTGCCAGGCTCCCGAGGTGCCGTTAATATTCGTCCCCGCTGTCACCTGCAGCATCGCGTTCATAGCTCAGTTGGTTAGAGCACCACCTTGACATGGTGGGGGTCGTTGGTTCGAGTCCAATTGAACGCACCAGTGCGTCCGTAGCTCAGTTGGTTAGAGCACCACCTTGACATGGTGGGGGTCGGTGGTTCGAGTCCACTCGGACGCACCATTTCTCAGGTGTTCTTAGTTTTCAGTTCTATTCAAAATCACTTTTTTTCTCACTTTCTGTTTTGATATCACAAGCAGCTATTTTTTCAGCCTGCCTGGTTTTCGTATCTGTAGCTTACCCTCTCTGCCTCTCTGCCTCTCTGCCTCTCTGCCTCTCTGCCTCTCTGATATGAACCCACGATGCTTTAGCACCAGCAATATTTTGGCTCTGCCACCCTATTCCTCTCACCCGAATTATATTCAAACCAGTCATCGCTAAATTTCGCTTACGCATTTCTAATCGAAAAGAGCCTTTTAAGGGAAAATGTATAATATTTTTTACTCGTTAAGATGGGTCAAAATCTCGCATAAGTTTTTTTTAATCGCACGTTTCCATAAATATATGGTGTTAAATCCGGCATTGCTCTGGTTTTAAGATTTTAGGTATCAGTTTTTTCTCAATTCCAAAGATAAAACTTTAGTTAGATATTCATTACCTCCGGTTATTAATTATTTATATCTTCTGGTTTTATTAATTAGCTATCAGATAATTAATTTATCTATCTAAAAAGAAACCGGCATCGAGGGTTAATAAAAATTTTTGAGCCTGCGGCAAACTAGCTACCTGCCAGCATTCCATTCACACAAAATCAACAAATCGGATGGTAAAAAGCGCAGAGTTTGACCTGCCGCAAGTACCGATGTAGGGATGCTGTTTTTCATTCTTTTTTTGCAATAGATCACATATAATAGCGGCATCTGGTTACTTGAATGGTTTCAGCACATTGAACTGCCCTAACAATAAAAGACTTTGTTTCTACAGCGGCAGGCTGTACCCAATAGATACTTTCTCTCGCACGCTTTACGCGTGTCACCTATCCTTAGGCTTACTGGCCCGGGATAAGCTACGAACCTTAATGCACGGCGCGCCTCCGGGCTCCGCCTGCTAGCGATTCCACAATCCTTCTCAACTTAAGATTAAGACTGTCATGAAAAAGACCAAAATCGTTTGTACTATCGGCCCGAAAACCGAATCAGCAGAAATGTTAGGCAAACTGCTGGACGCCGGCATGAACGTAATGCGCCTTAACTTCTCTCATGGGGACTACGAAGAGCACGGTAACCGCATCAAAAACCTGCGTAGCGTAGTAGCTAAAACCGGTCAGAAAGCCGCTATCCTGCTGGATACCAAAGGCCCTGAAATCCGTACCATGAAGCTGGAAGGCGGTAACGACGTCTCCCTGAAAGCAGGCCAGACCTTTACTTTTACTACCGATAAATCCGTAGTGGGTAACAGCGAGCGTGTAGCCGTAACTTATTCTGGCTTCACCACCGACCTGGCTGTCGGCAATACCGTACTGGTTGACGATGGTCTTATCGGTATGGAAGTTACCGCTATCGAAAGCGATAAAGTTATCTGTAAAGTACTGAACAACGGTGACCTGGGCGAAAACAAAGGCGTTAACCTGCCTGGCGTTTCCATCGCCCTGCCAGCTCTGGCTGAGAAAGATAAACAGGATCTGGTATTCGGTTGCGAACAAGGCGTTGATTTCGTTGCAGCTTCCTTTATCCGTAAACGTTCTGACGTACTGGAAATCCGTGAGCACCTGAAAGCCCACGGCGGTGACAACATCCAGATCATCTCCAAAATTGAAAACCAGGAAGGCCTGAACAACTTCGACGAAATCCTCGAAGCTTCTGACGGTATCATGGTTGCTCGCGGCGATATGGGCGTTGAAATCCCGGTTGAAGAAGTTATCTTCGCTCAGAAAATGATCATCGAAAAATGTATCCGCGCTCGTAAAGTTGTTATCACTGCAACTCAGATGCTGGACTCCATGATCAAAAACCCACGTCCAACCCGCGCAGAAGCAGGCGACGTAGCTAACGCCATCCTGGACGGTACCGATGCGGTAATGCTGTCTGGCGAATCCGCTAAAGGTAAATACCCACTGGAAGCCGTAAGCATCATGGCGACCATCTGTGAGCGTACCGATCGCGTGATGAACAGCCAGCTGGACTATCCAAACGATGGCCGTAAAATGCGCATCACTGAAGCAGTTTGCCGTGGCGCTGTTGAAACCGCAGAAAAACTGGACGCTCCGCTGATCGTTGTTGCGACCGAAGGCGGTAAATCCGCTAAGTCCGTGCGTAAATACTTCCCACACGCCACTATCCTGGCCCTGACCACTAATGAAGTTACCGCGCGTCAGCTGGTTCTGAGCAAAGGCGTTGTGCCTCAGGTTGTCTCCGCTATCTCCTCTACCGATGATTTCTACCGTCAGGGTAAAGAAGCTGCGCTGGCTAGCGGCCTGGCTCGTAAAGGAGATGTTGTGATTATGGTTTCCGGTGCTCTGGTTCCAAGCGGCACCACCAACACTTCTTCTGTTCACGTTCTGTAATTATTACAAGACGTATTAATTCGATTAAAAGGCATCCTTCGGGATGCCTTTTTTATTTTCACTAGTCGGTTATTTTCAAAAACGCCAATCGGTGCCCGCTATTTAATATGCAATTTATATTAGGTAACTCCGATGAAACTCTGCTGTTTTATTTGCTTTTTTTAACCTCAAGTGTGAAGTCGGTGGTTCTTTGAGCGAACGATCAAAATTAAGCACTTTCTCATCAAAAAAATATTCTCAACCCAAAAAACTTTGTGTAATACTTACATCGCTACATGGAGATTAACTCAATCTAGAGGGTATTTATAATGAATCGTACTAAACTGGTACTGGGCGCGGTAATCCTGGGTTCTACTCTGCTGGCTGGTTGCTCCAGCAATGCTAAAATCGATCAGCTGTCTTCTGACGTTCAGACTCTGAACGCTAAAGTTGACCAGCTGAGCAACGACGTGAACGCAATGCGTTCTGACGTTCAGGCTGCTAAAGACGACGCAGCTCGCGCTAACCAGCGTCTGGACAACCAGGCTCACTCTTACCGTAAGTAAGAGTTCTGGTTTGAAAAATGGCGCACATAGTGCGCCATTTTTTTTGTCTGTTATTCCTTCCCTGCTACTGCCTATAAATCCCAACGCGTCCCTGCGTAAGATTCAGCATCACTCTATGGATGTGACAACATCCCGCCATTATCATTTCTGGCCAGCGTGTCTCTCACCGGCGTTGATGAATTTCCCGTACCTTGCGTCGGCTGGCTCCGCCCGGTATTACCGACCTCTATTGGATAACCTGCCCGTCTGGTCATCGCCTTATCTATCTCAGCACGTGAGTTTGCCGGGCTATCCATAAAGCGCCCTACGTTTGCTTTAACCGCGATAGGCACAGTCTGAGGATTCTCCCAGTCATTTGTCGACAGCGGCTGATGTACCTCGATATAGCGCCGCCCATCAGGCTCTACGGTATATTTGACCGGCTCATTGACTATTTGCACTCGGGTACCCCATGACACCTGGCTAAATAGCGACTTAATATCAGCCGCCCGCATCCGCATACAACCGGAGCTGACTCGTCGTCCGACGCTGGTCTGGGCATTCGTACCGTGAATGAGATACTCTCCGCCTCCTTTTTCAAGCCGCAAAGCATAGCGGCCCAGCGGGTTATTTGGCCCGGCCGGAACAACCTGCGGCAGCTTAATACCTGCCGCTAACGACCTGGCGCGTATATTGGCGGTAGGCGTCCAGGTGGGGTTCGGGATTTTTTGGCTTATTCGGGTGACCATCTCCGGCGTTTCTCGGCCGAGCTGTCCAATACCGAGAGGATAGACCTCAACCCGATTCCCGCCCGGTGGATAATAATAGAGCCGCAGTTCTGCCAGGTTGATGACTATCCCTTCGCGCGGGGTATCGGGAAGAATCATCTGACTGGGAATTGTTAACTCACTCCCCGCTTTCGGCAGGAAGGGATCGACCGTATTATTCGCCTCCAGCAACAGCAGGATGCCGGTATTAAAGCGTTGGGCAATAGCCTCAAGGTTTTTACCATCGTTAGGCACCACATAGGTCTGGTTGTGGCCAATCAGCCGACTACCGGGTGCCGGAAGCGCATAATCAACGGCCCAGGCAGCGGGAAGGTGGCTAACCGCGCAGAGTGTGGCAATTGAGAGCATAGAAAGGACGCGTTTCATACTTAACTCCTGTATAAACCGGCAAAGCGTCGGCAGGCTAACGAGAGCGCGGCAATTGCACCGCGCAACAGGATAAAAGCAGTATTAACTATCAGTTTAGCTAATTTTTCGCGGCTCTAGCACGGATGGCACGAATGATCGCTTCAAGCCCCTGTGACCGGGAGGGGGTGAGGTGATCGGTCAGCGCCATTTCAACAAACCACGGGCGGGGATCGAATTGATTAATATCTTCAGGGGTCATGTGGGCATATAGCGCAATGACCACGGCAATAAGCCCTTTCACCAGCGCGGCATCGCTATCACCGCGAATCGTTAATATACCATCCGGGCCACTGTCCAGCGCCAGCCACACCTGGCTCTGGCAACCGGATACCCGGTTCTGTTCAGAATGCTCCTGCGGCGTCAGAGCCGGTAATCGCTGGCCCAGTTCAATAATATAGAGATACTTTTCCTCCCAATTGGCGCAGCGCTGGAAGTTACGTAATAGCTTATCTTTATCCGGCAGACTCACTGGTTATCTCCTGAAAAGGCCGGGCCTAGCCCAGCAATCCGTGAATGCGCGTCAGGGCCGCCGCCAGACGGTCAACCTCTTGCGGGGTGTTATAAACCGCCAGCGATGCGCGGCACATGGCCGGTACCTGATAGTGTTCCATAAGCGGCATGGCGCAGTGGTGCCCGGTACGAACGGCAATACCATAATTATCCAGGAAGCTTCCCACATCATAGGCGTGATGGGTTCCCAAATTAAAAGCAATAACGCCCTTACGGGCCTGTGGGCCGTACAGGTGCAGTTCGGGTACTGCCGCCAGGCGCTCCAGAGCGTAGCTCATAAGGCTTTCTTCCCATAAGGCGACCTCATCTATTCCTAACGCGCTAAACCAGTTCAGCGCGGCTCCCAGGCCGATAATTCCAGCTGTGTGTGGCGTTCCTGCTTCAAAACGCCACGGAGCTTCGGCCCAGGTAGTGCCCTGGCTCAGGCTAACCCGGTCAATCATCGAACCACCTACCTGCCACGGCGGCATTTCGTCCAATAGCGCCTTACGCCCATACAGCACGCCAATCCCGGTCGGCCCATAGATTTTATGCCCGGAAAAAAGATAAAAGTCGCAGCCCAGCGCCGCTACATCAACATGCCCATGCATAATGCCTTGCGCACCATCCACCAGCACACAGGCACCGGCCGCGTGGGCCTGTGCGCAAATTTCTTCAAGCGGGCTTACCACGCCCAGCACATTGGATATATGCGCCACGGACACCAGCCGGGTACGCTCGTCAAGCAGGGCTGGCAACATTTCCAGGTTGATACTGCCATCTTCACGCAGAGGCAATACTCTCAGCTCTGCCTGACGGCGCTGGCACAGTAGCTGCCAGGGAATGATATTGGCATGATGCTCCAGCTCGCTAATGATGATGTTGTCGCCCGGACCAACGTTACGATCGCCCCAACTGTTCGCCACCAGATTGATGCCTTCGGTGGTGCCTCGAACGAAGACTATCTCCCCGGCACTGGCGGCGTGAATAAATCCGGCGACCTGCTCGCGAACCTTTTCCATTCGGGTAGTCGCCGCCGCGCTCAAGGTATGGATCCCACGGTGTACTGCGGCATATTCGTGGCGGTAAAAATCCGCCTCAGCGTCGATAACCTGGTTAGGTTTCTGTGCGCTGGCGGCACTGTCCAGATAAACCAGCGGCTGGCCGTCAATTTCGCGATTAAGAACCGGAAAATCGGCGCGTACCGCCTCTACATTAAAGGTCATATTTACCCCTGACTAATGCGCTGACGGATACGTTCCAGCACCGCATCACGCAGCTCGGATTGCTCAATGTCGTCGGTAAGCGCCGAGGCGAATGCAAAAATAATCATCTCGCGAGCTTCGGCTTCGGGAATACCGCGCGATCGCAGATAGAACAGCTGATCTTCATCCAGCCGTCCGACGGTTGCACCGTGGCTACATTTAACATCATCGGCGTAGATTTCCAGCTGCGGGCGCGTATCGGCCTCAGCCATTCGGCTTAATAACAGGTTGTTATTGGTCATCTGGCCGTCAGTTTTTACCGCATGCTGAGCCACGCGGATAAGCCCGGTGAACACAGCCCGCCCACGGTCGCGCACAATCGTTTTATGGCGCTGGCGGCTGAGGCAATAACCTTTGTTATGGGCAAGCCAAGTTCGGCTATCGACTACCTCCTGCCCGATTGGCAGCGCCAGACTATCGAGTTGCAGGCTGGCATTCTCTCCTTCCATGCGGCAGCTGGTGTGATGGCGGGTAAGTTGCGCCCCCAATAGAAAGCTGGTGCTGGATACCTGGCTGCTTTCCGCCATCCACAGGTCGTTATGCGAGAAGTGGTAACTGGCCGGATTTTCGAACCCCAGTTTGAAATGGCGCAGGCGTGCGTTATCGGCCACCTCCATGGTCAGGCGGCTGCCGGTAAAATGGCTGCGTGCATCGATACTGGCAAAGTGTTCGATAACGGTTACATCCGCTCCGCTTTCCACCGTCAGGTGACAGCGATAATGTACCGTTGCCAGACCGCCGCTAGCGCAGCCTCGGGTGATGTGCAGCAGATACAATGGGCGTGCCAATGGTTCGCTCACGCGTATGGTCATCATCTGACGCGCCAGCCCCTCGGTTAGGTGCAAAAAGGGCTCCGGATTCACAGGTGCCGCAAGAAGCTGCGGATGGCGCTCTATCGCCACGCTTACCCCGCCCTCTTCCAGTGAATCACTTAATTCCGGCTGCCATAGCCCATCTACGAATACCAGCCTTAGCGCATCAAGCGGTAGCGCCAGGCTATCACGCACCTCAGGCCGCAGCGGGTCGGGGGCCGGGGCCACAAACTGATTGTTAAGAAGATTATCCAGCGGCAGATACTTCCAGTCCTCATGACGTCGCGATGGCAGCCCTTTATGAGCCAGCGCCTTCATGTGCGCCTCCGGCTGCCCAGAAACGCCCTGAGCCTGAGCCAGTTGCTGCCACTGCGCCAGTGCGTTACTTCCGTTCGCTGAGCCAGCCATAACCCTGCTCCTCAAGCTGTTTCACCAGGCTAAAATCACCAGATTTCACAATCTGTCCTTGATACAGGACATGAACATGATCCGGACGCAGATAGTCGAGAATGCGCTGATAGTGAGTAACGACAATAAAAGAGCGTTCGCCATCGCGCAGCGCATTGACCCCATCGGCAACGACTTTAAGGGCGTCGATATCCAGCCCGGAATCCGTTTCATCGAGGATGCATAATGCGGGTTCCAGCACCGCCATTTGCAGAATATCGTTACGCTTTTTCTCCCCACCCGAAAATCCAACGTTAACCGAACGGCTAAGCAGATCGGCCGGCATTTTCAACCGCGTCATTTTCTCTTCAATTAAGTCCTGCACATCGAATCTATCCAGCGCTGGCTGTTGGCGATAGGCCCGCACCGCATTGAGCGCGGTTTGCAGAAAGAACTGATTGCTGACGCCGGGGATCTCTACCGGATACTGAAAAGCCATAAATAGCCCTTCTCCGGCCCGCTGTTCAGGATCTAACTCCAATAAATCTTTATCTTTAAACGTAACGCTACCTTCCGTTACCTCATAATCTTCCCGCCCGGCAAGCGTGGCTGAAAGGGTACTTTTACCGGAGCCGTTTGGCCCCATAATGGCATGCACCTCACCCGGTTTTACCGTCAGGTTCAAACCACGCAGGATCGGCTTATCTTCCACGCTGACGTGTAAATTTTTAATGGTTAACATAACGCTCCTGTTGGGATTAACCCACGCTGTGTTCGAGGCTAATGGCCAGTAATTTTTGTGCCTCAACGGCAAACTCAAGCGGCAGCTCGGAAAAGACGTCTTTACAGAATCCGTTGACTATCATCGAGATAGCATCATCCTCGCGGATTCCGCGCGACCGGCAGTAAAACAGCTGGTCCTCACCAATTCGTGAAGTGGTGGCCTCATGCTCAAGCTGAGCGCTGTCGCTTTTACACTCCACATAAGGGAAGGTATGCGCCCCGCAGTCCGGGCCAATCAGCATCGAATCACACTGGGTATAATTACGGGCATTGGCTGCCGTCGGCATAATTTTAACCAGCCCGCGATAGCTGTTCTGGCTGTGACCGGCAGAGATGCCTTTAGATATAATGGTTGAACGCGTGTGCTTACCGATATGAATCATCTTGGTGCCGGTGTCGGCCTGCTGATGGCCGCTGGTGAGCGCCACCGAAAAGAACTCGCCCACCGAATAATCGCCACGCAAAATGCAGCTTGGATATTTCCAGGTAATGGCGGAGCCGGTTTCCGACTGAGTCCATGACATTTTGCTGTGGTCACCGGCGCACAGCGCGCGTTTGGTGACAAAGTTCAGAATGCCGCCGCGGTTGTTATCCCCCGGGAACCAGTTCTGCACCGTGGAGTATTTCACCTCGGCATCCTTAAGAATAATGACCTCCACCACCGCCGCATGCAGTTGATAGCTGTCGCGTACCGGGGCGGAGCAGCCCTCAATGTAGCTGACATAGCTGCCCTCATCGGCCACTAAAATAGTGCGTTCAAACTGGCCGGTTTTCTCGGCATTGATGCGGAAATAGGTCGATAACTCCATCGGGCAACGCACCCCTTTCGGGATGTAGATAAAGGTGCCATCTGACGCTACCGCGGCATTGAGCGCGGCAAAAAAATTATCATTGCCGGGTACCACTGTTCCCAGATACTGACGAACCAGATCCGGAAACTCCTGAATAGCCTCACCGAACGAACAGAAGATAATGCCAAGCTCCGACAGGCGTTCGCGGTAAGTCGTCGCTACCGAGACTGAGTCAAAAATAGCGTCTACCGCCACCTCCTGGCCCTCTCGCACCGGAACACCCAACCGGGAAAATGCTTCTTCCACTTCGCGGGTTAGATAGCTACTGTCTCGCGACGCTGCTTGTGCCTCATCACCTTCACAGCCGCTATCACACTGTTCGCAGGATGGGGCCGAAAAATAGCTGTAAGCCTGGTAATCAAGCTTGTCGTAATGCGCCTTCAGCCAGTGTGGTTCTTCCATTTCACACCACGCCCGATAGGCGTTGAGCCGAAACTCAAGCATCCACTCCGGTTCATTGCGCCGGGCAGATATAGCCCGCACAACCTGCTCATTGATGCCCTGGCCTAGCTCATCAGTTTTAAGGTTGGTAAAGAAACCTTCCTTATAATTGATCGGCCCTTCCCAGGTCGCGACATCAGCATTTGACTGTCTGTCTCGTGACATAACTTACCCCTGAACGCCAAAACTCTCACCGCAGCCACATTCGTTCTGCGCATTCGGGTTATGGAATTTGAAAATTTGGTTTAGCCCTTCGCGAACAAAGTCCACCTCAGTGCCATCCACCAGCGGCATACTTTTGGGCGCAACAAAAAGCTTCGCACCATCGACTTCGTAGCAGAGATCGTCAGGTGCAGGCTCACTTACCGTTGCGATGGTGTATGCATAACCCGCGCAGCCTGAGGTTTTTACCCCCAGACGCAGCCCAATAATTCCCGGCTGTTGCTGCACCAAATGGCGGATTTGGGTAGCCGCCGCTGGAGTCAGGGTAATGCCCTGCCACTTAAGCTCATTCGGGTCAAAGCTGGTTGCCGTATTGCCCATATATTCATCTCCTCATGGCGTCGAAAACGGGCGCAAGCGCCTAATGGATAATGATTATCAATCTTATCTATTACTTTACGCTGCCCGTCCCGTTATTTTCAACGGACACTCTTTAAGGATAGACCCTGAGGTTATTCCTGCCGGGAGCCGTTATTTCGATAAAATCCAATATAAAACAGTGAATTGTATTATTGGTTTATAAAAAACGAAGGCAAATTAGGTAGCGCCGATAGGAGAAACAGGCAGCGTCTGTGGCACAAACTGAGGGATGAACGGGGGAAATAATGCAGCGCGCAGGCAGGCTACGCGCTGCGTAAAAATCAAACTACTGCCACGGTAAGCCGCGAGGAGCAGCACAGCTGCTGCTGCTCATTGAAGATATCTATCTGCCAGACCTGTTGCCGACGCCCTACATGCAGTGCCCGGCAAACACCGCGCACGACGCCTTCGCGCGCCGAACGCAGATGGTTAGCGTTAACTTCTACCCCAACCACCCGCTGCTCTCCCTCGCAGCAGAGATAGCCAGCCACCGAGCCCAGGGTTTCTGCCAGCACAACCGAGGCCCCGCCGTGTAATAAGCCAAACGGCTGGCGGGTACGCTCATCCACCGGCATGGTGGCTTCAAGGCTGTCGTCATTTATCGCCGTAAAGCGAATGCCAACATGCCCAACCATATTGCCGCTGCCCATCTCATTGAGTGCGGCTAAATCTACCTGACGACGCCAGATCATGGCAGGATCTCCAATAGTGCCTGTAAAGGATGACGGACCCCGCTTCCTTCAATGCGTTTCACCTGGCTGCGGCAAGAATAGCCGGTCGCCAGGCAACGGTTACGGGGCAGACGCTGCATATGCTGGCTCCAGGACAATGCATAGATGCCCAGCGAGTTTTCATAGTTATGAGTTTCATGGCCGTAGGTGCCTGCCATGCCGCAACAACCGACGCTAACCGGCTCCAGCGGTGCGCCAAAGCGGGCAAAAATATCGACCCACTGCTTCGGTGCTGTCGGCAGTGCGGTGACTTCGGTACAGTGCCCAAACAGATACCACGCCTCGCCGCTCACAGCGCTGACCGGTTTATCCGCCAGCACCGTATTGAGCCACTCGTGCACCAGCAACACCTGAAAATCTCCACGCTCCTCGCCCAAAACCTGACGATATTCATCGCGATAGCACAGCACTAAAGCCGGATCGACGCCGGTAAGCGGAATACCAAGCTGTGCCACCCGGTTAAGGAAATCAGCAGTTTTACGGGCCGTACGGGCAAAGCGTTGCAGAAAACCTTTGATATGCTGGGCCTTACCATTGGCGGAGAATGGCAGCAGCACCGGCTGATAGCCCAGCCTGTCAGCCAGCGTCACCATATCTGCCACCACGCTAGCGTCGTAATAGCTGGTGAATGGATCCTGGACTATCAGCACCATTTTCTCACGCGCCTGTAGGCTCATGCCCTCAAGCTCCTCCAGGGTCAGATTAGTCGTAGGATGAGTCGCCAGGCGTTGATTGAGAGATGGAACCGAAAGCTGCGGCAGATCCAGCATGCCGATACGCGAACGGGTAATGCGCTGTACTAAAGGCTGGCTGGTAATAAAATTGAAAGTCCGGGGCGCACGGGCCATCAGCGGTGCATAGCTCTCAACGCTGGCCACCAGATGATCGCGCAGCGGGCGCAGATAGCGCGTGTGGTAAAGCTGCAAAAAGCGCGAGCGGAAATCCGGCACATCTATTTTCACCGGGCATTGAGTGGAACAGGCTTTACAGGCAAGACAGCCTGACATCGCCTCTTTGACTTCGTGGGAAAAATCGTACTCTCCATGACGGGCATGCCAGCTATTGCGCGAGCGCTCAATCAGCCCGCGCAGACTAGGCCGCCGACCGGCCAGCGATTGCTCAATCTGCTGCGGTGAAACGCCGCGATCTGCCAGTAGGCGTAGCCATTCGCGCACCAATGCCGCGCGCCCTTTCGGGGAGTGAATACGATTGCCGCTAATCTTCATTGACGGACACATCGGGCTTTTCACATCGAAATTAAAGCATAAACCGTTGCCGTTACACTCCAGCGCACCGCGCCACTCATTGCGAACTTGTAGCGGGATTTGCCGATCCCAGGTACCGCGTTTTACCGCATTAACCTGCTTCATCGGCGCTTCAATACCCAGTGGGGTGCAAATCTTTCCGGGATTTAGCCGGTTATCCGGGTCAAAAGCCGCTTTAATCCTGCGCAGCTCTTCATATAGCACGGGTCCAAAAAACTCAGGGCTATATTCTGCACGGAACCCTTTACCATGTTCCCCCCACAGCAGACCGCCGTAACGAGCGGTCAGTTCAACCACCCGGTCGGAGATCTGTTTTAGCAGTACTTCTTGTTGAGGGTCGCACATATCCAGCGCCGGCCGAACGTGTAACACCCCGGCATCTACATGGCCGAACATGCCATAGTTCAGGCCGTGGCCGTCGAGCAGCGCCCGGAATTCACTAATATAATCGGCCAAATGTTCCGGCGGCACGCAGGTATCCTCCGCAAATGGCACCGGTTTAGCCGCACCGCGGGCGTTACCCAGCAGCCCTACCGCCTTTTTACGCATGGCATAGATACGTTCGATATCATCAAGATTGCTGCACACCTGCCAGCCGATAACGCCGCCCTCGCCGCGCGCCATCAGCTCATCCAGCCGCGCGCATAGGGACTGGAGGCGGCTTTCAATCAGCGTCTCGTCATCACCGGCAAACTCAACAATATTCAGCCCGAGCATTTCACGTTCAGGCACATCCTCTATTAGCCCGCTGACTGAGTGCCAGACAATATCTTCCCGAGCCAGATTCAGCACCGTAGAGTCGATGGTTTCTACCGACAGCGCTTTCGCTTCCACCATAAAAGGCGCGTTGCGCAGCGCAGAGTCGAAGGCATCGTATTTTACGTTAACCAGGCGACGCACTTTCGGGATCGGCGTAATGTTAAGCCGCGCTTCGGTAATAAACGCCAGCGTCCCTTCGGAACCGGTGAGAATGCGCGTGAGATCAAAATACCCCAGCGAGTCATCAAACACATGGCGCAGGTCGTAACCGGTCAAAAAACGGTTAAGTTTCGGAAAGCGCTCAAGTATAAGCTCGCGCTGGTCGCGGCAACGGTTGAGCACCGTATGGTAGATATGGCCGATGCTACTTTGCTCACAGCCTATCTCTTCGGCCAGCTCCACCGGCAGGCGGCGGGTATCCAGAATATCTCCGCCCAGTAAAACCGCCCGAACGCCCAGCACGTGGTCAGAGGTTTTGCCGTAGACCAGCGAGCCCTGCCCGGAAGCGTCGGTATTAATCATTCCGCCCAGCGTCGCCCGGTTACTGGTTGAGAGTTCAGGTGAGAAAAAATAACCCAGCGGTTTGAGAAACTGGTTGAGCTGGTCTTTAATCACCCCGGCCTCAACCCGAACCCAGCCCTGCTCCGGATCCACTTCGATGATGCGCGTCATATGGCGCGACATATCGACCACAATCCCCTGATTTAGCGCCTGACCGTTGGTACCAGTACCGCCGCCGCGCGGCGTGAAGGTGAGTTTTTTAAATTGTGGCTCATCGGCAAGACGCGCTATCAACGCAACGTCTGCGGTCGAACGGGGAAATAGCACCGCATCCGGCAGCAGCTGATAGACGCTGTTGTCGGTCGCCATGGTCAGCCGGTCGGCATAGTTGGTAGCGCTATCGCCGGTAAAACCCTGTTGCTCCAGTTGCTTTAAAAAAGAGACGACCAGTTGCACCAGCCCTGGTGCCTGGGAAATTTGTGGGATCATGCCTGCGCGACCCTTCTTTTATTAGTCTGATTAATGTGCAGTTATCGTTTGCGTTACAGCCAATTGGTTGTAACACATTTTTTTCTTCACCGCTGCTGGAGTTTACTGGCTCCAGCCATCTGTCAAAAACGGCTGAAATATATCATTATTACGACAGACTCAGCGCGTACTCCGCCTGGAGTGCGGCATGTTTTCACAGGAAAGACCTTTATGCTTAATGTACGTCGACCACTTGATTTGCCGCAGATACTACTGTCGGTGGTATTTCTCTCGATCATGATTCTGGCCTGTCTCTGGATAGTTCAGCCGTTTATTTTGGGCTTTGCCTGGGCCGGGACTATCGTTATTGCCACCTGGCCACTGCTCTTATGGTTGCAAAAAATTCTCTGGGGCCGGCGTTCGCTCGCGGTACTGGTTATCGTTTTACTGCTCATTTTACTGTTTATCATTCCCATAGCCCTGCTGGTAAATAGCCTGGTTGATAGCAGCACACCGCTTATTCACTGGGCGCGCAGCGGTCATATGGCTATTCCAACGCTAGACTGGCTGAAGAGCATCCCGATGGTGGGCGATAAGCTGCATTCCAGTTGGAATACTCTGCTGGCAACCGGTGGCAGTGCCCTGATGGCAAAGGTTCAGCCCTACATTGGTACCACAAC
The DNA here is from genome assembly GCA_022846635.1 of Salmonella enterica subsp. enterica serovar Choleraesuis. Classification (GTDB taxonomy): domain Bacteria; phylum Pseudomonadota; class Gammaproteobacteria; order Enterobacterales; family Enterobacteriaceae. The sequence goes on from AP025685.1 coordinate 2,426,770, forward strand.
CCAGTGGTTCCTTGGCCAGGCAGCGCAAATAGGTAGCTTCCTGCTGCATTGCGGCATGATGCTGCTGTTCAGTGCGCTGCTGTACTGGCGCGGTGAAAATGTTGCCCGCGGCATTCGCCACTTTGCATACCGCCTGGCAGCGCAGCGCGGCGATGCAGCCGTTGTACTGGCGGGGAATGCTATTCGCGCCGTAGCGCTTGGCGTAGTGGTCACTGCATTGGTTCAGGGGCTGTTGGGCGGAATTGGTCTTGCCATTTCTGGTATTCATTACGCCACCATGCTCGCGGTATTAATGTTCATCTGCTGTCTGGTGCAGTTGGGGCCGCTGCCGGTACTGATCCCGGCAGTTATCTGGTTGTACTGGAGCGGAGACACCACCTGGGGCACTGTGCTGCTGGTATGGGCCGGTATTGTTGCCGCACTGGATAACGTGATTAGGCCAGTACTTATCCGTATGGGCGCAGATCTGCCGCTGATGCTGGTGCTTTCAGGGGTGATTGGCGGCCTGTTTGCCTTTGGAATGATCGGGCTGTTTATTGGTCCGGTTGTTCTGGCGGTCTCCTATCGTCTATACGCCGTTTGGGTGCATGAAGTTCCAGAACCTCATGACAGCATCGACGAGTTAAAAGAAGCCCTGGATGCTTCCGACCCCGAAGATCCTAAACCGTCGGCCACGCTCTGATCTGACAATTGTTAAGATTCACTTACCAATAGTTTCCTAAAAAAGGCCGCAACTGCGGCCTTTTTTATTTTCGCAATTACTTTTTATCCGTCAAATATTTACCTTTATTTAACGAATGGGAGAAATCCGATCGATTATCGACCAGCAGATGCCTAGTATTAAGCCACGGTTATAAATCAATGGCTTGATTTATAAGCATGGAGTCCCCCTGAGTGAATACGAATTGCTGTGTGTAGTCTTTGCCCATCTCCTATGATGGGCATTTTTTTATCCAGCGCTTGATCGCTTAGAAGTAGTAGCCAATGTTGATGTTAGAACGGAAGTACCATTTACCGCTTCCGCTAGAAGACGTTGATGTCCAGCCGGTGGCGTTTTCAGCACCGCCCCAAGGGTTAGCATTTTTGGCCCAGGTGAAGTCTACCCACAGCATTACCGGCAACGCAAAAACCTGAACCCCGACCGTATTCATTTGGGAAGATGACCAGCTCCCTTTATCTTTCCACAGCGCGCTATAATCATTATAAAAGCGCAGTTTCGTTAGTTTGCCCCAGTTCATATCTACATCCCGCGCCAGGTTTAATGAGCCGGTGGTGGCCTTAGCCGGGATCAGATAAGCGGGAGTCAGACCATTCCCCCCCATCAGGATCGCATCATCATCGGCTCCAGCCGGGTTTTTAGGATCGTAAGCATAGCGAATCACCTGTCCGGACAGATGCCACGGCCCCCGGTTTAACAACAGGTGCGTTCCGGCAGCCCAGTACGAACCATTATTCCCGGTTTTAGTGTTATGCAACTGCGCACCGGCAAGCGAGCCACCGAGCTCGTTATTCCAGCCGGCACCGTTAAACTGGCGAGCAAGGCGAATGTTGACCTGTGATCTTTTCTCGTTGTATTGCAAATGGTGAGGGCCGTAAATAGTCCCTTTTACATCGTCATAGCTGCCCACTTCCGGCGCATATCGCAGCTCAGGAGGGGTAGCCCATGGGAACCAGGCCGCATCCAGTGTCCATTGATTATTCTGGAAGTGATAATCCATCCCCGCCCCATTGTTTACGCCATAACCCATATAGAACGGGATGCCGTATGACCAGCCGAATTGCGGATAGGGTTGCAGGCCAAAAGGTTTAAAAGGCAGCCCCAACTGTAACGAAGCCTCGGGCGTGAACTGATAGCCAAGAACGGCCCGGTCGATGGCGTATTTGCGCTTGTCCTGGAACCAAAAGCCAATATCAGTAAATCCTTTTTGATACTGCCCGCTGATATCAAGACGGAAGGCATCAAAACGCAGATGTGGCGGGTTACGATAGCTACTGGTTTGCCAATCCTCATAGCGATAGTTGCCACGCAAAGCACCGCCAATATCCAGACGCTTATCGCCCGTGGCATTACGCCAGCCAATATGGGGAAAAGGCTTTGCCGGTTTGGGGCTGGCCTCGGCCGATGCGGGTCCTTCCGCCTCGCTGGCTTTCGAAAGTGTATTGTCCTCAGCCCAGCTTAAACTAAGCGGAACCACCAGCCCGCAACAAATAATTAATTTACGCATGCCAACCCTCTTTGCTAATTATCCGCAGTAACAGCCATTTTTAACGCATAGAATTCCTTCCAGAAGCGAATAAAGCATCTGGATAATTATTTAATGGCTGGGTTTTAGATGATGTTATGTTTTATTTAATAATTAATTCCTAACGCCATAAAAATAACTACGCGATGTCTTTAGCATTAAGCCCTCAACAGCGCACCACCTATCATCATGTTTTATATATGAAACTTGGTTTCTTATATTGTACAGCCACTATAGGAGGCCAGCAGAAGGAGTCAAGCATCAAGGAGGAAGGAGTAAGTGGATTTGCTTATCATTAAATTTAATTTAGAGCACAGTCACGTTTATTATTAAACCGAAGATACACCTGCGTTATTTAATATCAAAGTTAACATGGACATGTTTCATATTTAATACCAAAGAAAACTTCTTGCCGAACGAATTACTCCTGCCAATATCATCTTATTTTCCCGGCAATAATTCATTACGGTCCAGATGAGGATTAAATCAGCCAATTGAGATCGAATAAGAGTCCCATTAGCCGCTATATATATACACCCAAAATGAGTAAATACTCATAATCACAGATTTTATACCTCAGATCGCGACCAGCAGATTTGCCGCTAAGAGCACCGACCTAAAAAATGAGTCTAACGTGGGTATAAAAAAAGCGGGCCTCGGCCCGCTTTTTACTTCCCTTCAGAGGCGATAATCAGGCTTTAACTTCGGCCAGTTTCAGCCAGGTCTGCACTACGGTATCCGGGTTCAGCGACAGGCTGTCAATGCCTTGTTCCATCAGCCACACCGCAAAATCCTGGTGGTCAGATGGCCCCTGCCCGCAAATCCCGACGTATTTGCCCTGCGCTTTAGCCCCTTTAATTGCCATCGCCAGCAGCGCTTTAACCGCGTCATTACGCTCGTCAAACAGCTCGGAGACTACCCCTGAATCACGGTCCAGCCCCAGAGCCAGCTGAGTCATATCGTTAGAACCGATAGAGAAGCCGTCAAAGTGCTCAAGGAATTTATCGGCCAGCAGCGCGTTTGACGGGATTTCACACATCATAATCACTTTGAGACCGTTTTCGCCGCGTTTAAGCCCCTGACGAGCCAGCTCCGCGACAACCGCTTCGGCCTGGTCCACGGTACGGACAAATGGGATCATAATCTCAACGTTGGTCAGCCCCATATCGTTGCGTACCCGCTTCACAGCTTCACACTCCAGCGCGAAACATTCACGGAAGCTATCGGAGACATAACGACCGGCACCACGGAAACCAAGCATCGGGTTCTCTTCGTGCGGTTCGTAGTTTTCTCCACCCACCAGGTTGGCATATTCGTTCGATTTAAAATCTGACAGTCGCACGATAACGCGTTTAGGCCAGAAGGCAGCCGCCAGCGTCGCAATCCCTTCCTTCAGGCGGGATACGTAGAACTCAACCGGAGAATCATAACCTTTCATCATCGAGCGGATTTCACGCTGCAGCGCCGGATCCTGCTGTTCAAACTCCAGCAACGCGCGCGGGTGAATACCAATCATACGGTTGATAATGAACTCAAGGCGCGCCAGGCCTACCCCTTCATTTGGCAGGCAGGCAAAATCAAAGGCGCGATCCGGGTTACCGACGTTCATCATTATTTTGAGCGGCAGCTCCGGCAGTTTTTCCACATTGGAGCTGGCCACGGTAAATTCCAGCTCGCCCTGATACACATATCCGGTATCACCTTCGGCGCAGGAAACGGTTACCGGCTGGCCGTCTTTCAGGGTTTCAGTGGCATCTCCGCAACCCACCACCGCCGGGATACCCAGCTCACGGGCGATAATCGCCGCGTGGCAGGTACGTCCGCCGCGGTTGGTGACAATAGCCGCCGCCTTCTTCATGATAGGCTCCCAATCCGGGTCGGTCATATCAGTGACCAGCACGTCCCCCGCCTCTACGCGGTTCATTTCGCTGATGTCGTGGATGACCTTCACCTTACCGGCACCAATACGGTGACCGATAGCACGCCCTTCGGTAATCACCGGGCCTTTACCATTCAGGGTATAACGCTCCATGACCTGGCCGCGGGAGCGTACGGTTTCAGGACGGGCCTGAACGATAAACAATTTACCGGTATGACCGTCTTTGGCCCACTCAATATCCATCGGGCGGCCATAGTGCTGTTCAATTTTGACTGCCTGAATCGCCAGCGCCTCGACCTCTTCATCACTCAGGCTGAAGCGGTCACGCTCGGCTTCCGGCACGTCTTCAATCCGCACCTGCTTGCCATGTTCCTGGGTGTCGCCATAAACCATCCGGATTTTCTTGGACCCCATCGCCCGGCGCACAATCGCCGGACGGCCACCCGCCAGCGTCGGTTTGTGGACATAGAATTCATCAGGGTTAACAGCGCCCTGCACCACCATCTCACCCAGACCATAGGCAGAAGTGATAAATACCACCTGGTCAAAACCAGACTCGGTATCAATGGTGAACATGACGCCGGATGAAGCTTTATCGGAACGGACCATACGCTGAACACCGGCGGAGAGCGCTACGCCGCGATGGTCGTATCCCTGGTGCACCCGGTAAGAAATAGCGCGGTCGTTAAACAGAGAAGCGAAAACGTGCTTGACCGCCACCATAACGGCATCGATTCCCTGCACGTTGAGGAAGGTTTCCTGCTGGCCGGCAAAAGAAGCGTCTGGCATATCTTCAGCGGTGGCGGAAGAGCGGACGGCAAATGAGGCTGCGGCGTCATCGGACGAAAGCTGTTGGTAAGCCTCGCGGATGGCCTGTTCAAGTTCAGGGGTAAAAGGGGTTTCGACAACCCATTGGCGAATCTGTTTTCCGGCCTGGGCCAGAGCGGTAACATCGTCGATATCGGTTTTATCCAGCAGCGCATAGATACGCTGATTGACGCCACTCTGGTCGAGGAACTGGTTAAAAGCCTCGGCGGTAGTGGCGAACCCATTGGGTACCGATACGCCCATACCGGACAGGTTAGTGATCATTTCACCCAGGGAGGCGTTTTTCCCCCCCACCACATCAACATCATTCATTCCGAGTTGGTTATACCAAAGCACCAGCGGTAACGAGCCATTGTTGGACATCGAAACAATCCTTTTGTGATATTTGAAAAGGGACAGGAACCTCGACTGCGCTAATAGCCTGACATAATTAGCCGGATGATAAAAACGGTGAATCGTTCAAGCACTCGAAAATAATCCACAATCCTGGTTTTCAGCGTAATGGTTATAACCTGATGAAAAATATAAATATTAAGACGAAGCCTTATTAGTACAAAAGACATCCGTGGTCAGACCTGCCGGTTATATACCAACCCTGAACCTATACTTCCGCGCCCTCAGCCCCGGCCACGGGATATGGATATAGTTGCCTTTTCAGTTTTCAACTGAAGAATTAACGACAGATTAAAAACTAAATCGAAGTGTTAAATATCCCGCAAATGGGTCACGATTTTGGTACCCGCAGGTTGCAGGATGACATCCGCCCCGAGACCGTCAGCCAGACTGAATAACCATTTTTTTCAATTAGTTAATTTCTTAACATTCAGTGCATGATCCAAGAATGTTGCGATGAAAATCATTCTTACAAAGAAGGTGACTATCAGGAGCCGCGTTATTCGACGTTTGTGGCACGATAATAGTGATTATAAGTTTTGAGGTTTAGCCTGATGCCTGTTCGTATTGCACGCTCTTCCGATGCGCCAAAGCTGGCGGCCCTTGCCGAGCGCACGTTTATCGATACATTCTCTGCCAGTAATACAAAAGAAGATATGGCGCTACACTGTCAGTCCAGCTACTCACCTGAGCACCAGCGCAGAGAGATTGAAAATCCTCAATGGATAACGCTGGTGTGCGAATGCGATGGCGAACTGGCCGGATATGCCCAGCTACGCTGGGAGGAGTTCCCGGCCTGCGTTATTGCCAATAAACCAGGCGAAATTCTGTGCTTTTATATAGAGAAAAACTGGCATGGGCGCGGTCTGGCTCAGCAACTCATGCATGCCTGCCTGAATGCGCTTAAAAGCGGCGGCTTCGATGCAGTCTGGCTTGGCGTCTGGGAACATAACCCAAGAGCGATAGCTTTTTATCAAAAATTTGGTTTCACTGAGGCAGGAGAGCATATATTCCAGCTTGGCTCCGACCCACAGCGCGATATTATCCTGACCCGCACCCTTTAACGGGCAGATACGTTATGCATACCCGCTGCACCTTATGCAGCGGACGTCGCCTACACTTGCTTTGCCCTGAATCTCACCTCGCCCTGCTCATTGAGCGCCTCAGATAACCCTGGATTAAAGAAAGTGCTTTATTGCGCTAAATATCTCTCAAGGTTTAAACAACGTTTTTCTGCGAAAAGCGCGACATAACCAGGCTTGCGAATGCGTCCCCAGCCTGACATTGTGGTATACGCTACTGTTAACAGATTCCGGTAAGTGTTACTGCCCCGTAAGCGGCTGATGCTGCCGGTGAAAACGCCCATGCATGCAGGAAATAAGATGGATAACCCAGCCAATCGCCACGTGTTTTATATTTCCGACGGTACCGCAATCACTGCCGAAGTTTTGGGGCATGCGGTCATGTCGCAGTTTCCGGTCTCTATCAACAGCGTCACGTTACCCTTTGTCGAGTCTACCGCTCGTGCCCGCGCCGTTCGCGAGCAGATAGACGCTCTCTATGCCCAGACCGGCGTTCGTCCGCTGGTCTTTTATTCGATTGTGGTGCCTGAGATCCGCGAAATAATCGAGCAAAGCGCCGGTTTTTGTCAGGACATCGTCCAGGCCCTGGTCGCTCCACTGCAAAGTGAGTTACAGCTCGACCCGGTACCAGTCGCTCACCGTACCCACGGCTTGAATGCTGCGAATCTGAATAAGTACGATGCGCGCATTGCCGCTATCGACTACACCCTGGCCCACGATGACGGCATCTCAATGCGTAATCTCGACCAGGCGCAGGTGATTTTGCTTGGTGTGTCGCGCTGTGGAAAAACGCCCACCAGTCTGTACCTGGCAATGCAATTTGGCATTCGCGCCGCTAACTATCCTTTTATTGCCGATGATATGGACAATTTGCAGTTGCCCGCAGAGCTGAAGCCACTACAAAGCCGCCTGTTTGGTTTGACTATCGATCCTGAGCGGCTGGCGGCTATCCGCGAAGAGCGCCGCGAAAACAGCCGTTACGCCTCATTGCGCCAGTGCCGGATGGAAGTTGCCGAAGTTGAGGCGCTGTATCGTAAACAGCACATCAACTATCTGAACAGTACCAATTACTCGGTAGAAGAAATTGCTACTAAAATCATGGACATTATGAATTTAAATCGGCGCATGTACTAACTAACTAGTTCACAAGTGCGAAAAAGTGTGGCAGTCTGTGTGTTATTCGGCGAATGAATCTGCCGCTGAACTTGAATTCAGCATAAATTGGTTTATCGTGACAGCCATCACTTCCAGGCTTCTGCCTGCGGAAGGCCCATTTTTGAGACACCCAATGAACAAAACTGATGAATTACGCACGGCGCGTATCGACAGCCTGATTACGCCCGCCGAGCTTGCGGCGCGTTTTCCGCTGACGCCGGAGCTTGCCGAAAGTATTACGGCTTCACGACGCCGCATTGCCGCGATCTTAAACGGCGAAGATCCGCGTCTGCTGGTTATTATCGGCCCCTGCTCTATTCACGATCCGGCCGCGGGCCTGGAATATGCAAAGCGCATTAGCGCGATGCGCGAACGCTACCAATCACGTCTTGAAATCGTGATGCGCACCTATTTTGAAAAACCACGTACCGTCGTGGGCTGGAAAGGACTTATCTCCGATCCGGATCTCAATGGCCGCTGCCGGATAAATCACGGCCTGGCCCTGGCGCGTGAGCTGCTGGTTGGCGTTAATGCGCTTGGCGTACCCACGGCTACCGAGTTCCTCGATATGGTGACCGGCCAGTTTATTGCCGACCTGGTCAGCTGGGGCGCTATTGGTGCCCGTACCACGGAAAGCCAGATCCATCGCGAAATGGCATCGGCGCTCTCCTGCCCGGTAGGCTTTAAAAATGGTACCGATGGTAATGTGCGTATTGCTATCGACGCTATTCGCGCGGCCCGCGCCAGCCATAACTTCCTGTCACCGGATAAAAATGGTCAGATGACCATCTATCAAACCAGCGGCAACCCGCACGGCCATGTCATTATGCGCGGCGGCAAAAAACCTAACTATGGTGCTGAATTTATCAGTGACGCGATTAGCGAACTGCGGGAATTTAAGCTGCCGGAACACCTGGTGGTGGATTTCAGCCATGCCAATTGCCAGAAACAGCATCAGCGCCAGCTTAACGTTTGTGAAGATGTTTGCCGCCAGATAACCGACGGCTCACGCGCTA